>CAMZBA010000001.1 GCA_947304395.1 uncultured Candidatus Saccharibacteria bacterium
AAGCTCAAAAAACAACCCTTCGGGTTGTATTCTTGAACTTGGCGGAGAGGACAGGATTCGAACCTGCGAAAGCCTTGCGACCTTACACGCTTTCCAAGCGTGCTCCTTCAACCACTCGGACACCTCTCCGTACTCCCTGTATTTTATCATTAAATATCCTTTTTGCGAAGCCTAGAAAAAGCCCGCACCTTTCGGCGCGGGCCTATTGTGTATTTTTACGGCTTTACTAAACCAGCCGGCTCGACTTCATCAAAATCAAGTTCACGCCTGATCAACATGAATGGCCGCTTGTAGCTACCATCATAGTCCAGAATCGGAACTATACTGCGCGCTCTTACCGCATCGCAAGCATCCAGCTCATCGTCCGTCAGCATACCACGTGGCGCAATACTCGTAGACATCTCTTCGCGCGCTATTTCGTAAACCGCACTATCTGCAACGTAAATATCGTTCGCATGCTTTGGTGCAATCTTGAGCAGGTAGTTCGGCTCAAATAACGTGGGCCAATGGCATGTTATGTCTACATATCTTTCTGCACCTTTGCATTTCAGCTCGCCGGCCCAAATGAAGCCATCGTAAGCCACCTCGGGCACTTCAACTCCACTGGTCAACCTCATCAGTCGATCACCGCCAGTATAGACATAGCGCTTCCAAGGCTCTAAAGACTCCAGATCCTTTTGACCTTCCTCTACTCGCTCATACACTCGTCCATCACAGTAGGCATACATATCCCCTAAAGGATGCTTAACCTCCTCAAACGGAATCAGAGTCGGTAGTTCATAGTAAGCCGTAGCATTATAGTCCTCTCCGGCCTCCGGTGTCGCCAGAATACGCTTCAGAATCTCTTCCAAATGCTCGGCGAACTCACGGTATTTCTCATTGGTTGCAAACCTTTTAGGTCCACCATTCTCCGCGATATATTGACGCCCCGTATCGTCAGTATTAATAATCCATTTTGCTCGATTCTTTCCTCTCGAATAGCCTCCAGAATACTCAAGATAAGTACCACGTAACTTAGCGTTGACTTTGCAGCTATGCGCAAAGTCATGTTTATCCTTTTCCCATTCATCACCTACGTATAAATAAAGCCGCGGTCCAAACTCATCATCAGAAACGTGCAGAATCTCTTTGCCATACCAAATCTCAACGATGGCCGCCGCGTCATTATAACCATCAGGCAGTCTGCCTTGCGTACGGTGAAACTTCAGATAGAAGTCATCACCTTCTATCTTATGTACGTAAGTATGCTTTGAAAAACCGTGGCCATATGTATAGAACTCCACTTCCATTCCGGGGACTTTCCAGTTCCTCTTTTCTAAAGCTTTCACGATTTTTTCAGCCACTTCATCAAAAGGAAATTGTCGCGAATGTGGCAATAATAGTCTTGGCCTATACTCGAGTAATCGCATAAAATACACCCCCCTTTCTCGTATTAAAGAACTATTTTTACACTCATCATGGCATGATGATAAAACTAAAACATATTCTATCATGTTTTTTAATGATTGTCAATGATACTTTTTTGTCATTAGCATTTTCTTTATCTTTAAAAAACCTTTATAATTAGTACACGATGTCAAAAGAAAACAACGAAACTATCATCGAGCTCAAAGCCGTCACGAAGCGCTACGGTTTTGGCGACGCAGAATCTTACGCGCTTCACAACTTCGACCTCACCGTTAAACGCGGCGAATTCATTATGATTATGGGGCCATCGGGATGCGGTAAAACCACCCTCCTTAACATTATTGGCCTCCTCGACAAACCAACCTCGGGTGAATATCTATTAAACGGTAAAAACGTTGAGAAAATTCCTTCCCGACGCAAGGCGCACTTCCGTGCCAAGGAGATCGGCTTCATCTTCCAGAATTTCAATCTCATCCCAAATTTATCCGTAATTGAAAATGTTTCCCTTCCCCTAATCTACTCCGGGCACCACAAGACTCGTCGCCTCCGCAAAGCCGACGATATTCTCGAACATTTTCACCTTCGCGAGCGTGAATATTATATGCCTTATCAACTTTCTGGCGGGCAGCAACAGCGCGTCGCAATCGCTCGTAGCCTTATTTCCGACCCATCCATTATTCTAGCCGACGAACCAACTGGCAATCTCGACAGCCGCAGTAGCCATATTATTATGGAAGAACTCCGCGATATCCATGCTCAAGGCAACACTATTATTATGGTCACCCATAACCCTGCCCTAACTACCTATGCCACTCGCGTAATCAATATGCTCGACGGCGAAATCGACACGGACATCAAGACTGTAGCCGACAGCGACTTACCACGTCCTGGTGATCCAGAAAAAATATCCGTCCGTATTCTAAGCAAAAAACGTCCCGTAGAACTCGAGGTAGACTCGCAAACAAAAGTTGTTGTCTCTGGCGAGCATGTCACTATCGGTAAGGGAGTTAGCAAAAAACAAATTGCCGACATCAAAAAGAGCTCAAACGACGACAAAAAAGCCGATAAAAGCAAGAAGAAAGAACAAAAAACTCGAAAAATCGTCAAAAAAACCGACAAAAAATCTAAAGACGAAAAGAAGGAATCCTAAAATATGGCACTATTACTAAATACTCATTTCCATCTCGCCGTCGATAACCTTCGTCGTAATCGCGGTCGTACTTTCCTATCCGCTTTAGGCATCGCCATCGGCGTAGCTTCTATTGTCCTCATTCTCTCTTTAACTGGCGGCATTAATCAACTCATTAGCGCCAATTCCGACAAAAACAATGCCGACCTCATTTTAGTCCGACCGAGCACCGGCAAGGATGTTACCGAAAATATCATTAGCGAATTAACTTCAAATAATCAATTCATCAAATCAAGCCTCGTTCTCCAAGATATCGATACTATCAGTAAAATCGACGGAGTTGCTTCAGTTGCTCCAATTGCTGCCTCTACTGGCGCCATCAAAATTGGCGACCGCACCGTGCAGGGTGCCAATATTGTCGCAACCAATACCTCTTTTATTGATGTCATGTCACTCCATCTAAAAAATGGTCAATTTCTTGATACTACTTTGCGCAAGAATGTCGCTGTATTAGGCTACGATATCGCCATGCAACAATTTGGCGGCACAGAAGCCATCACTAAAACATTTTCTTATCACGACCAGCATTTCATGGTTATTGGCGTACTGGATAAAATTGACGATCCTATCAATTTTAACGGCATCGACATTGATCAATCTATTCTTATCGATATTAACCATGCAAGTTCTTTCGAATCATCAATTCAAATTCAACAAATCGACATCCGCACCGCTACAACCGATGCTGTCGAAAAAACTACCTCAGAAATCAAGAAAAAACTTTCCGAATCAAAAAACGGTGATCAAACGTTCTCCGTTATCACTAGCGCAGAAGACATCCATCCAGCCGGCTCACTTCTTTCCATCGTATCAAGTATGTTAACATTAGTTGCTTCTATTTCCTTAGTTGTCGGCGGCGTCGGTATCATGAATATTATGCTGGTCTCCGTATCTGAACGTACACGCGAAATTGGCATTCGCAAATCAGTAGGTGCATCTTCTGGCAATATTCTACTTCAATTCTTGTTTGAATCTACCATCCTTAGTGTTATGGGCGGGATCCTCGGTTTTGCTCTTGGATACGTTGGCGCATTCATTATTTCATTGCTCACTCCTTTCGCCCCACACATCTCATGGGCAATCCTCGGTATTACTGGCGGCGTCTCACTCTTCGTAGGTATATTATTCGGCATTTATCCTGCCATTAAAGCTGCATCTAAAGATCCAATTACTTCCCTGAAGTTCTATCGCTAGAGTAAATATCTTATTCACACAAAAATACCCTCCATACGGAGGGTATTTTTATAATCGATTAGCCTTCCCTTACCATCTTATGTTTCTTTAAGACTTCCATCATGGCCTTATTCTCTGGACTACGCGGATCATTCGGACGCGACAAGAAGACTCTCCATTGATTCGGTCGCATATCGTTCCATCTCTTTACGGCCTCAATCAACTCGTTACGCTCCTCTGGGCTGCTGAGCGTTGGTAGAATCTTATTCATCATGTCATTCATGCGGTTAATGACGTCTATTCGTCTCATGCCCGTTCTAGACAACTCTTCGGCGGTTAGCGGAACAATGTCTAGACCCTCACCGCCCTCATTGTTTTCGCCACCTCCTTCAGAATTACCACCTTCTGGATTACCATCGGGGCCATTACCACCTTCTGGATTGCCGTCAGGATTGTTGCCGCCATCAGGTTTGCCTTCTGGATTGCCGTCAGGATTGTTGCCGCCATCAGGTTTGCCTTCCGGATTGCCGTCAGGATTGTTGCCGCCATCAGGTTTGCCTTCTGGATTGCCGTCAGGATTGTTGCCGCCATCAGGTTTGCCTTCCGGATTGCCGTCAGGATTGTTGCCGCCATCAGGTTTGCCTTCTGGATTGCCGTCGGGTTTGTTGCCGCCACCACCAGGATTACCCTTAGGACCATTGCCGCCAGACGGACCACGACCACCGTTGCGTCTAATATTGAGACCGCGGCCAGCATGTAATGCAGTTGCCAAGAAACTAAATTGATTGAATGTTACACCAGGGTCACGCAAGGTCTTTATTTCCTCAACAACAAAGTCAAAACCTTGTTTCAACGTCTGCACCCCAATTGAACCGCCGCCCTTATAATACGGCATACTTGCAAAAATATTTGTTACCGTGTCGCCAGGCTGTGCGACCTGTGCAACTTCTGCCATATAAATATCACCAGCACGAAGTCGCGCCATTATCTCAGCGGGCACATTCGAGTAATCAGCAACACCATTCGCATCGAACGGAATATGTATCGGGTACTGTTGTGAATCTTTCGATAATGAAATCAATAGCTCCAAGTTGCCCCCATTTTGAAGTGCTTCCGTATTTATAGAATTACCTAGACCATCCGTTGACACACCGTTCATGTCTATATGCATACTGTCCGGTTTTCCATACAGCCTCAACTCATTACGTATAGACTCTTTCTTTCCATATCCCCACCATTTACGTTTGTTGATTTCTCCGAAGTTATTTCTAGCATACTCGGCATCGCTCTGAGTGCCACCACTCACCATCTGATCTTTTGATGGATTGTGTACTTTCTTGAATGATTGCTTTCCACCATTTTGCTTTATGTAGTTCTCGGCCTCTTGCTGGGTATTGAAGACTCCACCTTTTATGAGATCCTCCGTCTTAAATCCTGGCACGCCAATTTTATCTAGGAATCCAGACAAGATAGAATTTGTAGCCGTATCGCTATTATGCGTCTTTACGATACCAAGATGCTCCAACGTACTAATCTTCTCGGATGAAAAGTTAGCAATCGCATCATCGGCAAGCGCACCTATAACAATACCTCGTATAGCACCGCCTACGATGTTTTTCGCCGTGCTCCACCTAATATCGCTATTTATTTTACTTTCCCCCTCTTTCACAACACCTTCCAAGTTGGCTTTTGATTTTTCAAATATTGCTTTATCGTCTGGAACTTCACTATCAGTAAGTCTATCACTGGCTCTCATCTTATTATAAGCAGTCTGCGCCACCGCTATACTCTTCCAAAGATTTAGACGCTCTTTTTCAATTTGGCTCAAATCATTACTCGAGAATGCCATTAAATCAACTTGCTGCGCCGCACCATACAAGAGCCTGTTTCGTGCATCTAGTATACAACCGCTCATAGTAGTTGCGATACCTAGCATTTTTGCGCGCGCTTCATCATTATTCGGGTCTCTATTAAACTCCTCGAATGCAGCATTTAATTCGGCTGTTAACTTATTTAAGTCATTACTCAGTAAATCGGCAGTAATTTTTTCTCTACCGCCCCCCTTCTTCTCGCGAGTCATAAAGCGCATGACATTTTCTGTCATTTTGCCTTCAAATTTCCTGTCACCAAGCTCCGCATTCGTAGCCAATGCATGCGCGGCGGTTGCATATTGCTCTCTATAATCATCGGCGAACTTCAAGCCATTAAAGACCGCTCCAACCACCGAGCCGCCAAGGAGACCACCCGCCGCACGTCCAAGTGTATTACCAGCAGTTTTCGTAGCAGTCATAATAATCCAAGCCGACATTACAGCAGCGCCTTCTGGGACAAATGGGATCGTGCCTATCATATGGCCAAGTTTTTCTATGGCGTTATGATGTGGCTGAGAGTTAACTTCGCGATTTATTTTACCGTTAATATACCTAAAGCCATCCATTACGGCGTCTACACCAATTTCGTGCTTTGCGCGTTCAGCGGCTCTCTGCGCGACGGCTTCATAGTTATTAATCGCTGTACCATCGCCGCCGTTCTGAATATCTTTCCGCCTTAACTCGTCCATTTTCCTACGAAAATCTTCTAGTTCAGCGTTTTGCTTGTCTCTCTTCTGATTTGCGGTCAAATTAGCATCCCGTTCAATATTCCCAACAGCCGATGCATAAGCCCTAATGGCACCTTCTATCGCAATCGCAAACTCTGCCGCCTCACCAGTCACTTCCTGCTTATTGACATTACCCTGCTGATCCTTGTCCATACGATAAGCTTTAGGTATACGTTTCTTAATAGGATTGCCGTTTGCGTCTAGCTTTACAGTACCGTCTTCATTCAATTCGTCTTCATTTGTTTCTACGTATTCTACGCCATAGACAAACATCGACTCGCCTTTCGCACTCATAACCGCTTCGCGCATATTGTTAACATGCGCTAACACAAAGCGTTCCGTATCTCCTTCGCTCGCAGTCCAACTATCCGCGCCAAGCTCATCTTGAAGTTCTTTTAGCCTCTTCTCTTCATCAGCGCTAATTGTACCCGACTCTTTCTTCATTAGAAGATTGTTCTTCTCTATAATCTTCTTCCTAATCTCACCTTGCATTCTATCTTGACGAAGTATCTTTGTTTGCGTGAGCCAAATCTTCTTAAAGAAGCCAAGGAGGCCCTTTTGCGAATTAATATCCGCTTCGATCTTCTCTTTTGCTATTTCGCGTGCACGGCGAGTTATTTCATCATCGCTGTTAAGCCCAACCGCAATCAAATCACCTTCGTTCTTTTCTTGCGGTTTTTCGTCAGGCTCTTTCGACTTCTCGAACTGCTGCTTCAGCTCATAAAGCGCCTTGAAGCCCATATCGGCCAAATCGGCAACATTTCCACCCTGGCTTTCATACCAATCGCCGAATTTGCCATTATCCATCAGTTCATCTGCTAATTTTTCGCGATCGCTCTCATATTCCTCTTCAAGGTCATTAATCACATCAATCGAATAGACGTCTGGCTTATCCAACAAATCAATTGGATCAATATTCTTTACTACCTCTAGCCAGAAACTTTTATCCTTATCATCGACAAATTCACCAGCTTTTTTGTCACGCTCGCCATTCTCGCCATCTTCTTTATTGTCGTCATCCTCTCCATTCTCGTCGTTTTCTTCACTTTCGTCATCTTCACTGTTCTCGTCGCTGGGCTCGTCACTGCCGCCAATCTCTATTAACCCAGCCGCTAGCAACGAATCTACCATACCCTCGAGGTCTTTTATCGCGCCATTCTTCAACATTCTTAGTCTATCTTCGTGGCTTATGCGATTCCACGCAGATACGAACGAAATCGCAATACTAATATCTTGGTCAGATAGCTCTGGATGTTTCTTTTTAATCGACTCTTTCGACACTGGACTAATAGACGAATCCCCACTCTTTTTGGCTCGTTCATACGTCAAAGGACTATAATCTGGCGCATTCTCGCCATTCTCGCCATTTTGGCCGTCCTTGTTGTCGCTACCATTTTTGCCATCCTTGTTGTCGCCGTTGCCTTGGCCATCTTTGTTGTCGCCGCCACCTTGGCCATCTTTGTTGTCACCGTTACCTTGGCCATCTTTATTGTCGCCACCACCTTGGCCATCTTTATTATCGCCGCCACCTTGGCCATCTTTGTTGTCACCGTTACCTTGGCCATCTTTATTGTCGCCACCATTTTGGCCATCCTTGTTGTCGCCGTTGCCTTGGCCATCTTTGTTGTCGCCACCATTTTGGCCATCCTTATTATCGCCGCCACCTTGGCCATCCTTGTTGTCGCCACCATTTTGGCCATCCTTGGTATCACCACCATTTTGGCCATCTTTATTGTCGCCGTTGCCTTGGCCATCTTTGTTGTCGCCACCATTTTGGCCATCCTTGTTGTCGCCACTTTTTTCGCCATAAGTCGAATCTAATAAGGCAAAAAGACTTTTCTCATCATCTTCCGTAAGACCATACGTCATGCTAATTTCTAGAATTCTCCTAGCAAATCTTCTTCGCATCTCATCACTAAGCTCGCGCCGTTCTCTTTTTTCTCCAGACGCACCACCAGAAGGAGCTTCACCCGCTGCACGTACCATTACTTATTCCTCCCTAAATAGTTATTCCCCATTCTTACTCTCCTCCCGTCGCAACGTCATGCGATTTTTTAATTAGCCCTGCCTTCATTAGCGTATCAATCATTCCTTTTTCTGCAGAATCTTGCGGCAAAGTGTTTTCACCGTTTACATAATCAACAATACTCTTATATAGCGCCTCGTCACCATCGCATCTCGAATGGATCAAGTCAACGAAAGTTACAAAATGTGGATATAGCATTCCATCGTATGCCTCAAATATAGGAACCTCTTTCCCATCTCTATCTTTAACGATTTGTGTCTCGTCGCACCATCCCATCCCTTCTATTTCTTCTATAGTCATAGCTTCCAATGGAGGCAAATCACCAATTTGCGAACGCATAAGATCCACTTTTCCTTTTACGGTAGCTATACTATTTTCGATAAATTTCGAGAATTCATCAGAAACTTTAACTAAACCAGTTTTAATCAGGGCATTAGCATACCCTAGACCAGATTCATCAATAGCATAGATTAGACTCGACTCTGGAATTACTTTCCTTACCTGTTCAGACTTAAAGTAATTAACAATCGGCGCAAACTTCTCCAACTTTCCATATTTAATTACAGAACGATATTCGCTAAGTTGCTCTTCCGTTAAACCATCTTTTTCCAGCTTCTTTAAGGCTTTTTCTGTATCGATGTTCTTTTTCATGCCCGCAATATCATCTATCGATACTGCTTCATAATCCGCTGAATCTTCGCCGTTTTCACTGCCCGCTTCACCAGAGGCGCCATCGCCATTGCCACTCTCTTTTTCACCAGGCTGGTCATTATTATTTCCTGCCCCTTCTGAACCGGTCGCCCTCTCAGAACTTACAACATGAGCCTTATTCAACATGAGCATCATACCATCACTTTCGAAACCGTCAATTTTCTGGCCTTTTAGCAAAGCTTCCCTCTCGCTAGGTTTCAAATACTCATTCCATATATGCGCAAATGCTACCACGGCCGCAACGTCCTTAGGAGACATTTCTGGATTTAATCTCTCTACTGCGACTCTCCATATCGGACCCGTAGCATAATCTTTATCTTTGCCACTCTCTAAACTAACTGGTTCGTAGTCTGGAATTCCTTCATAATCCTCCATCAACGCCGCTTCACCAGAGTCTTCCTTCACCACTCCTTCATCATCAACGCTAATGTCCGATTCGCTACCAGACTCAACCGTGACATCTTCTGGAACAGCCGTATTTTTACCTACCCCCTCATTAGAATCGTTAGAGATTGCATCATTGCCGCCTTCACTTAGTGTAGCTGAGAGGTCTTCTTTGCTACTATTTTCAGATGAAGCGTTTTCAGCCGCCCCCATAGATGCTCGAGCGAGTGCTCGCTTTTGCTCACTAGACAGCTCACCCGGCTCACCACTTTCGACTTTCCCTATTTTTTCACCAGCATTAATCATAAGCAAGCTCCTACCGACTAATTCGCTGCGACCGCCGGTTCATTGGCTTCTACATCCGGCACAGCGTTCCCAAGATAAAAATCCCTAAACTGCAACATCGTAATCATTGAAATCTCTTCTACGTTCAAGCCGGCGTCAATCAAAAAAGCACCAACATCCTCAGGTTTTATTGAGCCATTCTCTAATCCATCAGCAAGCTCAATCGCCTTTTCTTCCGGTAAAGCCCTAATGGCGGCATTATCAATTTCCTGCATTAATAATTCCGTCAATTCGCTAATAAGTTGTTCGCGGGCTTCCGGCTCAATATCGGTAATCCCTTTCTGATCAAGCAGACTACCAATAAAATCATGAACTTTTTCCATTTTTAGACCTCTCTACATATTAATCCTTATGTTAATAATAACATAAACGCTTACACATAAACAAAAAAGCAAAAAGCTGAAATTATGGTATAATAATGGAAATGAAAATTTTGGGAATTGAAAGCTCGTGCGACGAGACTGCAGCTTCCGTTGTCGAAAACGGGAGTAGAATATTGTCTAATGTTGTTGTTTCACAAATCGATATTCACGCCGCATATGGTGGCGTAATTCCAGAAGTAGCCGCCCGCAGCCACATTGAAGCCATCAATCCCGTCATAGAAAAGGCACTCACGGACGCAATGCTTTCCATCCACGATATTGATGCCATTGCCGTCACGCACACTCCGGGACTTGTCGGCTCACTTCTTGTTGGCACATTAGCCGCTCGCACAATAGCAGTCGTCAATAATATCCCGTTCTATCCTACACATCACCTAAAATCCCACATCTACGCCAACTGGCTTAGTGGCTATCAGCCAGAATTTCCATTACTCGCCGCAGTTATTTCAGGCGGACATACTCAAATCATCCACATGCAGCGTCACGACCATTTCGATATCATCGGCACTACGCGCGACGACGCCATTGGCGAATGCTTTGACAAAATTGCAAAAATTCTTGGTCTCCCCTATCCTGGCGGCCCTTCAATCGCCAAAGCTGCTCAAAAAGGCAATCCAGCCAAGTATATACTCCCAATTCCAAAAGTCGACGAATTAGACTTCTCTTTCAGCGGCCTAAAAACAGCCGTCCTACGCGCAGTTCAAAAAGAGCTTAACCTGCCAATCACTACCCCGTCTTATGAACTTCAAAAGCATCTATCCGAACAACAAATCGCCGATTTTGCCGCCAGCTTTCAGGCAACAGCGGTCAACATTCTTATTCAGAAACTAAAAAAAGCAAGTCAAAAATATCCTGCAAAATCCATCCTTCTTGCAGGTGGCGTGTCAGCAAACCAAGAATTGCGCACACAGCTAAAGCAATCCTTCTCAAAAACCCATCGAGTGTTCTTCCCTGAACCAAAGCTAAGCACTGACAATGGCGCCATGGTCGCATCGGCCGCCTATTATTCCATTCAATCCGGCGAAAACGCTTCCGATCCTTATGATTTAGACATTTCGCCGCGCTCAATTATTCACTAATTGTTCTCCGCCTCTAAAAAAGTTGTTCAAAATACGCTATAATATCAGTGATGGATTTAATACAGTCAAATCTTGCCGTTCGCAAATCACTCGCCAAATATTCCAACACCGACCCAGACGATTGGTTTTTGACTTTTAAAGCACGCTTCGGCATGGCGACTGTTTTTCAAGCCATATATAATATATATGGTCATGGCGAAGTTATCACTCAACCATATACTTGTATCACTGCTATAAACCCAATTCTTGTTAGTAACCTAAAGCCTACCTATGCCGACATCGACCCTAGCACCCTCAGCCTCACTCAACCAGAAAAATGCTACAATTCAAAAACTGTTGCGGTAGTCATGCAGCACACTTTAGGCATAATTGGCGACAAGGCCCAAGCAATCGCCGATTTCGCTAAAAAACGCCACCTAATCCTAATCGAAGATTCCGCACACTGTCTTACTCGAATGGCTACCAACGAATCCGGCGAAATACTAGCCGATATTTCCGTCCACTCATTTGGTGTCGAAAAAGTAATCAAAAATACTAAATTCGGTGGCGCTATCTATGTAAATCCCGAACTCAAAAAGAAGAATCAAAAGCTTTACGAAGAAATAACCACTTCCCTACTAAATTTGCCACAACCGCCACTTGGCCTAGACCTAAGGTCGCGCACATATCGTTTTCAAAATGGCCTCCTTCATCGTCTACCAAACTCGATATTTAATGACGTACGCAATCTAGCTTTCAAAGCCCACCTATTCGAGCTCGCCGTAGCGCCATACGAACAATCCGCAGAGCAATCTCGCCCTTATGCATCAACTAAATTTATCAACAACACCATCCTTAAACACCTCCCCACCCTACCGGCCATCTATAAACTGCGCCTAAAAAACGTTCGTGCCTACAACAAAAAACTAGCTAATAACCCAGATTTTGAACTTTTCAACAATTACGACGAACCGCTATTAGCATACCCAATACTATTTAAGGACGCCTCAACCGCCACAAAAGTCTACGATATACTAACTAGCTCCGGCTTTTTCATACGAAGATGGTATTCCCCTCTTCTCTACCCCGGCCCAAACTCAAATCGTCGCTATCATTACAGTAGCAAAATGGCGCCAATCGCCGAATCAATACATCCAAAAGTATTATGTCTGCCAACAGATCTAACACAAGAAAAAATGCAACGCATACTCGCCATACTGCATCCTGTTGAAAAACCTGTGCAAAAAATTGTGCAAAAATCTAGCGCATAAAATATATCACGAAATGCATAAACAAGATTACGCAGTCTGCGTAGTCTATGCAATATATTCCGCCGCAGGCGGAAAAAATTTTTTTATTTTTAGCAAAAAGCAAAAATAAAATCACAAAAATATAATGCGCGAAGCGCAAAAAAATTTTTTTTAAAAAAAATAACACCTTATGTCAAGACTTTTTATCAAATTTCCGTAAATCAAAAAGTGGTCTTTTCCCCTCATCGATCACTTTTTGCGCTTTTTTTAGCAATTTTTCCAAAGCCAAATCGCTATTTGCCGAACCAATATGAACGGTCTTCACGACTTCCCCGCCCTGTTTCCAACAAACCTGAACACCAGTCGCGCCACTTCCAGTCTTAAATTTACGAATAAACGCCATAACATCATTATCCACATTTCCCCCAAAAAGTGCAAAAAGATTATGTTAACATTTATCTATTTATTAGCCACCATTTGACTTAGCATCCCGCTTGCGCTAAAATTAAATCACCAACGAGTAATCGTTTGGGACGAACGAACGTAAGGTGTACGCATAGCAGAAAACATTTTTAGCTATTTGTAAATATTTCACGTGAAATATTCGTGATTTTTACGAACTTTTTCATGTGAAAATCATGGTTTTTGATGAAAAAATAGAAAAATCGGCGCAAAAAGCGCTCTTTTTTATCCCAAATTGCTAAAAATATACCAAAATACAACAGCATAAATACATAAAGTAAAAGATATTTGTACAATAACGCATATAAGAGGCAAATTAGTTAAAAATATGTTATAATATTCACATGAAATTTAGTAAAGCCTACGAGCCGAACGAATACGAGCCAGACGTATACGCACTCTGGGAAAAATCCGGCGCATTTAAACCTAGTTCAAACAAAAAAGCAGAGAATTACACCATCGTAATGCCGCCGCCAAACGCTAACGGCAACTTACATATTGGCCACGGACTAACAATTGCCCTAGAAGATATCCTCACGAGGTACCATCGCCTCAAGGGAGATAATACATGGTATATTCCAGGAGCAGATCATGCCGGCTTTGAGACATGGGTTGTCTACGAACGCTATCTTGAATCAAAAGGGAAGACCCGTTTCGATTACACTCGTGACCAGTTATACTCTCAGGTATGGGATTTCGTCCATGAGCAGCGCGGAAATATGGAACTACAGCTTCGCGCTCTCGGTGCTTCTTGTGATTGGAGTAGCTTAACTTTTACATTAGATCCAAAAGTAACTGACACCGTCTATAAAACCTTCAAAAAATTATGGGATGACGGCTTAATCTACAGAGGTAAGAAGCTTGTAAACTTCTGCACCAAACATCAAACTGCCTTCGCGGACATTGAAGTAACGCATAAAGACGAGAAGGGCATGCTCTGGCAAATCGCATACCCATTAGTAGAACCATCGCAAGGTGTCACAGAATTAATCGTCTCAACTACGCGGCCTGAAACCCTACTTGGCGATACTGCCGTGGCCGTCAACCCAGAAGACAAGCGCTACAAACATCTAGTAGGGAAAATGCTCAAACTTCCACTTACTGATCGCGAGATACCTATCATCGCCGACGAGCATGCCGACATAGAATATGGCACGGGTGTTGTAAAAATTACACCAGCACACGATCAAAACGACTATGAGGTTGGCCAACGTCACAATCTTCCAATGATTACAGTCATTGGTTTCGATGGCAAAATGAATGAAAATGCGGGCGCCAACTATGAAAACCTCACCGTCCAAGATGCTCGCAAAAAGGTTCTCAAAAACCTAGAAGAGCAGGGGCTACTTCGTGGAGAAGAAAAAATCACGCACTCCGTTGGCCACTGCTACAAGTGCGATACCGTCATTGAGCCGTTACTCAAAGAACAATGGTTTGTAGATGTAAAACCACTAGCAAAAGAGGCCATCAAAGCGCTCAGGGCAAGGAAGATCAAATTCCACCCCGCTAGCAAAAAGCAAGTTCTTATCAACTATCTTGAACAATTAAAAGATTGGAACATCTCACGCCAAATTCCGTGGGGCATCCCAATTCCTGCCTTCCAAAACATCAACGACCCATCAGATTGGATTTTCGATGAGCATGTCGATAAGACGGAGCTAAAGAAAAACGGCAACACTTATATGCGCGACGAAGACACTTTCGATACCTGGTTTAGTTCCGGCCAATGGCCATACATTACTACCAGCGAACGCAAAGCACATTTTCCAACCTCTGTTATGGAAACTGGCGCCGACTTGTTGTTCCAATGGGTCGGTCGCATGATTATGCTTAGCCTCTATGTCACTGGCGACATCCCATTCAAAGATGTCTATATGCACGGTATGGTATTAGACGAAAAAGGGCAGAAGATGTCCAAGTCAAAAGGCAACGTCATCAATCCAATTGAAATCGTTAGTCAATATGGTTCCGACGCACTACGCCTCGGTCTCATCGCAAGCCGTTCCGCCGGTGTTAACCAAGCATTCAGCACAAGCAAAGTTATCGCAAGCCGCAATCTCTGCAATAAACTCTGGAACGTTGCGCGCCTCATTCAGCAACTCGTCGATGACAACCCGAAAGGCGACAAAGAACTAACAATCGACAACTACAGCGAGGATTGGATTTGTCACCAAATTAATCAAGCAAACAAGGAGATTCAGAAGCTTCTCGCTAACTATCGCTTCGCCGAAGCTGGCGACCTTCTTTACGACCTCATCTGGAACAAATACGCTGACTGGTTTATTGAAAGCGAAAAACTTTGGAAAGATACTACGCTTCTCAAATCGACTCTCGAGCAAATTCTTATCATGCTCCACCCATTCGCGCCATTCGTCACCGAAACAATCTGGCAAACCCTCAGCTGGACTAGCGGCATGCTTATTACTCAAAACTGGCCAAAACCATATCAAATCGACCATAAAAAAGTTAAGAGGTTCGAAGAGCTCAAAGAAATCATCGTCAATATCCGTAGTCATTTCCAGAGCTTGCCAGGTGCAGCGTCTTATCCAATCGCCTTTGACGACGATCCGCTTATGTACGACAACCAACTTCTCATCCAACACCTAACCAAAGCTCCGTGTGTACCAAAAATCAGTACCGACGAACTTAGCGGTCTTCGTTTAGCAATTCCAAATCACAATATTTACTTGCAAATCCCAGAAGATGTCCTCAATAAATACAAGCACAACCTCGAGGATCGTATCCTAAAACTTGGTAGCGAAATCAATACTCTTGATGCACGCCTCAGCAATCCTAATTACACCAAAAAGGCACCAAAAGAACTTGTCGACGAAACCCGCGAACAACTCAAGATTAAGCAAGACCTTCTCGAAAAAATGAAAGCCGAGCTACGCCTTATCTAGGCAAGTCGAACCGAACACCATTCAACGCTTATGCTTGACAAATTTTAAGTTCTATGCTACAATAAGGTCACGATTTGTCCATAGCACATCAAGAAAAGGGGGAAACGCCATGACAAACGCGAACCTTACTGCAAAGACTAATGCCATCGTATATACTGGCGCTTCCACGAGCGAACAGCTCAAGAAAGCTTGGTATGCTATTCAGTCCGCTCGGCTGATCGGAAGAATCGGCGGATGCACTGTAAAGGAAGGGTACATCTCCCTTATGCCTACCAAAAAGCATGCCGACCAGTTCGAACAGGCGGTGGCAGCGGTCAGAGCGGCACTCGCCGCCTAAGCGGGACAACACTGTCCCGCTTTTTCCTATCTTGACTTTTTAAAGTGTTTATGCTATATATAAATAAGCCACCAACAAAAATAAACAACGAAAAAATATGTCATTTGCAGCCGAATCCGCCAATACCTATAGCACCGAAGCGCACGAAGAAGCTCGAAAAGCCGAAAATAAGCGCAAGACCGAGGCGCTCGAGAAAATCGTCAAAGAGAACTTCCGACCCACTATTGATGATTTCTCGAGTTCACCGGTCCATAGACGCTTTATTCGAAAAGATAAGGAATACGTAGCAAGAAACCAAAGAAACTTCGAATATTCCAAAAGTGCTGACGACCAATACCACCCCAAAGCTATTGAATATCTCGTCCAATTTTCCATCAATAACGGCAACCTCTTTTATGACGAAGAGGGCGAAAGCTACACTGCCGACTCAATCTGGCCGACCGAATTCGATGATTTCAGCAATCGCGTCGATGCCGCATTCTTTTTGCGGAGCTCCGATTTTAAGTGCCCAGTCGCATTTGACATTACGACCAAACCCGACGAATCAGGCGTGCGCGAAAAAATATTAATTAGCTCAAACGATAAAAATCTCGGCTACCCCGTCGGATTTACTGATATTCGCTACTGCCGCGACGAAGACGGAGACTTATCATGGCAAACTCACGTTCCCAAATACTGCGTCGGCGTAGATAAGCGCACAATTGACGATACGCTCGAACACTCCTCCGTGCCAGAATTTGGCGACCTCAATATCGACAAGGAGCAAACCGCTTTAATATCATTCAAAATACTCTACGAAATGTCTATGCAAAATCAGCTATTTATCTCACCGCTCATGGACGAATATAACAATGACGGGAAGCTAACCAGAGAAGAGGACCAAGACTTAGATAATCTTGGCACAATCGAACTAATTACGCAGCAAGAACTACGCCGACTAACCAAAGAACTCCCATCCGATATTCGACTAGCTCTAGGTCCAGCTGACGAAAACGGCGAATACGACCCCGACAAGGTGGCTAACCTCTTCATAGATCGCGATAGCGCTTTTCGCGATAAAACCTTCACTACTATTATCAAGGTCACCCAAAGTATTCAGAAAGACCTCGACCAATCGCCGTACAAAATTTCCCACCTCGCCGAATTGTCATTTCGCGAAGATTATAAAAAGACTTCAATCTATAGGGGGTTCGACGAAGCAGCAACGGCAGCCACTCGGCGGTCTGAGCATTTTTACGATAACCGCAACACCAAAACGCCAGTCATTCAAAGACAACCCCAAGCCACCCCACAACCGCAAGCATCTCGCAAAATCGCTTAGAACGCCAATTCCGCACAGGTCTCTCTAAGCTCTTCGTCACTCATTTTGATGATTCTATCTTCTTCCCATGAATCATCTAGAGGCATCACATGCACATGTGCATGCGGTACGTCTTTACCAATCACCTTCATAATCGTTCGTCGTCCAGTCACTTCTTCCATATGCTTTGCAACTTTTTTAACCGCTAGCCATAGGGCAGAATAATCTTCATCCGCCAAATCATATATTTTATCAACCTCAACCTTTGGCACAACCAGCGTATCGCCACGCGCTTCTGGATTAATATTCAAAAAAGCAAATGTCTTTTCATCCTCGTAAATCTTATAGCAGGGCAATTCGCCATTAATAATTTTCGTAAAAATACTCGCCATCACATTCTCCTTTACTCTCATTATACCTCAACAGAGACATACGACCTCATATGATAAACTAATAGCATGAAAACACTCGTGCTAGCAGATCGTCGACCCCAAATAGACATTCGTCAAACAGCCATCAGTGAAAACGTTGAGCTGATAATTAGTCTTGGCGACTTTGCAAGAGAGGATCTTTTGCCACTTGCCGATATCACCAATGTCCCTAAAATCGGTATCTACGGCAATCATGATAGTGGTCAATATATGGAAGAATTGGGTATTATGAATCTTCACCAAATGATTTGGCACTATCAAGGCAAAAGTTTTGCCGGCCTCCAGGGTTGCGTCCGCTACAAAGCAAATCCTTACGCTATTATGTATACCCAAGAGGAAGTTTATAACATTCTCGCCGATTACCCTCAAGTCGACATTTTCATCACACATTGCCCACCTCGCGGCATAAACGACGAAGACGAAGTCGCCCACCAAGGCTTCGACGCACTCCTGCAATATATCGACCAAAAACCGCCCCAAGTATTGTTACACGGACACACTTATCCTAGCGAGCACAACCTCATCCGCCAGCATGGCCCAACTAGAATCGAATACGTCTATGGTTATCGAATTATCGAACTTTAATTAAATCACACAATGAATAAAATCATTCAAAATCACCCCTTAACCCAAGCCAAACCATCAGATAAAACCGCGCTCAAGACTACTAGCTCACCAATCGACAGTAACGCGCCCCATAAAACTACTCCCGTTATCGAGGTTGCACCGTCGGCAAAATTTGTCTCAGCCTCGTCTGCGCCAGTAGCTACGCCGGCCGACCCAGGAGCGCCATCCGCCACGTCAACCACGATTGGCGAAGGTTATTTTGCGAGAAAAACCCACAAACAACGACTTCGATTAGTTCTTATTGTCATAGGCATTTTGCTCATAATTGTCGTCGTTATCGCAACCTTAGCCGTCATAGGGAAGAGCTAATCAAAAAAGAACCCGGCAACGGGTTCTTTTAATATCAACCTGGCGGAAGCGAAGGGATTCGAACCCCCGAGACATTTCTGCCCACACGATTTCGAGTCGTGCGCCTTCAACCACTCGGCCACGCTTCCACTTCTTATTCTATCATATTTATAGAGGCCGCCAAAGCCCGCATATTATTTCTCTATTCGCAGTAAATTTGTTATAGTATATCTGTCGCTTTGCGATGCAACCTTAAAATAGTCTTCGAAAGGAGGTATTATGTCAGCAACAAATAACCCCAGTACCGCCGCCAAAGAGATTGAATACAAGTATCTCATCAAGCGGCCCGATATCGACACACTCACCTCGATGGGTGGCTGTCGACAGATCACGATCATACAAATTTATCTCACCTCTTCGCCCGACGAAGAAAGACGTGTCCGTCAGCTCGAGGAGTCCGGCAACCATACGTTCGTCAAAACCACAAAGCGCAAAACTGGAGAGCGCGCAACGCGGCTGGAAGAAGAAGAGGCCATCTCGTTCGCAGAATACTCCAAACTGGTCCAACAGGAAGCTGACCCCGATTGCCAGCCGGTAATCAAAACACGCTACCGCATACCTCAGCCGAACGGCCTCGCCCTCGAGATTGATATTTACCCTTCAAATGAGAACCATGCAATTCTCGAGATCGAAGTGCCGAACAACGAAACGAAGGTCGACATTCCCGAACCCATCGTCGTCGTCCGCGATGTCACCAGCGACTCCCGATTCAAAAACCGCCAAATCGCCAAGAACGGTGGCAAGTTACCCGAAGACTAAAAACTATCTGCGCCCCGGCAACACCGTGGGCGCTCTTTTTTATTTCAAAAACCCATTTATAATTTGCGCCTCAGCCTGCCTACGCGATAAGCCCAAGGTCATCAGCTTCATCAACTGATCACTTGCAATTTTTCCAATCGCTGCCTCATGTATCAATTCCGCATCAACATCCTGCGCATCCAGTGCCGGCTCAGCATTCACTCGCGCATTATCCATAATAATCGCATCGCATTCCGAATGTCCCCGACATTTTGCCTTTCCAATAATGTGAGAAGAGAAATTCTGCACCGAGTAATCTTGCGCAACCGCGCGCGACACAATATCGACAGACGAGTTATCACCCAACAAATGTGCCACAATCTTACTCTCCGCTAGCTGTTTGCCATGCGTAAATAATCTCTCTTTAATCATGACTTGCGCATCTTTTTTTAATTCCGCTTCGGTCAAGCGTCTAGCCGAATCTACACCCTTAATCTGCTCCATCAGCAACTCCGCGCGACTTCCTTCGCCTAAAAATAACTTCGTCGTCGGATTTAGTATCTTGCCAGCTCCCGGCCCAATGCCGCAATGTTTTTCAATGTAGTATACTGTTGAATTTTTCCCAACGTAAAACGTATGAATACCATCATGTATTGAATCATCGGCTCCACAGTTATAAATCCCACATCCCGCAATAATCGTCACTTCGCAATTATCGCCAATATAAAAATCATTATAAACCGCCTCTTTCAGCCCACTCGCACTAATGATTACCGGAATATGCGCTATCTCACCCCTAGTATCATTTGCTATACGGATATCTATACCGCTCTTGCCGTGTTTTGGAATAATGTCAATTCTATCTGAGCTATGTCGACCAATCGATTTTCCATTTACGCGAAAATTATATGCCCCCTCTGGAATTTCAGTTACTCCAGACACCTCACGCATCAAATCGCGCTCAATTTTGTCTAAGTCCATCATTTTACGTCCCCCATCGCAGCTAGAACTTTCTCACTTTTTCCGTCCAGCGCAACTTTTCCGTCTTTAAGTACAATAATGCGATCCGCCAACTGCATAATACGTTCTTGGTGTGAAATAATCACAATCGCATGTTCTGAACTATTTTTACGCATATCCTTGAACACTTTTATGAGATTATTGAAGCTCCAAATATCAATGCCGGCTTCCGGCTCATCAAAAATTGTGAACGACGCATTTCGTGCAATCACCGAAGCTATCTCAATGCGCTTCAATTCGCCACCAGAAAGGGAACTATTAATTTCACGATCCAAATATTGCCCAGAATCCAAGCCAACTTTTTCTAGCAAGCCATTCACCTCGGCTAAATTCTCACCACAGAAAGTCTCGCCACTCGTAGATGCAATCTGCAATAAATCTCGCACTGTCAAACCTTTGAAGTGCACTGGAGCTTGTAGGGAATAGGCAATCCCCATTCTGGCACGTTCCGTACAATCTTTCGTTGAGACATCTTGCTCGTTCAGGATGATTTTGCCATTACTAAGCATTTCGACACCGGCAATAATCTTCGCCAATGTTGATTTACCGCTACCGTTCGGACCAGTAATTACTACAAGTTCTCCAGGCTTCACTGAAAAAGAAACATCATCAAGAATGACTAGTTTTTTTCGTCCTTTCTTTACCTCAAATGAAGCGTTTTCAACTCTCAACATTTTCAATGCTTTTTATCTAATGAATCCCAGCCGGATTTTTTAGACTCGCCATCTCCTTCGTCCTCATCTTCGTTCTCATCTTCCCGCTCGTCATAGTTCCAGCCATTATCATACGGAAGTCCATCCTTACTCGTCAACGAATTTATATACCCCTCAGGCAATTCTCGCCTCCAGCTCCGATTTGTACCAGGTATATATCTTTCCCCGTCATTCTTCATAAAAACACCTCTTTTCTTCCATTATGTCACAAATATGCGTAATCCAGCAAAATACAACACCTACCCGATCATTATCAAAATGCCAAACTAATATCCAGTAATTGACAAATAATTATGAATATGTTAAAATCCGTAACGGCTATTCCGTTATAGCTAGCTCTTTAATCTATCGCTTTTTTCTCATTTTGCAGAAACGCTAACAATGTACTAGAACTCTATAATTAAGGAGAGTCTTATGCTAGAAAAGCTCAAAGGACTAAAATATGCCACAAGCGTATTCGTCCTCGCCGTCATTATTGATGGCGGCGATCATGTAGTCGAACGCCTTTTTGGCATTTCGCTTCTCAGCGATTACTGCTTTGAATGGTGTATGCCCGTCATGCTAATTGGAATCGGAACGTTCATATTCTTTGCATATCTCAAAGAAACAATCCGAAGAGAATCAAAGAACGCGCAACCGCCCAGAAGCCTAGGAATAATTGAGGAGCAAGAGCACCATGCGTTTGTCGTCCTTATCCCCCTTGTTCTCCTACTTGTTATTATAGGAGCGCTTTCCGAAAACATACTACCTTACGCTGGAGCTACATCGGCATTCATCATGTCGGTACGCAGCCTCGTGGGTAGCGATGTTGTCGCGAAGGTAATACCTAATAAAGGCCCGCTCGCCATCACGACGAGAGCCGATACTACGTTATTGCTCTCATTAATACTCTGCGGCTACGAAGTTGAGACTGGAGTCGACCTCGAGATATGCGTAATCACGGTCATTATAACCATGTTTATTTCAAACATATACGCCAGTGCGGCCGGCCTGGCAATCGTCAGGGCAGAGTCAGAAGACTAAAGCGATAACCCATCATCCCCGAGTGAGAATACTAACTACAAAAGTTAATATTCCTAATCGGGGATTTTTTACATTCTTATTTATTCCCCCCGAAGAACCCAAAGAATGACTTCTTTTTTGGCGGCATCTCGTCTTTTTTTGTCGCCGAAGTCACGTTGCCATATTCGCCACTCATATACTTATCTAGCAGGGGATTACTTACCCCTACAGCCCCACTATCCCCACGGTTATTTTGTTGTCTATCTTCAATATACTTTTCTAAATACCCAAACGACGAGCCATTATTAATTCGCTCATCCATAATTTCATTTTGCGCCATAAACACGCCTCTGGCCGTTTCTAGGCTCGTATCTTTCGGCAACTCGTATCTCTTTACTAAAACTTTACGATATTCCTCTGGATGTTTCAGAAAATAATTATCATCTCCTTCGTCCAAACTTAATCCGTTGTCCTCACAATCATCAATAAACGCATCGACATCCTCATCGCGTATATCCTCCCAAGTCGCATCTTTGGGCAAATCATAACGCCGAATATAGTCATTTTTCACTTGTTCATCGAGCATAGAGATTATCAATTCTTTCGAACGACCAGCCCCAACCTTTGCTTGGAGCAAAGACATGAAAGCTCCAGGGCCGTACAATATCATACTATCGAGCGTCGCATTCTCTGAGACTCCCTCCATCCTCGCTATGCGCTGCCTCATACTACTAATATAAGACGCCTCTCTAGGTATATCTTTTTCACGTGCGTCACTAGCATTCCTAGAATCACCAGCAAACGGCTCATTGGCAAGGGTATCCCAAATACTAGCAGGCTCTTCACTAGTCCGCTCTCCAGCTCCCGCTTCTTGCTTTTTCTTTATATTCTCGAACATATTCTTTTTTATTATGCCACAATGACTCAATCCTAACCACTTCAAGCGAAGCGCGACTAATAGTCGAGCGAGAAGAGAAATAATTTGAAATCAAAAAACCGCAGATTGGTAGTTTCTTCTTCTGAACTACAAAAATATATCGTAGCAAAAAAGCCGTAGGTTGGTAATTTCTCCGAGCGAAGCGCGCCTATTGGGCGAGCAAGCGAGAAAAATTATCAAAGAATATTTGCTAGAAAAAATCGCCTAGGTTGGTATTTTCTCTCTTTGAAGCGCGACTTTTGGTCGAGCGAGAAGAGAAAAATGCCAAGATAGACGATTTCTTCTGCAAATATGGTATGCCCGATACGATTCGAACGTACGACCTTCAGCTCCGCAAGCTGACGCTCTATCCAACTGAGCTACGGGCACATATGTGGATAGCATCTGCTTCTGCAGATTACTATTCCACCGTTCAAAGATTAAAAGATCATCGCGCAAAAACATTTTTCCACGTGATAAGCCATATTATAGCACATTTCCCCAAGAGATGATATACTATTTTTATGGCAGAGCAAAAGAAGACATCCGGACTCAAACCAAAACTTCAAAAAGCCAAGGCAAAATTCCTTGCCACTTATTACAGCAATCCAGGCAAAGATCTCAAGATTATCGCCGTAACTGGAGCTAACGGTCGCGATATTACCGCACACTACATTCACGAAATTATCAAATCACGCGACGCCAAGGTTGGTCTCATTATCGACCCTAAAACCACATCCGACTTGTATAAGCAAATCTACAAAGCCTGGAAAACCGGCACCGACCATGTTGTCATTTCGATCGATAGCATAGCGCTGGCAAATCACTTATTCTACGGTTTACCAATCTTTACTGCCGTACTAACCGAAGATGGCATCGGTGCCCCCGACACCAGCGACCACGACGCTCAGTCTATCCTCTTTAATACCGAGCCATACTTTAGTATCATTTGTCGCGACGACAACCTTAAATACGACATTTATTCTAAATACCCAACTAAAACCGCCACACTCACCTATGGCCACGATCGCGATTGCGATCTACGGATAAACCGTCAAAAACTATACAAAATGGGAACCGAGACAAACGTCACCTATAGCGGCCATAGTTTTGACATGGCTACATATATTACCGGTGAGGCAGCCGTTAACTATATGGCTGCAGCCGCACTCACAGCACTAGTTGTCGGCATCGACGAAGACAATATTATCGACGGCATAGCTAATTACGAACCTAAGCAATAACCAAAGGAGTATATGATAAACCAAAAGCTGCTAGTTTCTGGTGCCGACTATTTTGCGGACACATACGAAATCAACCCGTATTACACGCAAAATAAAATCGACATCAATAAGGCAATGGCAGAGCACAAGCTGATACTCGATTGTTTTAAAGAAGCAAACATTGAACTTATTAAAGTTAAGCCACCAAAAAATTGCCAGGATGGCGTCTATACTGCCAATTGGGCCCTCATAAAAGACGGCATCGCCGTCATGTCACGCCTTCCAGAAGCTCGCAAAGCAGAAGAAAACTATGCACGCAAAATACTCGAACAGCAAGGAATAAAGACTATCCTCGTCCCAGGGAAACATCTTTTTTCAGGGCAGGGCGATTCGCTTCGTTGCGGCAAATATTTATTGGGTGGTTGCGGTTATCGTTCCGACCCGGAAGCCCAGCAATTCGCTGCAGACACACTCGGTCTTGAGCTTATTCAGCTTCACGCAAAACCACAGCTGAATCCCGATGGGAGCGAACATATCAATCCCGTCACAAATCATGCCGACAGTTTCTGGTACGATATCGATCTCGCCGTATCTGTCATTGACAATCATACTATCGCCTATTGTCCCGATGCTCTCGACGACCAGTCAAATCAAAAACTCCAATCACTCAACCTTGATACTATCCTCGTCGACTACGAAGAATGCACTAAGGGCTTCGCTAATAATCTCGTAAGCACTGGCAAACATGTCATCATGTCAAATAAAGCCCCAAAACTTCAATCAGCACTCGAAAAACGCGGGCTCATTTGTCTCACGCCAGATGTCACCGAACTCAAAAAAGGTGGCGGATATATCCGTTGCGTCAGCCTTTGGTTCAGCTAGATATATTCTATTCAAAATGCTTCAAGTCTTCGTCCTGCGAAATTGACATCCTAATCACTTCGCCAGACTCGCCATAATAGCTATTTGCTTTTGTCGTACAGCTATATTTACTACAGCTCAGCTCAAGATAACGCTTTTCGCCAGGATAACTACTATCATAAACACCAATGTAGTAATGATTCGAATTCTTTGCGTCTTGTACCAAGTTAATCGCATTCATCGCATGCAAACCGCCCGAGAAATAAGCTAATATCACCGGCGCCTCATGCCGTGCAATTCGCGAAGAAAGCAGGGAAATGAAATCATTTGAATTCGTCATGTGCTTCGTACTATTGTTCACTACCGTCGAATCAATACCAATCGCACTACCAGAGCTATACATCTTCACTGTCGTTTGACGTATTTGCGATGCGTATATGGCATTAAATAAACTTCTATCAACGTCATCTATCGTTGCGCTATTTTGCATTTTCGTTTCACTTAAACGCGCCTTCGTCATCGAAGAGTATGAGAAGCCATATCGCTGAATTTGCGCATCCGACTTATGACTTGGCTTATCGTTGTAGAACTCATATAAGCCAGTCTCGTTAATCTTTGAGCGCATATCCTCCGTATAGCCGATTACTCCATCACTAACCGTATACATATTTGCAGGCTCTTGTTCACCAAAATAATCAAAGCCAAATTGCGGCACATACTTTAGGGCATTAGTCTTCAATTTATAATCATACAAATTCTCATAATCTTTAAAATACGACCAATTTAGATTATACGCAGACGAGCTTAAGCCAGCATTTTTAATCGCATCATGTCGCAGGGGCATTTTCTTTGCGTAATATAATTGCGCGAATGTTGCCATCCCATAGCAATGACCATCCGTCATTAGATTTGAGCTATAATTTTTAAATGAAAAGCCGTCACGAGTTACGATAAAACCATTGTCGGCCATCACATACCCATCCATCTTTCCATCGCCATCAATATCCGCTAACTCATCATTTAATAATATTTCCAGGTTTTTGAATATCTCATCCAAACCACTTACATTAGTACTTGAAAAGTATCGACATCCCGTCCTCGCAGTAATTATAGAGAGATCATTGCTGTAGGCTCCTTCACCAAAACCTAATACACATATGCGTACATTCTGATTTACCATCTCATTTGTTAAAGCCTCAACCTGTTGAGCAAGATTACCATTATCTTGTCCATCCGTTAAAAGAATCAAGGTTTTCAAGCTCGCTTTCGCAGAAAACTCGCGCGCTCCACTTCTGATTGCATTAGTTATATTTGTCCCAGCCTGTTTTATATATTGATGTTCATTCATGCCATCTAAGGTCTTTTCCATCGTATCAAGCTTAGACCCAATTTTTTCGACCGTCACGTAATCTCCGCTAAACTCACTTATTCCAACTTTTGCGCCTTTGGAATCGAGTTTCTTTATTAGCTCTTTCGTTAACTTATAACGGCGCCCTTCTGGATCATTTCCTTCTAACTGCTTCGGATAATCCGCCCCCTTCATCTTTTTGTATTGTTCATTCGTGTACATACTCCATGAGTTATCAAGCACAAACAAAATCTCAGAGTCCACACTGTCAAGATTAGAGCTCTTTTTTGAGCCAACTACATAATATGAACTTAAATCATCCAATTTAGCCGATATCGTCTTTGCCGCTTTATTAATCTTCGTATCGATAGCTACATATTTATTGTCATTCAGTGCATATCTATACAAAACTAGGTCACTCTCCGATATCTTCGCATTAATTAGCTCTGTATCTGTATACGAAATCGATACCGTAACATCATTTACCTTACCATCAGCATAAAAACTATATAACCGCGGTATTAATCCAGTCTTTTTGCTCAATGCGGCACCATTTGTTGTGTCTATTGTTACATTTGCAATATTGCCGGTTCCACTGATGCTAACCGTAACGCCATTATCTTTATACACATAACTGGTCGTACGGTCGCCATCTTTAACGCCATCGCCCTTTGAATCTTCTTTTAATGGGTTCAGGTTCATTTTTATTTCGCTTGCATCATTTAGGCCATCATTATCTGTATCCGCCTTTAGTGGATCAGTCTTCAGAGTATCCACCTCATACCCATCAGACAAACCATCGCCGTCCGTATCAGTTAAGTCAATCTTCGTTTTTAAAGCTTTCTCGCGCTTATTTATCAAACCATCTCCGTCCTCATCATTATCTGAACCGATATTAACCCGATAAATATCCTCTAAGCCTAAATCTTCGTACTCTAACTCCTTCGGAACTACTATGAAGCTTTTTTCGATAACCTTTAAGTTGCGCTGCGCTTTAATGGTGCACTTTCCGACGCCGTCGCTCAAATCCCACACAATACCACTTTCATCACGCTCCGGCTGTTTAATATTTTCATTTCTATCACAAAATCCGGAATAACTAATCCCCTCTAGAATATTGTCATTCGCATCTATGTCTAATTTTATTTTCGTTTGCGTCACATATTCTAGCCCAATATCGCCATAAGCTTCTTTCCATTTAAAGTCACCACTATTCAATAACCAAAATGCTACTCCGCCACCGATTGTCAACACGACCGCAATGATCAAAAAAGCAAAAACAGCTTTCGATCTTTTTCGTGGCTCATACTCATCCTTTTGCGTCTGTTCTTTTTGCGGTTGCGAAATGTTATTTACTGGAACATTTGGTACAGGCGCAATAGGAGCAGTGGGCACGGCAGGGGCGGGCGGAGAAGTCTGCGTTGAGGGCGAAGTAGCAGCTCGAGCTGGTATTTCTACTTTCTGCGTCGGCATATAGCTGTTTACTGGTCTGTTAGCATCTATTCGTCCACTACTTTGAGTAGGTGCCGCCTGTTGACGCACTTCATTTTTCAAACTATCTTTAGCGGGTCTAATATAGAGCATCCCGCTACCATCTAGCTTATTTCTATCCATCTCCACCTTTTCTACTGTTATTATATCAAATAAAATATAATTATTTTCTGGCATCATCAAAAAATTCCCTCATGTGAGGGAATTTTATATATTTGTTATTTTTTTATCGCGCGTAGAGCTTTCTTTATTTCATCCAACTCATAATATGCATGCGCACCATCCGCTCGCTCAATAGTTTTTTCATTACCTTTACCGAGGAATAGCACCGTATCGCCTTTCTTTGCCATCTTGCACGCTTCAAGAATCGCATTTGGACGATTTAATATCTTAAAGATACTCTCGCCATCTTTTTTACCTTTCTCGCGCGCCCCTTCAGCAATCTGTTCAAGAATCTCTTCGCCCGGCGTGTCGCGGTCATCCTCTTCGGTTAGAACTAGAATATCTGCATGTTCGCCAGCAATTTCGCCCATCGGCTTTCGCTTCGATGGGTCGCGGCGACCACCAGCTGAACCAAACACCACAATTAATCTGCCGGTAGTCGCTTTCTTCATGTCTGGAAGCAGCTTTTCAAAAGCATCTGGAGTATGCGCATAGTCCATAATAGCTGTAAATTTTTGCCCTTCGTCAACTTTCACCATGCGACCTTCCACTTCGGTTAGAGCAAAAATACCATCCTTTATCTCACTATCAGACAACCCCAAACGCTTACCCACCGCTACGCAGGCCAGGGAATTATAGACGTTAAAAATACCAGCAATTTGCGTTTTTATTTTAAGATCCTTCTCGGATGGAATTACGTATTCTACTCCATCAGGCTTTAATTTGATGTTTTCAGCTTTCAGCTCGCCATAATCAACGCCGTAGGTTACATACCTCTCAATATCAGATTCAAAATATTCCGCGCTCGGGTCATCGGCATTTATTACGCCATACTTCGCCTGCTTAAATAGCTTTCGCTTCGCATCGCGATACCTCTCGAATGTCTTATGGTAGTCCAAATGCTCATGTGTCACATTTGTCATTACTGCTACCTCTATCGGTATACCTAAACTGCGATGTTGTGCAAGCGCATGACTCGTTAACTCTAAAACCAAATACTCAACCCCAGCATCCGCTATTTTCTTTATTCGCTTATTCAAGATGCTAGAATCGACCGTAGTCATATGTTCCATTTGCTCATGTATTTCATCAACACCCCAACCCACCGTTGTCATCAATCCCGCCTTGCGACCAGCGTTATTTAACATCTTCCAAATCATAAACGAAGTCGTAGTCTTACCATTGGTACCAGTAACGCCAATAACCTTCAATTTACGGCCAGGAAAGCCATACCGCGCACCCCAAAACGCCGCTTTTCCAACATGGTAGGGAATCACTAAACTATCATAAAAAGGAATTTTTTCTTTTACACTCATATAGTCATCATATCACTAAACTAATCACGTAAAACAATAGTCACATCACCAAAAAGGGCAAGCTTTCACTCGCCCTTTTTTGAAAGATATTATTTTTTAACTTTTTCTAGAGGCTCATAGACCGTACCGACAAACCAAACTTCGCCGCTATTCTTATCGCGAATTAGATATATGAACGGTTTATCAAATGTTAAATCAATTTTTTCTACCGGCACATCCCATAGATACTCGAATCCGATACCGCCACCGCCAAGACCGCCCATTACGGTTGCAGCACCAGCTTTAATGCCTTCATTTGAGAACTCTATATTAGCTTTATGCTTAACTACGCCAATATATGATCCTTCTTTTGAGAGACTCGACAAATCAGCCTTGCCCGATTCAAAAACATCTTTCACGCCCATCGCAACCAAGTCATCTTTCAGAGCTAAGTTGTAGTCATATTTAAAGAGTGGAATATTCGCATCAATACGCGTCACAACTCCATCTTTAAAGTTCTCTTTCTTCAATTCTTTAAGACCCTTAATATATTTTGACCCTTTTTCGGCCGTAAAATCACTTATGAAAGTCTTTAAGTCCGTATTTTTCGGCATAATACCGACATATTGCAAAGTGTTTCCGTCATACTCTTTCAGGTCTTTTGCGAACACTTTCGCGTCGCTCGCATCATTAAAGTAGAAATCGGTTGAAGAGTTCTCTCTACCATAATTATTCTTCAATTCTTTTATATACTGTTCCACGTTCGCTTTTATGTCAGAGGGGTCTATCGTGTAATACTTCGGGTCTTCCTTATAGTCGTCTAAAACCCACTTACCGTCTTCGGTCGTTAACCACTTCTTATATTCCTCGGTTACTTTCGTCCTAATAGCGTCTTCGCCCTTATCCTTAATGATGTCGTATTTATTAAAACTTGCACCAATCTTAACAGACTTCCTGTTATCTAAATTATTGAACTTCATTGCAGGAAAAGTATCTTCATCTATCACGAAAGGGATGTATTGGTTATAATTCTCATGATCATATTTAATATCATAGATATTCGTCCCATCAGGCTGTGTCTTGCATGGTACGCTTGAGTGTGGCTGACATTGCAATGTATAATTCCAATTTTGATCAATTGCTAAAGCATTAATCAATGCATAATTTAACCCACCAAGATCTTCTTGACTCAATGCATTATTAATTAATCCCAAAGTTTTATCACTAATCCAATTATTAATCGCCGTAGGGGCCGTGAAGGAATCGTAGAGCACATCGGCATTATAATTCGTCTTCAAACCAGTAATATAGCTATCCAATACTTGTTCTTTATACTCATCACGAATAAACATCGCATTAGCGAGCGAAATATTCTTACTATTAATATATTTTTTCGCCTTATAATCGCCAATTAAATCTTCAATTTGCTTCTTTGTTTCGCCATTAGCACCATCCTTAAGCATCGCCAAAGCATACTTAATTGAAAGTGGGCTATATATTAAATTGTCTTCTTTCCCTTCGATCTGCAAGAAACGCAAATCAAAATCGCTCAAATCATTTCCGCTCAAGCGATAAGAGGATATCTCTTTCTTTTTCTCCTCAGTTTTTTTGTCTTCTTTTTTATCGCTCGGCTTCGGTAGTAGCGTAAAATATGCACCTACGCAGCCAACCATTATTAATATCAATACTGCCACTAGCGCGAAAACACGACCGTGACCTTTTTTCTTCGTTTCGCCGTTGCTAGTATTAATTGCACCAGCTTCAGGGGCACTTATCGTGTTTTGTTCGGCTAAACTACCCGCACTAATCTCTGCAGCCTTCTCCTCAACCGCACCGCTAGCGCTCGCTTCTGTAGCTTTTTCTTCAGCTACATCACCGACATCCATCTTAGTGACTTCTTCCTCGGCCGTATTATTCGCCGTAACTTCACTAGAATCGCCCTCGATTACATTATCAACGGTTGAATCTATGGGTTTTTCATCCATATTTACACCATTTTGCTGACCGAACGAATCTAGAGCTTCATTATTTTGCTCTTTCTCGAAATCCATTTCTTTGACCCTTTTTATCTATATTTGTATTATACATAATTTTTAAGCTTATTTAAACGCCTCTGGCATCCCATGATATAATCCGATTATGCCTAACCGTTCCGTCAATCTGAAGTCATCCACCAACCATAAAATCGATTATCGTTTCAAAATTCTTTATGCCATCGGCATGGTTATGATCGTAGCAGGGCACTGTAATGGCGGCGGCATAAACATCCTCGCCGATTGGTTTCCATATTATAGCTTCCATCTCGGCTTATTTCTTTTTGCATCTGGATATTTTTATAAAGAGCAAAACGAACAGCATGTTGGCCAGTTTATCCTTAAAAAGATAAAGCACCTCATTGTCCCACTTTTTCTTTGGAACTGTTTCTATGCCATCTTTATCAGCTTTCTCTCGCTTTTTGGCTTTAGTATTGGCACCCCCGTAACTCTCGAAAAACTAACCACTCTAGTATTAACGAGCGGCCATCAATTTCTTTTCAATCTTGGTAGCTGGTTCGTAGTACCACTATTTTCTATCCAAGTATTCAATATTCTCTTTCGTAAAATTACCCAAAAAATCGAAAGCCCCTACAAAGAATGGCTAATACTCTTTATTTACCTTACTATTGGCGTATTTGGCGTATATTTATCCAATCACGGCTGGATTACTGGCTGGCAGAGAATGTTCGTACGCTTTGCCTCACTTCTACCATTTTACGAATTCGGCATACTCTACCATTCAAAATTAGAGAAACATGACCGTATCAGTAATATCTGGTATTTCTCAGCCATATTAACGATTCAGGCCATAATTGTCGCTATCTTCCATCGGCCCCCATCTTTTATTTACGCAAACCCAGATATCGCAAAATATGGCTATTTTATGCCATTCATAAGTGGTGCCATCGGCATCGCACTATGGTTGCGTATCGCTAAAATCCTCGAACCCGCTATCGGGAAGAGTAAAATCGTAAACTTAATCGCAGACAATTCCTTCTCAATAATGGTCAATCATTTTCTCGGTTTCTTTATAATAAATTCATTTTATGGGCTACTGCTCACAAAAATCTTCCACGCTGGACGTTTTGATATAGCTACCTTTAAATCGAATATTTGGTATTTATACTATCCTTCCGGTCTACCTCAATTCCAAATTTTCCATCTTATTGCTGGCATTAGTATTCCAATATTCATACAACTCTTCCTCAACAATATAACGCGTATTTTTAAACAACGTTTTAAAATAAGCATTTAGCACTCGACGCTTGACAGTGCTAATTTGCTGCGCTACACTGAAATCATAACAAAGTATTAGGAGGAAATTCATGGCTATTAAACCACTTGCCGATCGCGTAGTCGCTAAAAAAGACGCCGCCGTCGAGCAAACCGCCTCTGGTATCCTTCTCGGCGAAGCAAAAGAGAAGCAGAACACTGCAGTTGTCGAATCAGTCGGCCCAGATGTTAAAAATGTCAAAAAGGGTGACCGCATTCTATATCGCGATTATTCCGCATCGGAAATAAAGTACGAAAATACCGACTACCTCATTATTAAAGAAGAAGATATCCTAGCAACCCTATAAAGGAGAACACATGGCAAAGAAAGTTTTTTATGACACCGAAGCTCGCGAGAAGATCCTCGGTGGCGCTAAGGCACTATATGACGCTGTAAAGGTCACTTTTGGTCCTAAAGGCCGTAATGTAATTATCGAAAAGAGTTATGGGGCTCCGACTATTACGCATGATGGCGTAACTGTTGCCGAAGCCGTAGAGCTCCCAAAAGAAGATGACGAAACTCTTGGTTACGAGATGGGCGCCAAACTTATTAAGACCGCAGCCCAAAAGCTCAATAAGGTTGCTGGCGATGGCACCACTACTGTAACTGTCTTAACTTACAATATTATTGCTGAAGCCAACAAACTTATTGCTGCCGGACATAACCCAATGGACCTCCGTAAAGGCATTGAACTTGCTGGCGCAGAAATCGTTAAAGGTATCAACAAAACTGCCGAAAAAATCGACGGCGATAGTCAAAAAATCGCTGAAGTCGCCACTATTTCTGCCGGCGACGCCGAAATCGGTAAACTTATTGCTGACGTTATCGAAAAAATCGGCAAAGACGGCGTCGTTACGGTAGAGCAGGGACAAGGCCTCGAAATGCAATCCGAAATTACCGAAGGTTTCACTTACGATAAAGGTTTCGCATCCGCATTCTTTATTACTGATGCCAACCGTCAAGAAGCCGTTTTCGACAAACCAGAAATTCTCATCACCGATAAAAAGATTTCTGCAGTCAACGACATTGTTCCATTCCTCGAAAAAATGGCTCAAACCGGTCGCAAGGATCTCGTAATTATCGCCGAAGAAGTCGAAGGCGAAGCACTTAGTGTCCTCGTCCTCAATAAACTCAAAGGTGTATTTAATACGCTCGTCCTCAAAGCTCCAGCCTTCGGTGATCGCCGCAAGGAAATTATGGAAGATATCGCCATCCTTACTGGCGCAACCGTTGTTTCCGCAGACAAGGGTATGAGCCTCGAAAATTCCGGCCTTGAAGTTCTCGGCTCCGCCCATAAGATCATTGCCACTAAAGATGAAACTACTATTATTAAGGGCGCAGGAAAACAGGCCGACGTTAAAGCTCGCATCGCCCAGATTGAAGCGCAAGCTGAAGCTTCCAATTCCGATTACGAAACTGGCGAGTTCAACAAACGTGCCGCCGCTCTCAAGGGTCGCGTCGCCGTTATTAAAGTTGGCGGTGCTACCGAAACCGAAATCGACGAGAAAAAATATCGCGTCGACGATGCGGTTGCTGCTACCAAAGCCGCGCTCGACGAAGGTATCGTTCCAGGCGGCGGTGTTACGCTTGTCAACCTTAGCAAAATACTTAAAGATGACAATGCTGGCACAACTATTCTCAAGAATGCCCTCAAAGCTCCATTCGTTCATATCACCGAGAATGCCGGTCTCAATAGCCAAGCTCTTCTCGCCGAAGTTGAAACCGCCAAAGACGGGCAGGGCATTAATGTTATGACCCCAGAAAAAGGTCTTATTGACCTCAAGAAAGCTGGCGTCATCGACCCAGCCCGCGTTACTCGCGAAGCCGTTCAAAACGCCGTCAGTATCGCTGCCACTACTATCACTATGGGCGCGCTCGTAGTTGAACTGCCAGAAAAAGACAACGGCGCAGCAGCCGGTGCTGGTATGGGTGGAATGTACTAATACACATCTCCAATAAAACCTCACACAAAATAAACACCCCTGCAAAGGGGTGTTTTACTTTATAGGTTAAAAATACCCCACGAAGAAAGTGAGGTATCCTATACGCAATAATTATTAACTAAGCAGCGTCAGACTCGCCACCTATAGTCATCTGAATACCAAGTTTATCTATACATTCTACTATAAATACCAAAGCCTCACCCTTGGCTTTCTCATCTGTAATTAGGCGAGCGGAATTATAAGCTGGCTCAATACAGGCTTTATCCTCGGTAATATCAATGATGTCTTTATAAATCATAAACTTCTTTTCAGGAGCAATGTCAACTTTCTCAAGAATTGGGCGAAGATCGCTTAATGCCATAGATTTCACCTTATCGAGATCCGGATCCCCATACTGCGCTTTCGTTGATACTATTTCCATAGGCGCCGGCGCCACCTCTGGAGCAGGAGCAGGAGCTGGAGCTGGAGCGGGGGCGGGGGCAGCTCCTAGTACGGAGTTTTCAACCTGCGCAACCGCATCGGCTGCATCATTTTGCGCACCACCATTCGTAATACTATTTATCGCTTGTTGCAACTCATCCGGAGTTGCAGTGTTTCCTTGATCCATTTTTGGCCCACCTTTTTTATATAATCTTAACCTTAATAATTATATTAACATACTAATGCTTCATGCGCAATTAAAACTAAATTCGCAAGAAACGTACTAATTTATCTAACAAATCCAATTTAACCGGCTCCATTGGCAAACGCGCCCCAAACACGTCAACAATCTGCTCACCCTCCGTTTCAGGGAAATATACCGTCACGCGCAGCGCAAAACGTTTTTTCGGAATCAGAACAATTGAATAATGATTATCTTCATTTAAGACACCAAAAGAGCGAAAATCGCTAAACACATACATATTATTACCCTCAGATAGCCCATTCTCCGTTAGACTATAATGCAATAATCTTGGACTACGAGAAGTATAAGTAAGCAAAGCAATCACGGCAACAATAACCAACAATAAGAAAGTCCACTGCTGCAACAAGACTGCAATCAAACATAAACATACTGTGACGATAGCCAAGCCAATATACCATTTAATATTTTTCTTGTGTTCAATATATTCGCGAGCTTCCCAGTTCACTAGTATCTTCTTTGCCATATTGAAATTATACCATAAGTGCAAACTATACAATATACAACAAAAAACGCTCAATTTCTTGAGCATCTTTTGGCGGAGGGTGAGAGATTCGAACTCTCGCACCAGCTTTCGCCAGTCTAACGATTTAGCAAACCGTCCCCTTCAACCACTTGGGTAACCCTCCAATACAGATTATTCTAACACATTAACAATTAATTTGCACATATTTGCCGTATCTTTAATAATAATGTATAATTTACTCATCTTTAAGGGTAAAATAGAGCACAACATATGAAAAAATTAATCGAAAAAACAGGGCAAGTTCTCACTGGTGCTGCAACTACCGCGACACTTTTTGCAGGTCGCGCAATGGCCACCATGAATTACGATAATCCAGCTCAAGCTGGTGCCGACGCCGCTCGCGGCAATGGCATGCCAGCTGAACTAATCGGAGCTTCCGGCGTCTTTACTCGCATTACAAACACCATTCTTTTCGCCGTAGGCATCATATCTGTCGTAATGCTCATCTATGGCGGCTTACGCTATATCATCTCTGGAGGCGACAGCAAAAAAGTTACCGACGCCAAAAACACAATTATGTACGCCATCATCGGCTTGATCATCGCTATCCTTTCATACGCAATAGTCAACTTCGTCATCAGCGCCGTTGGCGGCTCTACTTCTGTTTAATTTTACTCACTTTTAGCCAGCAAAACTACCGAGATATTTTTCACTCCAGCTTTTTGGAGCTCCAAGCATGCAGCCATCATACTGCTGCCGGTAGTCCATACGTCATCAATCAAAACATACTGCACATCAAATTTTACCTTATTAGTAACACTATAGGCGCTTAATGCTTGTTTTTTACGCGTTATCTCATCTGCACCAACCTGTACGGTATCCCCAACTCGCTTTAATACTTTTTCGCACCTGCCACCACAAACATATGCAATTCTTTTTGCCAAAAGCGCCATATGATCAAAGCCACGTTCGCGGATATGTTTACTAATCGTAGGTAAAGGTACTACAATTTTTCCGTCAAGGAACAGACCGTATCTTTCTCTTAGCAAATAAGCAAAAGTCTCCGCGCAGGCGCGTACTGATTTATACTTATATATATTAATTAAATCTTTTAGCAATCCCGTCCTTTTTCCTAAACAAAATTGGGCACAAAAGGGAAGCACACAGTGTTCACACTGATTATTCTTTAAATCGCCGCCGCAACATAAACATTTTCAATAATCATTCGACATGATGTATTTTTTACAACAATCGCATAGTATTCCACCAACTTTTCCACAGGAAATACAGGAATGAGGGCACAATATATCGCCAATTGATACACGTATTGTATTTTTCACAACAAAACCTCCATTTTTCTTGATTTTAAGAATAAACATACATATAATAAAGCTTAAGAGTGTAAATTAGTGGAGGTTATATAAAACAATGGCTCGCAAACAAGACGAAATGAGCTTAGATGATGAGCTCACAGCTGCCTTTTTAGAGGGCGATAACTCTGGACTAGTTGCAGAAGAGGAACCGGTGGAAACTCCAGTCAACACTCCAGTTGAAGAAACTGCCATCGTCGAAGAAGAATATGTTGACGACGGCGACGGTTGGGATGATAGCGCAGATGATATTCCAGGTCAGCTAGCCGTAGACGTTTACGAAACAAACGATAAATTAATCATCAAAGCTCGCACTGCTGGCATTGAACGCAAAGATCTTGACGTTTCAATTTCCGATAATATTCTTACCATTTCTGGCGTTCTTAACGGCGGGGAAGACGATAAAGCTACCCAATGGCATATTCAAGAATGTTATTGGGGAGAATTTAGCCGCACTATCGCCCTCCCAGTACAAGTTAAAGAAGATGGTGTAGAAGCAGTTCTAAAGGATGGCGTCCTTACTATCTCCTTCGAAAAGGAAAAGACTGAAGCCCCAAAACGCATTACGATTAATTAAATAATCACCAAAAAATCGCCCAAAACGGCGATTTTTTGATTCTCACAAAATAATAATTAACCCAACAAGCTGCTTAACACAAAGTTTACAATTGCAAAAGCAGACAGGACAATTATTAAACCCACTATACCGTACAGAATTGTATTTTTACCTTTCTGCACTCTCTCTGGCGATCCTTGCGATGTCAAATAGTAGAAACCACCAATAATCATCATAACTACCGCTATAACACCTACGACTCCAAATGTAGTATTTAGCAAGTTCTTTATTATCGTCATCATATCTGGCCCATCTGGGACCACGATTGAATTTGCTCCTTCGCGCGCATAATAGCTCGGTGTTTCAGCAAAAGTATTACTACAAATTAACAAATTACTAATCATTAAGCCGAAACAAAAGATAATTTTATTAATTTTTTTGTTTTTTATACCCATACATTTATCATAGCACACAAAAAATACCTCCCACTAAAAAGGGGAGGTATAGTTACTCGAGTTACCCTCTATCCACCAATAAGACCATTAAGGACAAAGCTCACTATTGCAAATGCGAGCAATACAACCACTAAGCCGATAATACCATACATAATTGTATTTTTCGCTTTTTGCAACTTAGCGCTATCGCCCTGTGACGTAGTGTAATGTACACCGCCAACTATAATCATAATTACCGCAATAATACCAATGATGCTAAAAACGACATTCAAAATCGTCTGAATCATTGACATTAAGTCCGTATTTGCACCTGGGTTTACATTAGAAACACCAGCACGCGCATTCTCGCCCGCTGAGCCAGCTCCCCCATTGCCTCCACTGCCATCAGAACCGCCAGCAGTATTGCCGTCAGCAAATACACTAACGCCTTGCGTAGAAATAGTCAACGCCGCGATAGTTAAAGCCGCACCTGCCTCTTTCGCGATTTCCTTTATTTTGCTCATTATATAATAATCTCCTTATCTATAAATCATAATAACATAAATTACCCAAAAAAAGCACCCCCTAGAAGAGGTGCTTTAAGAGAAGTTGTTTTTTCGTATATTAACCGTTGGTAAGAGCGGCAAGTATGAAGTTAACGATAGCGTAAGCCAAAATGGCGATTACGAGACCAATAATACCGTAAAGAATCGTGTCTTTACCTTTCTTAACCTTCGTAGTGTCACCTTGGGAAGTAGCATAGCTAACACCACCAAGAATCACCATAATAACAGCAACCATACCCACAACAAAGATGATAGTATTAATAATTACTTTAACCATGTTATTAAGGTCGTCACCATTACAGCTATCCGGATCAGACGCTAACGTACCAGCCTGTGCACAATCAGCCGATGTCTTGCCATAGATGGAAATATATTCATCGCCAACCTTAACGCGTTGACAGTATATACCCTCGCTAGTAGACAGATTTGGATATTTCTTACCCTCACCTATACATTCATCTATAGCGAAAATTGGACCACCGAGCAATACGACGCTAAAGATCGCCAAGACCGCCACCTTTATTATTTTATTAATTGTTTTCATTCGTATTTCTCCTTTATTAATAACGAAAAAACTTTAGTTTAATTTTATCACACCACTATGCTTATTTGTAAATAAAATTAGAACGAATTAAGCACAAATGACACAATAGCGAATGCCAAAAGAGTAACAATCAGGCCAATAATACCGTACATGATGGTATTTTTACCTTTCTTTATTTTTTCAGCATCACCGTTCGACGTAATATAATAAACGCCACCAATAATTATTACGATAACTGCAATTACGCCCACCAACGTAAATACTACTGACAATACATTATTAACTGTAGTTTGTAAGTTTGTGCCGCCACCGTCAACCTGCGTCACTTGTTTAGCCGGATCGGTAGGGGCGTTGCCTGTTATTAGAAAAAATATCTTATCCATCATTGCCTCTTTAATTAATTATAACATTCCTCTTTGGCTATCGACTTTAATGCGCTTAAAGAGTTTTTCTCGGACGAAGAGAAATCCCCAGGAATATACGTAATAGTCGTCGGATCAATTTTAAATATTTTCGAAACAATACAGGCTGCCGCCGTGTAGGCTCCCATTTTACTCTGATGCCGTTCATCTTTAAAAGCTTTACGTCCACTCGCTTTAAGTTTATATAGAGCATCACCATCATCGGTCGTATCCGAAAAAACTCCAGCGTTTAAAGCAATTTTACGAGCTACGTTTGTTGCTATTTTATTTACAGTATCTCTAGTACTGGTATTAGAATCACTTAAATACCATACTTTACGCACGTATACTTTTACGTCGCTATTTTTTGCCTTTACCGCCGTAGCTATTTTAAAAGCCCCGTCGTAAAACTGGCTCTCACTTTTAGCGGATCCAGTCTGCTCCTGTAAAACGACGTAGTCGTAGTATTTCTTAATATTCGTTCCTTGATTCGTATAATTCCACTTCAAAGATTTTCCGCCTTTAGTTACTCTTGTTGTATTAATACTATAGCCGCGCCCCTTCAGCATTTCGGCCGCTTTCTTATCAATATCTTCCACGTAAGTCTTACTATTCCCAACCCATAGTATCTTTATTTCCCGCACTGTAATGCTCTTAGTTAGCGTGACACTGTTGCTCTTTGCGTCTAAAGTCTTAGCCGTCAAAGTAGCAGTCCCGGGCTTTTTACCTGTAACTACGCCATTAGAGTTTACCGTCATCACCGCATTATTACTTGACGACCATCTTACAACACCATTATTACCGGTAACCTTTGCTGTAGTTGTATGCTCGTCTAGAATCGACGTAGTACCCACAGTTAGTGTTACTTTCGTTGAGTCACTAGGATTACTAGGTGTACTCGGTGTCGACGGGGTACTAGGAGTCCCCGTTCCAGATTCTTCCTTTTTTGCTGGACCATTTACGGTTACTAAGGCCTTATCGGCAACGCCGTTTCTGCTGGTTGCCGAAACAGTCGCTTTACCACTACTTTTTGCCACAATTTTGCCACTTTGATCAACGGTTGCCACTTTTTCATTATTCGACGACCATGTTATAGAAGTATCTACCGCGTTTTTCGGATAAACTTCTGCTTTTAGCGTTTCCGTATCGCCAATATTCATTACTATAGTTCGCTTCGACAAGCTAACCGCACTAATTTGCCATTGTTCCTCAGTTGACGGTCGCGGAGTAGCCGGAACGGTATTTTGGCCAGACCCGCCCCCTCCGCCAGCTGGGACTTGCCCATCAAGCGCGCCTATTACCAAATTCGTAATAGCAAACGCCGCCAAAGCCACCACTAATCCGATAATGGCATACATGATAGCATTTTTTGCACCCGCTATTTTATTCGTATCGCCAGCCGAAATCATGTAAAATATCCCGCCTATCACTATTACAATAACGGCAATAATACCAATCCAAAGATATACGGTATTTAAAATATTTCTTATTCTATTTTCCAGAGCAACCTCATTTGCCCCTTTTCCGTAACCACAGACTAGCGGATCATTAAATCCAGCCACACCACAAGCGGACTGATGTGCAAAAGTCACATTTTTAATGCCCAAACAAGATATTATCGACAATATAATAAAAGCAAAAACGATAATTATCTTCTTCATCATTACCTCTAGCCACCATTAACGGCTGATACGACCAAATTAACAATCGCCGCCGCAAGCAGGGTAATAACAAGACCAATCGCTGCGTACATAATTGTGCTTTTTGCTTTTTGCACTTTTCCAGAGTCGCCAACACTCGTTACGTACGAAATACCACCAATCACCATCACTACCGCACAGACAATACCAGCCCACATAAATGCGTGATTAAATATTTCCGCAAAGAAGTTCGCATCGTTTGCCGCACCTGAAGCAATATCTACAATTGCCCCAGATATTAATGAAGCAGTCACGCAGATTACGATGCCAATCAAAGCATTGGTAATCGTTTTCTTACCATTAGCAACTTTTCCGCTATCACCTCGCGCCAACATATACTGATAACCGCCCCATATCACAAAGCCAACACAAACATAACCTGCAATCTGGAGCACCATCGTCGCAATATTTAACACAATCATCCAAACAAGCTGACGAATTTCACCCTCGTTCGCCGGCTGCTCACCCCCACAAACTACCTTATTTAGAAGCTCGCCATCATACCAAGCACGCAACCCCATAAAATGCGTTTCCGGGCATGTCGCATTTCCAAAACCCGTACCGCCAGAATCATTGCCACTATTACCACCACCATCACCACCAGCATTACCCCCCTCAGCAATCGCGATAGGAGTAACTAGCAACTGGGCAAAAACCATACTCAATCCCATCAGCAATATCAGTAACTTTTTCTTCATTTTATCTCCTTAATTTTTATAATAGCACCGCTATTTACATAACCAGGGGTTTCTTCATCCGGGATAAATAAGACAAGCAGCAAAGCGCCCGCCGCCCACAATACGATACCTATCACTATCTCTACCATACGTTTTCTCGCTTGAGCAACTTGCCCCTCATTTCCTTTTGCTGTCATAATCATATAGCCACAAATTATAAAACCAATTGTCGCCAATAAACCAATACCTACAGATAGAATCGATATAGCGAAAATAATAATATCTTTTATAGTAGCTTCGCCATCATTTTCCGCCTCGTCACACCAAAAACTCAAGACAGTTGCGCATTTTTTATTATTATCTGGAGCAATCTTTATATCTAAAAAGCCAAAATATTCACCACTATCCGCCCAAGCCGTGCCCCCAACAAAAAAGACGCTGACCAATAAGGCTACTAATAATAGCCCAACTCTCACAACCGAACTCTTTCGTTTAGCCTTCATTAATCCAAACATATAATTAATACACACATTATAACATAAGCATTCGCATTTATTTATGAGGTAGTGTATAATTGGATTTCTAACTTAATAGACAGCATAATACTTGACTAAAAAGCTTATGTGTGATATAATTAAATAGCTATGGGTAGGTGGTTAAGAAAAATAGCCTTATCTCTATTAATTGCTGCTTTAGGCTTTAGCTTAATAAGCAGTCCTGTTTTTGCAACCGCTACAGATCCGGCCACTACGAACCCAGATACTTCCACTACGGCTCCAGCCGATACTACAGATGACGAAAACGCAGAAGAGAATACCGACGAAGCCGCCAATGACACCACGGCGGCAGAACAGACCACCGACAATCCAACCTGCTACGACCAAGTTGGCGGTGTCGGCTGGCTAGTCTGTCCGGGCACTGGACTTCTGGCTAATATTATTGACGGAGCATACGGCGTTCTCGATAACCTATTATTAGTAGACCCTATACCAAACGACCCAACCTCGCCAATCCATGTCGTTTGGGATTATATTCGTAATATTACTAATCTTATTTTCGTACTTTTCTTCTTAGCAATCATCTTCTCGCAACTTACTGGCGTCGGCATAAACAACTATGGTATCAAACGTATGCTACCGCGCTTAGTTATCGCTGCAATCTTAATCAATCTTAGTTACACCATCTGCACAGTAGCCGTAGATCTCAGTAATATCTTTGGCATATCTTTGCGCAACATCTTTGAAAATATCCAAGAGCAGGCAATTCAAAAGGGCACAATTAGCCAAATCGCCGCCAACACCTCCGTCGCCAGCATAGTTGCCACTATCTTAGGAATTGGAGCAGTGAGCGGCGCAGTCGCTCTAACTTTTGCTGGCGGTATTACTGGTATTATATGGCTCTTAATTCCTATTATCTTATCGGGCGCAATTGCCGTAATCTCGGCCATTATTACTATGGCCGCTCGCCAAGCACTCATATTCTTACTCGTCATGGTTTCGCCATTCGCCTTCGTCTGTTACCTTCTTCCAAATACTGAAAAATGGTTCCGTACTTGGTATCAATTATTCACTCGCATGATTATCTTTTATCCAATGTTTAGCGTATTATACGGCGCGGCACAACTCGCTGGTTTCATAACAATCACCTCCGCTACTAGTTGGCTCGGCGTCGTTCTTGGCATCGCAATCCAAGTCCTACCATTATTTATGTCTATACCACTCATGCTCATGGCCGGCACTGTTCTTGGCGGTATCGGCAACTTTATCCGCCGCACTACCGATCCTGCTACTGGCTTATTGCGTCGCCGTGCCGCTGAAGGCCAAGCACTCGCCCGCGCACGTCAGCTCAATAGTACAAATAAGCTTCCACACAACCGCTTAGCTCGCTGGCTAGAACAGCGTCGCACTAATCGCGAATTCGACCTCCAACAAACTATGGCAAATAATAAAGATACCTATATGACAAGGGCCGCTACTAGCATGATTAACGGGCGTGATCGTAAGCGGCTAAACGGACGCGGTGCTCGCTACTTGGATATGCAAGCACGTAAAATGCAAAACGAAATTGCCCGTACTCAATTTGAAACTGATATGGATGAAGGTTTCGATAATGGTTCGGCAACCGGGCTCCCGATCGTTCGCCATATGCGCAATGCGCGAATTGCCAATGCCAACCGCATCTTCGAAGACGCTATTATTGATGATCATATCGCAAAAACACGCCAACACAGCGTAGCGCGCAAAAATATGGAAAATCGCGCCAACCGCATACGCGATGCCCTTAATAATGAAAATCAACAAGCCAACAAACATATACGTGATCAAATTACCGCCGCTTTTCGCCAAAATAATTCACCGGTTGCCGGCAGTGCAGAAGAATTGGCCGTCAAACGCGCAGTTAACGATGTTCTTGCTGATGCTATTTCACAAAAACGCCGCGTCGACTCCGAGATGAAGAGTAACTATCTTGAACTCTACGACGATTCACCAGCTGGCGGCTATGTCAAGAAACAGTTTATCGAGGCACTTAACACCAAAGATTACAACTCCGCTTCAGCCGCTATAACTATCATGGCAAAGCGCGGCGACCATGGTGACCTCATTCGCACTCTAGTTGATAATTCCGGCCAAATATCTAACGATTTTGCTATGCAAAAGGCTATCGCAGACACCGGCCTAGGTCTCAAGAAAGAAAACTTATATCTCTGGGCATGGTCAAAGGCTAATATGATTCGTCGCGCCATGAGTGACGGCAACGACTCCAACCATCCAGAAAACAATATTGAATCTTACATCGACATGAAGACATTTCTTTCTGGCGGCAACATGCCAAACGATGGTAGCGCTGTAAGCAACAAGCTTAAAAAAGCCTCTCTTCAGCAAATCTTTAGCGACCTTAATGGCTGGTCGGCAGTCGCTTCCCAGGACCGCACGGTATTCAAGGAAATGTTCGAGTTAATCAAAGATGGCACTATCCCAACCCCAACAGGCGCTAGCGGTGAAGAGTTCCCACTCCTAATTCCAGAAAAATACATTCGCTCCGCCGCCGTATCTGGACTCATGGATGGTGAGCAACTCGGCACACTCAATACGCTTCTCACTGGTGGCTTTGATATGAGTAAGTTCAAGAATCATCAAAGACAGGATGCTTGGTTCTATGCTCACCAAGGCATGATTGAGAATCAAATTATGAGCTACGTCAACAATATGGTTGCTAGCCAGCTCGTCAGCTCTAAGAGTTCCACTCTAAAAGACATGAATGGCGCCCTACTGGAAATTCATCCTGACCAATACATAGAAAGAAACGTAAACGGAAACATCGTACGTGTCAGTACTCAACTTTACAACGCGTTCGACAGACAGCGCGCTGCACTAAATCAGAATAGTGCCATTAACCAACGCAACTCCATGAATAAAGAAGTTCGCGAAATGTTCGGCATACATCTTGATTAAAACTCTACAAAATGCCCCTACACTGACCATAAAAATTAATGATTATGCTAAAATATAAGTATGGCTCAGTATAAGGTCCCCCAAGATGTAGAGGCCGACGATAAACTCCTCGGACCTTTTAGTTTTCGTCAATTTGTCTACCTTATGATTATAGGTGGTCTTATTGGCTTGGGCGTTTTATTATGGCAGGTTTTTCCACCTTTTATCGTTATCTTAATACCGCCAATCATCCTTCTTGGCGCGCTCGCTTTACCACTAAAGAAGGATCAGCCGATGGAAACCTATCTGTCCGCCGTTGTATCTTTTTATCTCAAGCCACATGTTCGCACATGGGAGCCAGGCGAGCCAGAGACGACTATTAAAATTACCGCCCCAAAGAAAACCGAAAAAATCCGCACTAAAGATATCGACCAAGAAGAAGCCCTCCATCGCCTTTCATTTCTCGCCGACATTATCGATACTGAGGGTTACGCCATTAAAGGCACAACTCTTAATTCTGGCGTAAAAGAAGAAGTCTACGCCGAAGCTCACGATACTCCCGACATGTTCGAGAATACAACCGCCAGCAACAATCTAATCAATCAAACTCTCACAGATGGAGCATCGGCGCGCCATGATCTAGCTATTAGTCAAATGCGCGCAGCTATTGAAAATAATGCCCGCAACCAAAACACAACCATCACCAACCATAACAGCCAGCTCAATCAACAAATACCACAACAGACTACGCAGCCACAAACAATGCAACAGCCTCAGGCATATCTAATGCCTCAACCGCCTGCATTGCCAGATAACCCAGTCATTAATAACCCGTCAATTTCAGCACCGAAACCAATCATCCCAAGTAATCCGCTTAGTGATGAAGCTGTAAAATATAACGACACTATCATAAAGTCAGATTCAATGGTTGCCGAAATCGAAGCCGAAAGAGCAGAGCAAGAAAGAATCCAGCAGGAAGAGGCCGAAGAAAAGCGTCAGGCAGAAATAAAAGAAGTCACCGAACAAACCGACCAAAATATGATTAACCTCGCCAACAACTCAGACTTCTCCATTGAAACCATCGCCCGACAAGCGAAACGTATTAAAGAAAAGAAAGACGACGAAGTTTATATTTCATTACATTAAGGAGTTAACGTGCAACCAAATCAACCACAGCCACTACCAATGCAAAACCCGCAACCAATGAACGGTATCCCTCAGCCGCCTATTGGCCAACCTATCATAAACCAGCCAGTCGCCAATCAACCAGTTGCCGGCCAGCCAATTGTAAGTCAGCCAGTCATGGGTCAACCAGTTGCAGGTCAGCCTACCGCTATTCCACAACAACAAGCCCCCAACGGCGATACTGCACAAAAAGAAAATCCCACTTCCACTCAAGCGTCATTAATTATTTCCGAATTACGCGACTCAATGGTAATTATGAAAGATGGCTCCTTTAGGGCTGTGGTTGCCTGTAAATCTATTAACTTTGATCTCATGTCTGAGACCGAGCGTGAAGCGGTTGAATATTCTTATCAAAACTTCTTAAACTCCTTGAACTTTACCGTTCAAATCCTTATTCGTTCTCAACGCGTCGATATTGGACCTTATCTGGATCGCTTAACCGAACTCCGTCGTGACAACGATAATATGCTCCTCGGCATTCTTATGGATGATTATATTGGTTTTATCGACGAGCTATCTCAAGAAGCAAACATTATGGACAAATCTTTCTTTATTGTAATTCCATACTATACTTCATCCGAAGCCGAAAAAGCCGTAACTCAAACAAAGAATTTCTTCAAATCATTCAGCCGCGCCAAGGGCCAAACAATTACTCGCATCGACCGCGCCACCTACGACAAGGCCGTGACAGAAATAAACAACCGCGTAGAAGCCGTTATTGCAGGCTTATTCCAAATTGGAATCCACTCCGTTCGCCTTAGTACAAAAGAGCTAGGCCAGCTCTATTACAACTTCAATAACCCAGACACCGCTGTTCGTGAGCCGCTAGGAGATTTCAATAAACTTGCCCACTTGTATGTTAAAAAGGGTGAACCAGGTACTGAAGGGAGTCAAAAATAATGGCAAAGCAAAAACAAATCAGCGCAGCAGATATTGCCGCACAAGCTCAACTTCAAGAAGAAGTTGAAATTCAAAAAGCATTCGAGACCGGTATCACCACACTTCGAGACCTTATTTCTCCATCAAGTATCGAGATTCACTCAGATTATTTCCGTCTTGGTACGAAATACGGCCGCACCATCTATGTGTATGGATATCCACGTATGCTTTATACTGGTTGGCTAAGCTCCATCATCAATATTGACGAAGTTATTGATGTGTCTATGTATATATACCCAGTCGACACCGACATAGTGATGAAGAACCTTACCAAAAAGGTTACTCAGCTCGAAGCTAGTATGAATATTAATAGCGAGAAAGGAAAAGTTCGCGACCCAGAGCTCGAAGCCGCTATATCCGATGCCGAAGATCTACGCGACCAGCTTCAGGTCGGTGCTGAAAAGTTTTTCCGTTACGGCCTATATGTTACTATTTACGCCGACTCGTTAGATGAACTACAATTTGTCCAACATAAAATCGAAAACATCTTTGGGCAACAGATGGTATTCAGCAAAGTTGCTTCATCTCAGCAGGAGCAGGGCTTAAATAGTACAATGCCGCAATGTTCCGACCAGCTTCAGATTCGCCGCAACATGAACACGGGCGCAATTTCTACTAGTTTCCCATTCACATCCGCAGACCTTACTCAGGAAAAAGGCATCCTTTACGGTGTTAACATGCATAATAATGGCCTCGTCATCTTTGACCGATTTTCGCTTGAGAATGCTAATATGGTCGTCTTCGCTAAGTCTGGTGCAGGTAAATCATTTACGGTCAAGCTCGAAGCGCTTCGCTCTATGATGGTCGGCACAGAAATTCTCATTATCGACCCAGAAAACGAGTATCAAAAACTTTGTGATGCCGTCGGCGGCGCCTATGTTCGTCTTAGCCTTAACTCCGACGTTCGCATTAATCCATTCGACCTTCCAAAAGTAGTCGATGCAGAAGATGCTAACGACGCACTTCGCGCTAACCTTGTCACACTCCATGGCCTCTTCCGTCTCATGTTAGGAAATGGCGCCGGCCTTTCACCAACCGAAGAAGCTGACCTCGATCAGGCACTCATTGATACCTATGCTCGCGCCGGCATCACAAATGACCCATTAACTCACACCGCCGTTCCGCCAACTATCATGAACCTATTTGACACCCTACTACATATGGGTGGTTCTGGCCCAAGCCTCGCACAGCGTCTACGCAAATATACAACTGGTAGCTTCGCGGGTATTTTCTCTCAACAATCAAATATCGACATTAATAATCAGATGGCTGTCTTCAATATTCGTGATCTTGAAGATGAGCTTCGCCCAGTCGCTATGTATATCGTCCTCTCGCATATTTGGAACATTGTTCGCGCCGAACAAAAACGTCGCCTCCTCCTCGTAGATGAGGCTTGGCAGCTTATGAAATATGAAGACTCAGCCAACTTCCTATTTAGCCTTGCGAAACGTGCTCGTAAATATTATCTCGGTCTCACAACTATTACGCAGGACGTCGAGGATTTCATGTCATCAAAGATGGGTCGCGCCATCGTCGCAAACTCATCTATGCAGCTTCTATTAAAACAGTCTGCATCCGCCGTCGATGTTCTTTCTGACGTCTTCAAACTCACCGACGAGGAACGTAAGCGTCTTTCAAATTTCCCAGTCGGACAAGGTCTCTTCTTTGCCGGTCAGAATCACGTGCATATTCAAATAGTCGCATCAAACACCGAAGAAGACTTGATCACTACCAACCCAACTGAAACTAAAAAATAACCCATTCATAATCCGCTGAACGATTCGACATTTTAAGAAAAATGTTGTAAAATATAATTATCTATGGTCTCCACACCAAAAAAAGAACAGTATCGCACACCCCTTGATCCATACAATGGTATGGAGGAGCCGGATATTCGCCCATCGAATATTCTTAAAGAACTTTCTGATGGCGAAAAAAATGCCTCAAAACCAATCCAGAACGATGGAGAAAAACCCAAAACTAAAAACCGCAAAACGCACGAGAGTAGTTCCGATGTTCTCCGTCGTCGCGAACGCGACCAAAGTAACGAAACCTTTTCGTCTCAAGGGCAACAATTATTTCGCAATTCTGTTCGAGGTAAAAATCGAACGATAGGGAAGGGCGGAAGAATACGCGGCCTATTTAAAAAAGTCGCTCCGCTCGGCGCTATAACTACAGTACTTTTTGGGGGCGGTTTTTTCTTTTATGCTGCTCAGTCTATGTTGGCCCCACACATATCTGCACTCTATACACAAGCAACCGATCTCCAATTTACTTCTTACGGCCCTCGCAATGCTCGCATTATGGCTTATATGCTTGATGGTGGCGATCAGGTCGAAATTGGCTCCTTTTTTGCCCATAGATACAAATATTTCCCATCATATCTACAAGATCGCCTAGCCAAAAATGGCATCGAAATTGGACATATTAATGCAGATAATCAATTCGAGCCAGGGCAAGCTCCTCTCGGCTATAAAACAGTCTTAAAATACGGCGACAAAACTATTAGTGCCGATAAATTTCAAGACGAGTTTGCGTCGAATGCAAGTTTTCGCGAAGCGTATTATAACGCAAAGCGTGGGCGCGTAGCTGGTTTTTTTGACGACTCATCAGAAGCATACTACAAAAAGAAAGGCGCTACGCGCGACATCTTTGACAATTATAAATCTACCGGCGACAAAAATGCCGACATGGACGAATTCCAATCCACCGTTTCCAGCCGCGTCACTGGTAGTAATGGCTCAATTAACACAATCAGAAGAGATACAGACGAGGAAACTGGCGAAGAGATAAATCAAAAAAACGGCGAAGATATCGACATTAATAATATTGATGGCGCCACACCAGAATCAAAAGCGCATGCCATGGTTAATAGTATTGCTGGCAAAGTATCGTCAGTCGGCGTTCCGGTCTGTTCGGCCCTCCGTATTGCGAATCTCGTCAATGTTGCTGTATCTGCCTATCAAATCCAACAATCAATCGCTTACTTCCTTAGTTTTATGGAGCCAATCAGTAAAATGATGGCTGGAGAAGGAGAAGCTTCTGGAATCAACGAGGCGCTAAACTTAATGACCCAACAAACTACTAGCGAAGTTCAATATGTCGGAGACGACGGAGAACTAATTACGCAAGCCTACACCGGTTCTATGCTAGAGTCATCTGGTGCCAAAATTATCATGGGCAATACTTTATCTTCAGATTCTGAAATTCAACCTTTTTCCTTTGATAATATTAGAAAAGCTGCCACGCGCATCGTCTTGGTAAATGGCGGAACCAACGTTGTTTGTTCGGGCATCATGGCTGCTTCTGCGATTGTTTCACTAGCTTCTACCGCGATCCCAGGTGGCGCACTTGCAACTTTTGTAGTAGGCGCTATCGCGCGGACCATAGGTGGAATCGCGCTTACTGGTATTATTGCAGGGATTATAAATGCTATCGTACCATACGCCGCAAAAATGTTTGCAAGTAATGTTTTTGAATCATATACAGGAATACCAGCCGGTAATCTTTTCTCGCAGGGGGCCGCCGCCGCCAATTTCTCGCTCGCCACACAAGGTAGTGCATATATGCCTTCTAGTGAAGAATCTATTAAAACTCAAAATCACCAAATCACCCGCGTCATTGCACAAGAAGCAGAAATTGACCGATTAAGACGAAGCCCGTTAGATACTTCTAGCCCAAATACTTTTCTTGGTTCAATCATGTCTAAATTTTCGTACCTTTCATACTCAAATTCACTAATTAATATAATGGCCAGCGTCACCCGTGTCGCCAGTAGTGCCACCAAATCGCTCATTCCTACTGCCGCCGCATTAGATGACGATCTTAAATATACCTCGCAATATAGCGAATGCGCTAATCTTAGCGGTACTATGTGCGACATGTACGGTTATCCTATTGTTAGCGCAGATTACTCTACTGTCGACATATCTCCAGACGATCCTAGTTATCTAGCCGCAATCGAACCAAATTTAGACGAGAACGGCGAAATTAAAGATAATTCCGAACTCGCCAAGTTTATAAATTTCTGCGTAAACCGCGAATCCCCATGGGGCGTAACTGACGCTAATATTTTGAACGCATTACAGACGGATGGTGGAATAGTCGTAAACAATCTTCCATTCGTCAATGATATCATCGACGTCGTAAATGCCGCAGAGGACGTATATAATCAAGGATGGGCAACCGGTAAAACCTGCATAAATTCCAGCGATAATCCACGTTGGGATTCCGAATTCAAATATTATCAACGCTACGTTGAAGATATGCGTATTTTATACGACATACAAGGCCAAGAAGACAATGAAACTAATCCCGTTCTTGCTTATCAAGAACAATACGAAAAAGCTCATCCTGTTGATAATAGTTTTAAAGGAACTCTGTCGCGCATTTCGGGATTAAGCACCGACGATGTCGCTTTTCTACTCGAATATATAGATTATTCCAACGAATTGGCACAATACGACCCATCAACGCGTGACTCGTTTGGCGATTACGTTAAACCAGAAGTAAAACTATCTTTCATTAAAGCTCCAATATTAAGTAATCATTACCTTTCTGTCATGTCCGAACCGCTATTTATTGACCGTAGGAATTATATCGTATGAAAAAAATCCGCATTGTCCTAAAATCAATTGCCTCCATAATTATTGCCGCAACACTAACCGCTTCAACTTGTGCCGCTATCCCAAGCGAAGAAATACTAGATATGTTCAATAAAAATGGCATTTATTACTATAACCCAGACGGGAATGCGGATAAATGCAATACTAGCGCTACTACACTCGCAGGCAGCGATTCTGCAGAAAAAATATGGAACTTCTTTATCGAGCACGGTTTTAATGACGCCCAAACGGCTGGACTTCTTGGAAACGCCAAAGCCGAATCGGGTCTAGTCCCCACCAGATCTAGTAATGGCACATATTTTGGCATATTCCAGTGGGGTGGCGGCCGTAGAAATACCCTTTTTAGAAGAATAGAAGATGCTGGACTTAGCAAGTATACTTCATCTGAATATTGGGGAAGTGATGCAGAACAAAAAATACCAAAAGCCGACTACGACAAACTTCTACAAGTCGAACTTGAATTCACATTAGAAGAAAAAGATTTAAATTGGCAAGAAGAAATCAAGAAAGCCGACACTCCCGAAATGGCTGCGGAAATTTTCCTTGTCTTATTTGAACGCGCCGTAGGCGGAAGCTCTGAAATTCTTTATTACGCACCGTATGCCGGCCGACTCTATCAAGCAACTAAAGCTCGCCGCGATTATGCTAAAGAATTTTACAACCAATACGCCGGAAAAGGCATCCAAAGTACCGGCTCCATGAATGGTAATGCTGAAAATGGTAAAAACATCACAATAATTGGCGATTCTATCACCGTTAGATCACATAATGCCTTTAAGAAAAGATTTCCAGACCTTACCGATTCAGATATAAATGGACGTAGCGGTCGACCTTGGAGCGAGGGTATAAAAGTAGCAAAATCTATGAAATTAAAGAATATTGTCGTTTTTGCTCTTGGAACAAATTCATCTAACCTCACCGCCTCAAGTATCGAAGATGCTATCACGGCAATTGGCGCAAACAGAACTATCGTTTTTGTTACAAACTATCATGGTAAAAATAAAAACTTATTTACTTCAAACAATAATTTATTTAAAACTTTTTCTAAAAATAATCAAAATATTATAATTGCAGACTGGGCTACAACAGTAGATCAAAATCCAAACACATATTTAGATTCCGACATGTTCCATCCCAACGGTACTGGCACCGAATTATTTGCGGAGACTATTTGGAAAGCTATCAATTCAAACACAAACGAGAATGGATGTAGCGTAAGCGGAGAATTTCAATCTTTAGTTTTAAGTTACGCCTGGCCACAATACCATGAAGCGCCATGGCACGATCGCATGCCAGCCTACGCAGAAGCGGTTACTCGCTCAATCAGCGAAGGCAGATATGTTGGCGGGTCCGTCGCTGGCGTACCAGGAATAGACTGTGGCGGTTTCGTAACCATTCTAGTTCAAAACTCCGGGCTCGAACCAGAATATAATGACGGAAAAGGAAATACAGATACGCAAGAAGCTTGGGCTAAATCGCATGGTTGGCAGCTTCTAAATAGCGCATCTAGTATTGCGGTCGATACGAGTATATTACAACCAGGCGACGTCGCATTTTCGAGTGGACATACTTTCATATATGTTGGCGAGATACCTGGGTTTGACAGCGTAATAGCATCAGCCTCATATTCTACAATCGGCGCAGGTCGTGCACCAATGGCCGGAAGGGAAGATTTAATGCACGGCAATGGCGTGACTGTTAGATGGTATCGTAAACCAAATTATCGCATCGCTAAAAATAATTACCAAACAAATATCGTTGCCACTAATACATCTAGTAATAATGCTTTATTTAAGATTGCTTTTATAGATAATCGCCAACGTTATTTAGTTAAAAATAATCTAGCATAAGGGGGAGTGGAAATGAAAAAATCAACTCGTAAAATCGCCAAAAATACACATCTATTATTTATATTATTTGGCATTATTTTACTCGTCGGACTCGCGGCTTTCATTGCAACTTCTACATTACGTATTAATAAAATTAAAACAATTATTCAGTATGCACCATATATTGCAGAAGTTACACTCAATGACGTGTCGGTAAAAAACAATTCAAATATCTGGCTAGAACCAGGGTCATATACCGTCAAAGTCAAATGTGATCACTTCAGTAGCATCGAACGAACCGTAGAGATATCAAACGATTACCATTATATTGTCGGAATATTATCCGCCACCGACGACGAAGGTAGGTCGTATACAAATTTACATAAACAAGAATTCGCCAATGCGGAAGGTATTGTGGGAAGAGCTTTAAACGAAGAGGGTATTGCAATTAAAAAACAGTATCCAATTCTAAATTATTTACCTATAAATAATAGCTTATTTTCTATTAGCTATACTTATCTAGAAGATAATATCCCATTAATTAAAATAAAAACCACGCCAGAATTTCTCGATGACGCCGTCGCTAAAATGAAAACCTTCAAAAATGTCGAATTAACGGATTATCAAATCTCTTTCAATCTAGAAAATCCATTCGAAACTTATAATGAATCTCCAAAATCTACACCGAAAGAGACCATAAAATCATCATTCAATCTTGGAAAATACACAATATCCAATGGCCAAAACCTCATTGATAATTATTATGCTACAACTCTATATATTTACGATTTCGATCGTGATTTTTCATATAACCACTATCGTATTCTATTAAAGAAAGATGGAGAGAATTGGCATATTATATCCAAACCCCAGCCATTGCTTACCAAAGATAATACACCCAACGTTCCGCAGGATATATTAAATTCAGCAAACTCCCTCGCTCCGTAATTTATAATTTCTTATCTACACGCATCTCGCTCGGTACTGCCGTACTCGTTATAATCATCTGATAATTTTTAAAATTATCAATCAAATGTCTCTGGCGCATTTCGTCTAATTCCGAAAATATATCATCTAATAATACGACTGGTTTTTTACCAACTTCCTGCTCCAATATTTGCGCCTCAATAAATTTTAATGACAAAATCATACTACGATTTTCGCCACGCGAAGCTGATCCATCCGCCTTCTTTTTATTAAAGATAAATTCATAATCATCGCGATGTATCCCAAAAGTCGTATACCCCAACACGCAATCACGTTCAAAATTATTTTCCAAATTCTTTAAATAATCATTCTCATCAACTTCAGCCCCAATATATTTAATTGAACATTCATCGTCATTCTTAGCAATATTTCTATAAATATCCGTCATCTTTTCATTAATCTTTTTAAGATTATGTACGCGCCAACGAATAACTTCCGCACCATAATTTGCACACATCACATTCCACGAAAATAAATCATCTCTACTAACGATCTCATTCTTTAATAAATCGTTTCTTTGACGTAAAGCTTTATTATATTTACTTAAAGCGGATCCATAGTTCTCATTAATTTGCTTAAATAATTCATCAAAATAATCACGCCTTCGCGACGGAGAAGAACCAACTAAATAAATGTCATCCGGCTCAAACAACACTACCGGATAACGATTTTTCTTCGGTAGCCTTAGACTCTTTTTTCCATCAACCTCAAATTCTTTCTTTCGACCGTCAAAACGTATTATTATTTTTTGAGCATCCATCAACTCAATCTCGGCTCGATAAAAATCCGCCTCTCTTTTTAGGATTTCTTTATCCACACCTTTAAAACTTTTTCCACGTAGTGCAAGATAAATAGCCTCTAGAATCGATGTTTTTCCACTCCCATTTTCACCGATTATTAAAGTTGTCGGACGATTACAGTCTAAATCAAATTCCTCGTGACAACGGAAGTTCTTTAAACTAACTTTTTTAACAATATTCATTAGCTTTTAAGCGGCATAATGATATGCGTATAATCATTATTTTTAGCATTTTTAATTATTACTGGAGCTAGCTTCCCGCTCAAGCCAAAAGTTATCTTTCCTTCAATCGTCGAATTTAACGCATCTAATAAATATCTTGAATTAAGCACTACTTTTCCATCTTCAGAAATTACCGCCTCCATAGCTGAAGAGTTTTCCCCAAGTTCCGACGCAACCGCACTTACCGAAAAGCTTCCTTCTTCTTTTTTTGCTTCACAAACAATCGAACCGCCACTTTCGCGCGCAAATAACGCCGCAACCTTCGTCATTCTAATTAATTCCGCTTTATCTAACTCAATTATATTTGAACAATCTTTCGGAATTAATTGACGGTAATCTGGAAAACTTGCATCTATTAGTTTTGAAGTTATTTCAATCTCACCCATCCTAAAACGAATTTGGCTATCGTTGATTAAAACTTCTATCTCATCCATATTATCCGAAATAGAACGGATTACCTCTTGTAGAGCATTTGTCGGAACAATAGCTTTTATTTCGCTCTTCACTTCATCCACAAACTTACGATCAGCTAAACGATAACCATCCGTTGCTGCAATATATAACGACCCATCAAAAGTATTAAAATAAACACCAGTCAAAGCCGGACGCGTCGTATCGTTACTAGAAGCAATTATTACCTCATTAACCGCCTCTTTAAAAATATCCACACTAATCTTAAAAATAACTGCTTCTTTTTCATCGATTTTTGGCAATTCTGGAAAATCATCCGCCAAAATACCATTAATAGTAGACTTATACTTGCCAGCCGAAACGGTCAACTTATCGTCTTTCGTACTAATAATAACGTTATCTTTTGGTAAATTAGAAACAAATTCCGCTAAAAGTTTTGCTGGTACTGTAATAATACCGTTCTTTTTTGCTTTTGCATTAACATATTGAACTATAGCCATCTCCATATTTGTGGCCGTTAATGTTAATTGATTCTCTTCAGCTCTTAAAAGGACATTACTTAAGATTGGCAACCCAGCTTTTGTGCTTGCAGCTACACGACTTACGGTATTTAGTGCTTTAGCGAGTCTGTCTTGTAATACTTCAATCTCCATTTTCTCCTCCAATTAAAAGTTTATTCCTTTCCCATTATTAATAAATTAGTAGTAGTAATAGTAGTTCTATGTGCAAAACTGGTAAAACTCGTATTTAACAGGGGTGCAATTGGTGAAATATTTGTGTAAAACCTGTCGAAAATATTTTGGAAAACTCGTGTAAAAGGCGTGTTTTGTGTAAAAAAGTTGATCGATGAGTTTGGGTTATTCCACTTTTTGTACTTTTTCACATTTAGCATCCACATCTTTTAAACCATCTTTTCTACAAGTTTATTCACGGCTTTTCCACATATCTCATCAACTTGTATAAATTTTTTGCCTCAAATCCGTTATTTGCTCTCGCAAATTGAAATCTGTTTTTAGATTAGTTTTTATAACTTTTATCCCGTGCATTATCGTCGTATGATCTTTACTTAGTTCTCGACCAATTTCCACCGTACTAAGTCCTAACTCTTCCTTCATTAAATACATACCTATCTGGCGCGCCGTCTTAATATTTTTTATACGGCTTGTACCTAACAAATCTTTTGCGCTTAAATCGTAATATTTGGCGACTTTATCAATCAACTGCTTTACCGATATAGTCTTACGTTTCGCTCGTGCGCTTGTCTGTGCGATATAGCTATCATCAATTAATTCGTAAGTTGGTACACCTCTTAATTCTGCTAAGGCTAATATTTGATTTAATTTACCCTCAAGGTTACGGATATTATCTCGCACGTTTTCGGCAATGAATTCCACAGTTTTATCGTCGATTTCTGCTCCTAGCATCTCTGCTTTGGATTTTAAAATTGCACATCGTGTCTCAAAGTCTGGCATTTGGATATCAATAGGAACGCCCATCATTAAGCGAGATGCTAAGCGCTCGTCTATAGTAGCAATCTGAGCAGGGAGACGGTCGCTCCCGATAATAATCTGTTTATCATGCTGTTGTAGTTCATTGAATGTATGGAAAAATTCCTCTTGAGACTTTTCCTTGTTCACGATAAATTGAAAATCATCTACGATTAATACGTCTACTTTACGATATTTTTCAGCAAAACCATCAATCTTTTTGCGCATCGCCTCAACGAATTCATGATAAAACTGCTCAATAGTAACATATAAAACGTGCATCTCTGGATTACGTTCGAGAATTTCGTTACCTATGGCTTGAATTAAATGTGTTTTACCTAGTCCTGGGCCACCATAGATAAAATACGGATTATAACGTAAACCCGGATTTTCAATCACGGCATGTGCGGCACTAACGGCTAAATCATTATTACTACCAACGACGTAATTACTTAGTCTAAATTTTGGATTAAGACCATTATTGTCGGTCGAAAACCTCTTCGAGTCGCCATATGTGATTACAGAGTTAATAGTTGTGGGCTTCGGTATATTTGTAACGGGTTTGTTATTGTCAAGGATTTCTACTGCACGTCTGACAGTTGTTTTATTCTCTTTGCCGTCAATAATAACTTTTAATTCATTAAAGTTAATCTTTGCACTTTGAATAGCGTCGATTACTGTGCTATGAAATTTGCCTTCGACTTGCGTTTTAATAAACACGTTAGGTACGGAGGTAGTTAAAATACCGTTTTCGTTTGAGACAAATTTAAACCGAACAAAATATGCCTCATAGGCCATTTCGGACACGTTGTTTTTTATCTCATCCAATACGGTCTGCCATTCATTTGGCATATTATTACTTGACCTCCCTTTCTATAAGATTCATTATACGACTTTTCCACAGGTTTTTACAGGTCGAAATAATATTTTCTAATAACTTTTAGCCCTAACAGATAAGAATTTTCCCCATTTTCTCACAAAACAGGGAAGCGAGTATGTGGAAAAGCTCTTGAAAAATGTGTAAAAAATCATTATAATAGACATAATTCTTTTAATAAAACAATAATTATACAGTCAGGAATAATTTTATGCCAAAACGTACTTATCAACCACATAAGCGCCAACGTAAAGTTGAGCATGGTTTTCGTAAGCGCAATTCAACCGTAAATGGCCGCAAGGTTCTTGCTCGCCGTCGCATTAAAGGTCGCGCTCGTCTAACTGCTTAATATAAATGTTATCAAAGAAATATCGTTTTCATTCTAGAGGTGGGGTACGATATACCTACCAAAATGGCAAAACAATCCGGGGATCGAAAATATCCCTGGTTTTTGCGAATAATAGCCGTAACAAACAGCGTTACGCGGTAGTTGTTAGCAAAAAAGTATTAAAGTCAGCCGTTGGGCGCAATCGCATACGCCGCCGCGTATATGAGGCTATCCGTATGGAGCTGCCCAAGATCGAGAAGCCGGTTGACTGTATTTTTATTATCTATTCAAAAGAAATACTAGATATGGACTTTAAGGTAATTCAAAAAACCATCAGAGATTTACTTAAAGAGGCAAGTATCTTATAATTAAAAGAGTCAAAGGAGTTATATGTTTGCTTTTCTAGATATGATTATTGTCCGTCCAATCGTAAACATCCTTTTTGTAATATATTCTTTAGTTGGCGATTTTGGTCTCGCCATTATCTTATTCACAATAATAGTTAAGCTTTTGACTTGGCCATTAATGAAGCGTCAACTTCACCAGACGAAAATCATGCGCGAAATCCAGCCAGAGCTCGCCGAAATTAAAAAGAACTGCAAGGGCAATCGTCAGCTTGAATCTCTTCAGATGATGGATCTATATAAGCGCAAAAATGTTAAGCCATTTCGCTCCATGTTGACGCTTCTTATTCAGCTTCCTATCTTTATAGGCTTATTTACTGCTATTAATGTTGCGGTTCGTCCATACATTAGAGACGATAATGTTTACACAGTAGAACATTCCGCTTATTTCTTCGTAGAGCCTATGAATCATATTAATGACCTTATTACGCAGCAAGACATATATCTAGATAAAGTTAAATCTGGCGACGAAAACGCTAAGTTAGAATTTGCGCCAAAACTATTCGGCACAATTGATCTCTCTACCACAGCCGGATTCGGCTCAGTTAGCTCGATATTTATATTTGTTCTTGCCATTCTTTCTGCGCTAATGCAGTTTATTATGTCTCGTCAGCAGGATCCTGCTCACAAAAATGGCAAAAAACGCCGTACTATGCGCGACATCATGAAGGAAGCAGCCGAAGGTAAGGAAGCTAGTCAAGATGAGATTAATATGGTTGCGCAGAGTCAGATGACTTGGATGATGCCTTTCATGATGCTACTCATTATGATGAATCTCCCAGGCGCATTAGTGCTATACTACCTTCTTAATAACGCCATAACAGTATTCTTGCAAAAATGCATCCTAAATCAGGATTATACCGAAATGGAGGCTGCGGCGGATAAGAAGATTCTCAAAGAACTCAAAGAGGCGCAAGAAGCTGTCATCGTTGATGACCGTACTACTAAAATTGATTCAAAAAAGACGCATTATGCGTCCGATAATAAACAAAATAAAAATGAAAAAGTACATATCACACGAATTAAGGCATCGGATAAAAAGAAAAGGAGATAATTATGAATACCGATGAATCAATTCGTTTTGCAACGAAATACCTAGAAGACCTTCTGTCTTTCTTTGGTATTAATGTGGCGGTTTACTCAACTATAGAGGATGATGTAATTCAGTTATCAATCCCATCTACCAGTATGAATTCGTTATTGATAGGTAAAAATGCAAATAATCTCCGCGCATTACAGCATGTTCTTATGATGACTCTTATTGCGCGTAATGCAGAGGCGACTCGCGTCAATATCGATATAGCCGACTATAAACGTCAAAGAGCTGATAAAATTGAGCACCAAGCAGAGCGTTGGATTGATGAGGTGCGTCGCACTGGTCGCGAAAAGGTCCTTGATTTGAACGCTGCCGATCGACGCGTTGTGCATCGATATGCCGGTGATTATTCCGACATTGAGACATTTAGTACAGGTGAAGGTCGCGAGCGTCGTCTTCATATTGCAAAGAAAGAATCATAAACCATAACAAGATAATCAAAGCCTCGCCTTAATGCGAGGCTTTTTGGTGAGCGATTATAGAAGGGAATAGATAATAGTTTTCCACAGTATTTTGGTTGTTTTTTGGCTGTCAACTATAAACTAACAGATTGGCGTAATATTTTCACGAAAAATCAATTATTATACATCAACAGGGGTGTTTAAAACTATTATGTTTTTGTGGGTAAAATTAAACAATAATTCATAGATGGCCAATCATAGATGATAGTGCTATATGCTAGTGGACGTATTAATAGGTATTTAAAAGAATAAGAGGCTATAAAATAATGCGCGCTTTTCGACATTTATCAATCACTTCAAAAAGCCTCCCACGCTTTTATAGGAGGCTTTCTATATCTAGTACGCTATATGCTATCTAGTTGTCGTAGCCGTTTCCTAGGATGATTATAAAGTCACAATCATAAATCTTTAATGATTCGGGTATTTCCGTAATTATTTCGGCCTTATAGCGCTTTTTAAGGGCCGCTGCGGTCTTTTTAGCACTTGCATCGACCTGATAGATCTTAATGCCATCAAAGTCTGACAATCCTTTTTCGTCTGGAGAATTTGCTATCTGGCTAACCGTAAAACCTTCATCTTCAAGATCATTCTTCTCATTCGAAGCTATACCCGAGGCATCGGTTCCATTCAATACCACTATGCTTGCGTTCTCGGTGATATAATCTTCGCCGCGCATTATAGTTTTTAGGTAACTCTTTATGTTATCGTACTCATAAGTACCCATAGCTGGCACAACGTAAGAAATACCGTTGATATATGATGTGGTTAATAGATTTGCTTCCGTGAGAGAAATTGTTTCAAGGTGCTCGGTATTTAAGGTTGTTACTAACTTAACTAGCGTTTTCAGCTCAGTATCCTTGAAGTTTGTTCGTATATTATCGCCCATGGTCTGTTTCAGCTTTAAAACAGTTTCAATTGTGATTTTCTTTTCTTTGGCTTTTCTCGCAGTCGCTTCAATAATGCGCTGCTGGAAGTATTCTCGGCTAAAATTCCCATTCAAAGCACCGTAACCACCACTAGCGTTTCTAGCGCGCGCTACCTCTAGCGCCTGGTAGCCAACCAGGTGATATTTCTTATTAGTCTCATAGGCAAAATATATTTTGTTGTAGCTTTGTTCAGATAAACCTCTTTCGTCGGATACTTCAATTGCAGTAACATCTTCTGGGCATTTATTATTCTGATAGTAGAAACAAACATCTACGCCATCAAGTGCATTTATAGTGTCTATTAATACTGCCCAGTTCACATGTACGCGGTAATGTACTTTCAAACCAGTAACTTCTTCGAATTTTTTAGCGAGAGCTGTGCCGCCTTCGTCTTCTTTCTGCTTCTTTAAATCGTTTGTCTTATTTGGGCTATTGAGATAGTCGAGATATTCGCACCAATAGACTTCGTTCATCTTCATCGTAGCGGTACAAGTTCGCTGCATCTTTAAATCGCGCGGTAAACTGACAGCTTTCACATCGCCGCTATCCTGATTGATGCTAAGAATCATCATTGCGTCAGTAAGGAAGCCTCCGTCATAATTTGGATCGTCCATAGCATACCCCTCTGTGCCGAAAACTAGGATATTTGTACGGCCATTTTCGTCTTTTTCAAGAGGAGTATCTGGATCGGAAAAAATAACATTAAGAATATTGCCATTATCGGTTACTGTTGATACAAAATCGTTTAGGTAGAAATATAAAGCACCAATCCCTACAACGAGTATTAATACTACCGCTATGGCGACACGTTTCGCAATTTTATGTTTCTTTTTTTGTTTATCTGCTTTTTTATTTTTTAATTTATCCTTATACCATGCCTTAGATTTTTCTTTTCTAGGTACTTCCACTAGGTCAGTGGGGTCTATATCTTGTATAGCAGACAGATACTCCTTCACTGATTCATCATTTTGTACCGATGTTTTTCTTTCTCTATCTAATCTTTCGTTTTCGGCAATTACTTTTTTTAAGTCCTTTTTACCATCCGTAATGCCAATCGTTTTTCTCTTGATGACTTTTTTATTAACGCCAAGAGAGCTATTAGTTTTTACCGTAGCGCGCTTCTTGGAGGCAGCACTATTTATTTTCGCAGTTTTTGTCCCACTCCTCCGTTGAAGTCCATCAATAGACTTATTGTTCATTACATTATTTTACCATATACAGATATGATAGAATATAAATATGAATAAAATCTTAGCAACTGGCGGTACTGGATATATTGGTTCTCACACTGTTGTGGAGTTGATTAAGGCCGGATACGAGGTGGATATTGTCGATAATTTATTTAATAGTAAAAGTACGGTTATTGACAAGATAGAAGAGATTACTGGCAAAAAACCAAATTTCTACAAAGTCGATTTGCTAGATAGCGAAGAGCTTGAAAAAGTATTTAACCAAAACGAATATGACGCTGTTTTACATTTCGCGGGGCTCAAGGCTGTAGGTGAATCTGTTGAAAAACCCCTTCTTTATTTCCATAATAATATTACTGGCACTATAAATCTGCTAAAAGCTATGCAAAATCACCATGTAGATAAACTGATTTTCTCATCGTCGGCTACTGTTTATGGTGTTCAAGATTCACCGGAGTATATTGAGACTATGCAGACCGGAGTTGGTATTTCTAACCCATATGGTCGTACTAAATACTTTATTGAAGAAATAATTAAGGATTATGCAACTTCTAACCCAGATTTTGAAGCGATTCTTTTGAGATATTTTAATCCGGTTGGCGCTCACCCGTCTGGTCTACTCGGCGAGGACCCTAATGGGATCCCAAACAATCTCATGCCTATTATAATGCGCGTATGGGATGGTAGAATTGACCAACTCTCGGTTTATGGGAATGATTACCCGACCGCAGACGGTACTTGTCGCCGTGATTATATTCATGTGGTCGATCTAGCAAAGGGGCATGTGATTTGCCTAAATCATCTTAAGAAGGGTGTAGAAGTGTATAATTTAGGCACTGGCGAGCCATCTTCGGTTATGGAGATTATTAACGCATTTGAAAAAGCTAGCAATGAAAAGTTGCCATATAAAATAATCGAGCGTCGAGCTGGCGATTTACCAGAATTCTGGGCTGATGCTCATAAAGCTAACTCCGAACTTGGTTGGCATACGGAACTAACTATTGATGATGCTATGCGCGATACAATTAATTATCTAAAGAAGAATAAGGATTAATCAAATGATTAAGAATTCAGAAAACAAATTTACCTTTAAGAACTACCTAAAATATCTTCGAAAATATTGGGTTTTAATAGTTGTATTTGCCGTAATAGGTCTAATTGGCAGTTATATATATATTAGTAATTCAAAAGTCACCTATTCGGCAAATCTTAAGGTAATGGTATATAACGCGGAAGTAGATCAAGGCGCAGCCGTTTCGCCATACGTTCAATTTAAAGAAATTCTAACTAGCGACATACTTATCGAAGAAAGAGTAGGCCTTAAAGATATCGCTAGCCATATAGAAGTGAAAGAATCAAATCGAGGTGTCTTTACAATTACTGACACTGAAAGCGATGCGGGTACTGCTGTAGAAAATATCAAAAAGATAAGCGAAAATATCCGCTCGTTAGTTGATGGTGTATATAGTGATGCTGATAAATATGAAATCACCATTCTTCAGATTGACCAGCAAGCTGCTGCAAGTACAAGCTTGAAAAAAGACATATACATGGGCATTATTGCAACTTTTGCGATGGTTGCGTTAGCTGCCGTGATTATCTTCATTAAATTTGATTTCAGCACGGAGAAATAATGTCCGAAAAAATACTATCCGTTTCGGTAGCGGCTTATAATCTTGGTGAAATGATTGAAGATAATCTAAAATCATTTTGCGATTCCGACGTTATTGCTGATGTAGAGATTCTGGTTATAAATGACGGGTCGACGGATGATACTGCTGAAAGAGCAGAGAAATATGCGAAAAAATATCCAAAGTCCATTAAAGTCATTACGCAGAAAAATGCTGGTCCTGGTGCAACTGTTAATAATGGTATTAAAAACGCTACGGGTAAATATTTCCGTATGGTTGATGGGGATGATTGGGTAAACCCTAAAGACTTCACTAAATTGGTTAAAAAACTGAAAAAGATAGATGTAGATGTAGTATTCGCAAACTATACGCCATTTCATCAGCGTAAACAAAAATATTATCCTACCATCAAAACCGACATGACCCCAAATGAGGTTTTTGACTTTAGTGATTATGAATATCATTGGAACCCACCACTTCGTATGCATCACACTATATTTCGTACGGAAATCATGAAAAAACATGTCAAGTTGGATGACGGCTTCTACACGGATGCTGAGTATATGTTTTTTCCTACACCATATCTTAAAAAAGCAATATATTTCGACTTGGACATTTACCAATATCGTGTTGGTATGTCGGGGCAAAGTACGAGTCCAGAAAAACTTCGCAAAAACCGCGCTAATCATCGCATAGTACTTGATAAAATGTTGGATTTTTATGAGGATGTAGAAGATCAACTTCAGCCAAACGTAAACTATTATTTAGCGCGTCAAATAACTGGTTTAATAATTAATCATCTCGACATTTTGCTATTAATTCATGATGAAAACATGACGCAAGATATTAAAACCCTTTACGCGGATATAGAAAAAACACATCCAAAAATATATGAAGTTCTCAAAAAAGATATAAAATCGCGTATTGTTGCTGGCAGTAATTATTTATTAACGCGCCCATTGTCATTTTATTTACGCGAGAGGTATAAGCATATCTAATTATGACCCAAAAAAGTGTCAAAAAAAATTATATCTACAACCTCGCCTACCAAGTATTATTGGTAATTGTACCTTTTGTTACGATACCATATTTGTCACGTATTTTAGGCGTCGAAAATATTGGTATAAATAGTTTTGTTTTGTCGATCGTTTCGTACTTTGTATTATTGGCAAATATCGGCGTAGGAAGCCTCGGTCAGCGCGAAATTGCCCTTCATCAAGATGATCGTAAAACATATTCTAAAATTTTTTGGGATCTTTTCTTTTATCAGGCCATTGTAGGAACTATCTCTTTTTTGGCATACGTTATTTACGTCACGTTTTTTAGTAGTTACCCTGGCGTTCAATGGATAATGGCTATTAATATTGTGGCAGCAGTTGCTGATATGGCTTGGCTATATCGTGGACTAGAAGAGTATCGATACATTTCAGTCCGCAATATCTTTATAAAATTATGTAGTGTAGTGGCAATATTTGTATTTGTGCATACTAGTAATGATTTACCGATATATGTATTAATTAATAGTATTTCGCTTTTGCTATCGTCAATATTATTATGGTTTAAACTCCCTAAAATTATTAATAAACCAGTTCTAAAAGATATCCGCATTTTTAAATATTGGAAAGATTCAATCATTTATTTTCTTCCGCAAATTGCGACGTCTATATATACAGTTCTAGACAAAACTATGCTCGGTTTCATCACTGGATCCGAAGCGGAAAACGGTTATTATGAACAAACTTATAAAATAATTCAACTTTGTTTAATAATAATTACATCATTAAATGCCGTTATTGCGCCACGCATGGCTTTTTTATATGGAAAAGGAAAAAAGAAAGAGATACAAGATCGCATAAAAGCATCATTTCATTTTATTTATATGATCACGTGTCCTATGGTGTTTGGGCTTATTGCAGTTGGGCCGGCCTTTTCTTTGATATTTTTTGGCGAAGGTTACGAGAAAGTTCAAACCTTATTGCCGCTTTTTGCGCCAATTATACTCATTATAGCGATAAGCAACTGTATTAGCGGGCAATTTCTAATTCCAATCGGTAAACGCTTACGTACGGCTGTTTATTTATGGATGGGCGCCGCCGTTAATATTGTTTGTAACTTAATTTTAATACCAATTTTAGCGAGCCATGGTGCTGCTATTGGTTCTTTAATTTCGGAAATTGTAATAACCACATTGCATATTCTGTTATTAAAAAAATATATGCCACTCAAAATCGTATTTAAGCCTATGATTAACTACTTTATTTCCAGTGTAGCTATGTTCTTGGTTCTTCTCCTCCTAAATAATCTATTGTCGTCACCTACGATTATTATTGTTGCTACGAAAATCATATGCGGTGTGGTTGTGTATTATGTTGTTCTAAGATTTATACTTCATGACCATTTTCTAGGCTATGAAATACAAAAGGTTAAAGATAAAATAGTTAGACGCTAGATATCTCTTTTGGTATAATACGACTATGAATATAAAGAGAGAAAAAAGAACGAAAAAACTCTCTTTAAAATCTGAAATTAGGGACGGATATTTAGTCTCGAAAGAAATGAAAGAAATTTGGCAAGTTCAGCTAGATTTATTTGAACAATTTAAAAAAGTTTGTGACCGTCACGGTATCGACTATACTCTTGATGGTGGATCTTTGTTAGGCGCAGTTCGCCATAAGGGCTATATACCATGGGATGACGATATCGATGTAGCGTTAATGCGCGATCAGTATGAGAAATTTCTAAAATATGCTCAATTAGAATTAAAGGCACCCTATTTTATTCAAAATGAGCGCACTGAGCCAGAATACTATCGTCAATACACTCAATTACGACGTTCCGATACAACAGCTATGATAAAAGTAGATCTCGAATATAATTATAATTGCGGAATTTCAATTGATATTTTTCCTCTCGATAAAGTGCCGGACAATCTCACAAAACGCAAAAAATTTCTAGACAAAATTAGTTTTATACGCCGCCTATTCCTCCATGATGATGGGAATATGGCAAAAAGATTGTTTCAGTTTATTATTAAACCTAGATATTTAATTAAATATTGCGCCAAATTAATTCAAAAATATAATAACGAAGACGCAACAGAGTGTGGCAAACTTGGTTTCAGGCCATATACTAAATTAAGAGAAACATCTTGGCTTAAAAAAGGAAACTTCATTGAAGTGCCGTTTGAGTATTTAAAAGTTAAAATTACAAAAAACTATGATGAATATTTAACAAAACTTTACGGAGACTACATGACTCCTCCAAAACAAAAAACTGCCGGCACCGGACACGGAAAAACATTCTTTGATACTCAGCATAGTTATTTATACTACAAGGACAAGAAAGAGGAGGTTGCGAAAAAATTATGAAAGGTAATAAAAATACAGAATTTAAAATCACAAAAGAGCGTCGCGACGTGTGGAAAATTGAATTGCAAATGCTTGAAGAGTTTAAACGAGTTTGCAAAAAACATCACCTTAAATATTTTGCATTTGGCGGCACTATGCTTGGCGCAATTCGTCACAAAGGCTATATTCCGTGGGATGATGATATTGATTTAGCTATGTTGCGATCGGATTATGATAAGCTTCGTAAAGTTGCTGATTCGGAATTTAAGAAACCATACTTCTTTCAAACGGATTATAACGACAGACTATTCCGCGGTCATGCTCAATTGCGTAATTCTGACACTACTGGCGTAATGATTAGTGACATTAATCGCAATTATAACCAGGGTATTTTTATAGACATTTTCCCACTAGATGAATATCCGGCCGATGATAAATTACGCAAAAGCCAACAGTGCCAGTTATTTATGATTGGCGGAACGTTGCGGAATTATTATCGCGACACTAATAAGGCCTCAGAAAAGATACGTCGTCTTCTTGCGGGCATTATTGTTTGGGCTCATGGTGGACCGAGTAAATATTTCGCAAAATATGAAAAAATAGCACGTAAATATAATGGCTGCGGTAATGGTATAGTCGGCGCACTAAGTGTAAATTATGGCAAAGAGGTAGACTATATGAAAGAAAAAGGTCTACATAAATTCAAAGAAGTACCTTTTGAGGATACTACAATCAGTATGCCATTAACTTATGACGAAATTTTAACCCAGCATTTTGGCGATTATATGAAGCCATCGCGCGCGCCAAATACACATGGCGACGTATATTTTTCGTCCAAAATTCCATACGAAGAATTTATTAAAAAGGTTAAGTCAAAAGAAATTAACGCAAACGATTATACGTTATAAAGGAGTAGCATGTTATATACATTACTATTAGCTGGCGGGAAGGGTACACGTATGGGAAATACTGGTGTTCCTAAACAATTTATCAGTATTAAAGGCCAACCAATCATAATTCGTACTCTGAAGAAACTTCTTGAGCAAGAGAAGATAGACAAAATAGTAATCGTATGCAATAAGAGTTATTGCGTCTATTTGGCTGACTTGCTTTCGGAGTATGAGCTTAATAAAAATATTTATATCACCGAAGGTGGCGATAATCGCTTTGACTCAATTCTTGGCGGAATCAATTTCATTAATGATAATTTTCACCCTGAAGAATCTGACAGTTTTATGATCCATGACTCGGTTAGGCCATTCATTGATGAGACGGTTTTAAAAAATGCCATAGAATCATCCGAGAAATATCCAGCAGTTTCTGTTGCTAATCCTCTTGCTATAAATATTATTTCTTCTGATGATGATGGCAATATTAAAAAGATATTTCCTCGCGAAAAGCTATATACTGATGAATCTCCGCAAATTTTTAATATTCAAATTTTTATGGAATGTATTAAAAAATATAAAAGCGAAGAACTTGCAAGAATATCCGACTTATCATCAATTTTTGTTGATAATAACCATGTAGTGCATATAATTGAAGGTAATACTGATAATATTAAAATTACAACTAGTAAAGACATAGCTATTGCGGAAAAATTGATAACTGAGGAGGATGAATAATGGCTAAATATGACTATCTAATTGTTGGCGCTGGACTATTTGGCGCCACGGTCGCATACCGAGCGAAACAGGCTGGTAAAAATGTGCTAGTAATTGACAAGCGTGATCATATTGCGGGTAATGTTTATACTGAAACAATCGAAGGAATTAATGTTCATAAATATGGGGCCCATATCTTTCATACGGACTACAAAGATGTGTGGGAGTTTGTAAACTCTTTCGTAGAATTTAATCGCTACACAAACTCGCCCGTAGCTCGCATTGGCAACGAAATCTATAATATGCCATTTAATATGAATACATTCGCCAAAATTTGGGACGATGTTTTTACACCCGAGGACGCAAAGCGTCGCATCGAGGAGGAGCGCAAAGAAATGGCCGGCAAAGACCCGCAAAATCTTGAAGAGCAGGCTATTTCATTAGTGGGGCGTAGCATTTATGAAAAGCTAATTAAAGGTTATACAGAAAAACAATGGCACCGTGATTGTACTGAACTGCCAGCCGATATTATTAAACGCCTACCTGTTCGTTTTATTTACGACAATAATTACTTTAATGATCGTTACCAAGGAATACCTATCGGTGGGTATACGAAGCTCGTCGAAGGTATGCTAGATGGAATTGAAGTAAAATTAAATACTAATTTCTTTGATAAAGCATCGGATTATAAAAAACTTGCAGAGAAAATTGTTTACACTGGTATGATTGATGAATATTTCGACTTCAGGCTTGGGCGTCTTGAATATCGTTCGCTACGCTTTGATACGCAAATACTCGATGAAGAAAACCATCAAGGAAATGCGGTAGTTAATTATACCGGACATGAAGTGGAATATACGCGCGTTATTGAACATAAACATTTTGAGTCAACCGAGTCACCAAAAACCGTAATTACATACGAGTACCCAGACGATTGGGATGATCCTAAAAAAGAAGCTTACTATGTTATTAATGATAAAAAGAATAATGAGTTAGCCGAGAAATATCGTGATTTAGCGAAAAAAGAGAAAAATGTTATATTTGGTGGACGCCTTGCTGAATATAAATATTATGACATGGATGATGTTATTAAGAAGGCATTAGATATAGATATTTAAAAAAAATAACCCCTCATCTAGAGGGGTTATTTTTATTCCATTTCGATTTTTGGGTTAAAGAATTTACCGGCGATTTTACCTTTCGTGTAGTACCAACATCGTTTAAGTTTATGATCTTTAGCCGTTCGTAAAATAATGTAAATAAAAAATAAGTATTTATTTCTATAATCCAGAACTCTATCTCGTTTATCCGTGTAATGCCGTATATTATATTCATGATTTCTATGGGCATAAAAAGACATATGTATTTTTTCAGCAGGAGCAACATTTGCTGTTGCTCCAAGGTTTGACTTAGTTTTATGCAATAACACGCTCCCCGTATCGACGTAGGCTGGCTTAATGGAACAGAGTCTTTGCGAATACTCCATATCGTCAGAGTAGATAAAAAATTCCTTAATTGGTAAGCCTACCTTTCTGACGATTTTCATATTAGCGAAAAAACCCACAAATGTTCCCCTTAGACACGGAATTAAACCATTTGCAAAAAGATCAGGCTCGCCATATAAAACAGGCGGAGTTACCTGACGATTCATTTTGCATATTTTTCCATCTGTCCATTTAGCGATACTTGAAAGGAAAGAGAAGTCGTCTTTTAGGTATGATGCTTTATTTACCAAGGATTTTAGGGCATTATTATTTTCTGCTATTGTATCGTCATCCATTAGCCAAACATAATCGTAATTTCGTTTCAATGCCTCACGTACACCGTAGTTGAAACCGCCAGCGCCGCCCAAATTTGCGCCCGTATTAAAATAAAACACCTTTTTATTATCGATTAAATTATCGATGTATTCTTTTGTACCGTCAGTACTTGCGTTATCGATTATCAGAATTTCTTGTTTTTTATAGTTTTGTTTTAATAGCGCTTCGATGCAATCCTTTAAAAGATTTTTTCGATTATATGTCACTACTATTGTTCCGACGTGTTTTTGCTCCATTTTTTTATTCCTTTTCTACTTTCGGATTAAAGAATCTACCAGCTATTTTACCTTTCGTGTAGTACCAAATTCGTTTGGCCTTATGGTTCTTTGAAAAACGCAATACGCTCAGTACATTCAATATGTAGTTATAGCGAAAGTTGAAATGGTCGCGCATCGGGATATGTTTGCGCAAAATATAACCTTCATTTCTGTATTGCATATATAGACGATTAATCTTATTTTCGTCGCAATAGGTCACTGAAGAGCTTTGATTGGTTGGAGATTTATGGATCATAATACTATCAACATCAATGTATGACGGCTTAATCTTATTTAATCGAAGCGAATATTCGTTGTCATCGAAATAAATGAAGAAATCTTTAATCGGTAGGCCGACTTCTTTAACGACTTGTATATTAGCAAAAAATGAAACGAAAGAAGCGGTTTTTACCGGAATCAAACCATGGTTTATTTTATCAAAATTTACATCCCAAGCACCGTCTAGCGTCTGTTTATTTAGTTGGCATATCTTTCCATCGGTCCACTTTACAATGCTTGAAAGGAAAGAGAAGTCATCCTCAAGGAAAGCGGCTTTATCGACTAGTGATTTTAGAGCGTTCTTATCCTCGGCAATAGAATCGTCATCCATTAGCCACGCATAATCTGCCTTGTTTTTTAGCGCTTCGCGTACGCCATAGTTAAAACCTCCAGCACCACCAGAGTTTTTGCCGGTATTGTAATAAAATACTTTCTTGTTATCTATATATTTTTTTATATAATCTTTTGTTCCATCCGTACTTGCATTATCAATAATGTATATTTGCTGCTTTTTGTATGTTTGCTTCAATAAAGCTTCAATGCATTCTTTAAGCATTTCCTTGCGATTATATGTCACTACAATCGTCGCAACCGTTTTATTGTTCATTTATCCTCCTATAATATCGTATGGTATTAATTGATTTGTTCCTAATATCACGAAAGCCAACAAGAAGTATGCTGCGGCAATTGCATAGATTGTGGCTACTTTAGTTAAAGGAGGTTCTTCTGTCTCGGATATTATTTGCCAAAGCATAAATATTGCAAAAGGCCAGAAAAAATCAGCTAATCGCCCAAGATATCCTGAATAAAAACCAATTGCCGAGTAAGCGGCACCCGTCATAATGATTGGTAACATATGCTCATTTACCGGGTTAGCGTTTTTATGATGTCGATAATGTAATGCGCCGATGAGGGCTAATGAGCCGCATATTAAGAAATTAAAATTCAATAATGATCCGCTCGTATCTACGAATGTGTAGTAATGCTTTTGCGACACAATGCGCACGGTAGTTAATATTAATAAAGCGGGCTTATAGAGCGTGACGATAAAAATCGCCAAGAAACCGAATATATAAAAGGCTTTATGATATCCGAACTTATTAACAATATAAGGAACTAATAATATAGGCAATAAGGCCACGGACGAGTAATGTAATGAAATCGCAAATAGTGAAAATAAAACAATTTTTGTAACATGTACTCTCCGTTTCTTAATTACGGAATCGATGATATTGCTTAGTAAATAAGAGAGCACACTCATTGCTGCCATTTGTCTCATTGTATTTAAGCTATTAGGAAAAGCCATTATCAACAATGCACCATATAAAACCCAATAGTATTTTTTGTCTAATTTTTGCGAGGTCTTGTAAAAGAAAAATATAGTGATTAGCGCAAAAATACCAAACATAAACCACGCATCTAGGCCCAGAAGTCCGCCGACTGTAGCAGTTAATAGGATAAACGGCTCAATTTCGCCGCTCATTAAGCGAACCATACTTCGTTCAATAGTAGAAGTTGAAACTTGCTCATAAAAAGTCCGATATGTTGCCGTATCGGTACCAGCTTCAAGTCTGATTGCCGAGAAAATAACAATAATTAATAAACTAAGGATGGTTAGTGTTTTTAGCTTTTTCTTGCTGCCCATATACATCAATACTGTAGACAATGAAAAAACAAAGAAATAAATAATTACACTAGTGAATGCATTAAATGTCATATATTTCTTCCAGTTTCTTTACTGTCATTTTTATATTGTATGCCTGAATTGATTCGTCTTGAAGATTATTGCGATATTTAATGCCTTTTGGTTTCTTTTTCAATTCTTTCGCCCAAATATCCTGATCAAGTGGCAAAAATAGACTATTTTTGGATACTGCTACTTCTTTTGCAACCCTGTCACTAAAAATACACTTCAAACCATTTGCTTGTGCTTCTATTCCAACCGTCGGAACACCCTCAAAAAGTGAAGGCAGTACGAAAAAATCGGCCATCGAGTAATACTCGTTTACGTCGTCGCGCGCTGGCAATAGGTATACTCGGTTGGATAAGCTAGAATTATTAATTTGATTTTGTAGATTATCGCGTAATGATCCGTTTCCGATGATAAAAAGTATTTCATTTGAATCAATAAAATGATTTTTTAGTAAATCTATCAGAAATTCTTGATTCTTCACCTCTTCTAAACGACCTATAGTTAGCCATACAGAGGTGCTTTTGCTAATCTTATATTGACCTCGCAATTTATCACGTAAAGATTCGCTAAACTTGTATCTTTCGATATCTATTCCGTTAGGCACGACAGTGAAAGGGTTATTATCGAATAGAAATTCTCCAGCCGCCTGTCCACACCCGATTCTTTGCGTGGCTAGTTTGTTTAATTTGCGTTTTAGAAAAATAGAAATAAACTTCTTGATTGGCGATTTCATTTTAGTATTATTTGTACTATGGCTATGAGCAATCAGTTTTTCTGCGCCACCACGCTTTGCTCCAGCCAAAGTTAGGGCAGACATAAAATCTATATGACTATGTACGATATTAATGCCTCGTTTTCGAACGAGTATCTCTATTTGTTTTTCAAAGTCCCTAGGATTAGAAAAACGAGTATCGCGCAAACGCACTATTTCAACGCCTAATGTCTCTAGCTCATCTTGATATGCATATTTGTCTCCGTTCGACGGCGCCATAAAGGTCGCAATAATAAAGCGATATTTTTTGCGGTCAATATTGCGCAACGTATTCATGATATAGGCTTCAGCGCCACCGCGGTCTAAACCGCCAACTATATGTAAAACATTTTTCATCCTAATAATTCCTCATATATTTCTCTCATAGCCGTTAGAGAAGAGCGCAGGGAAAACTTTTCCGAAAATTTAATACTGTATTCTTCTGGGCTCTTGATAGCTTTTAATATTTTCTTTTCCAACGCATCATTATCGCCTAGTTCGAATAGGTATTTTTTATTGCCATTCACTATATCTCGATGCCCACGATTATTAGATATTAATACGCTACAGCCGCATAGAATAGCCTCTAAAACACCCAGACCTAAGCCTTCTCGAACACTTGTGGAGATGCATAGATCGCAACACTGTAATACTTCGTGCACATCGTTTCGATATCCTAGAAACAAAACCTGATTATCAATGTCGAGCTTTTTTGCCAAATCTTTCATTTCGTTAAGCATCTTGCCAACTCCGAGCAGTACTAATTTTAGATTTTTATTTTCGTGCATAGGGCTAGCGATGCTTTCTAGTAACATTTTGTGATTTTTGTTTTTTGTAAACTCCGCCACATATACAACGGTAAAATCGTCATCTTTTAACCCCATTTCTTTTCTGAGAGATAATTTCTTAGACTTACTTAGCTTAGTATTAAACTTCGTTGTATCAATACCGACGCCGTTAATTAATTTAACTGGGCAAGAAAAATGTTTTTTTGCGCATTCGTAATCTTCGGTATTGATTGTGATTAGCAAATCCGTATATCTCGCCATCATTTTTTCAATACTGTAATAAATCAGCCAATTTAGCTTTGGCGCGCCTTTATAAAAATGAAACCCATGGCAAGTGTAGATAATTTTTAAATTACCTTTTTTGCGCAATGATTTTGCGGCCAAACGAGTAATTACTGATCCGACTGGCGTATGGGTATGAATCGCATCGTAATTATTCTCGCGTAATATGGTTTTTAGCTGAGAATAGGATTTTACGAGCTTATGAATTTGTAATGGGTTGCGTGCAAAATCCACCTCAAAAACACGATTGGCGTCATATACTTTTTCCTCATTAGCACTTGCGTAATCTACGCTCCATCCACCTATATTAAGGTCATCATATGGAGCTTCGAGCTTTCCGCGCAGCATCCGCATGGGGGCTCGGTTGAACTTATGAAAATTAGCCGTATGAGAAGTAAACAGAATTTTACGCTTTAATGTAGGCATTTCCTTTATATTTTAACAGATACAGCCTATATTTCGCCATTAGGAAGCATGGAATATAAGCTTAGTAGTTCACCAAGTGTATTTTTTGGTTTTAGTATTATAGTACAAAACACCATTTTGGTATTGCTGATACTGATAATTACCACTTGTTCTTACGTTGCTTGTTGGGAAGCCCATCTTTCCGCCCTCAAAGCCATTCTTGCGCCAATATTCGCGTAACGCGCCGGTAGACTCATAGAATCCAACTTTATCATTCCCAACAATATAGCCATTTTGGTACTGTTGGAAGATAATTCCAGTCTTTTCGTTAGTCATTATATCATCTACTGGAAAGCCAAGTTTGCCACCCTCAAAACCAAAGCTCTTCCAAACCTCACGTATTTTACCAGTGGATTCATGATAGCCATACTTGTCGTTTCCTAGTATGAAGCCGTTCTCGTATTCCTGGAAATAAATCCCAGTTTTAGTATTAGTACTAATGTTGCTAATAGGGAAGCCCATCTTTCCATTTTCGAAATTAAATCTCTGCCAGTAATCGCGTATTTTACCAGTCGACTCATAATAGCCAAGATCATCCTTGCCAACGATGTAGCCCTTCTGGTATTGCTGGTAAATGATGCCAGACTTTTCGTTAGTTCTTATGTCGTCTACTGGGAATCCAAACTTACCACCTTCAAAGCCGAAGCTCTTCCAAACCTGGCGAATTGGGCCTGATGATTCGTAAAATCCATACTTTGCATTACCCAAAACGTAACCTTTCTCGTATTCCTGCCAGTAAATTCCGGTGTTCTTATTACTTCTCAATATATCTATTGGCTTACCGAGATCGAGACTTAGCCATTTCTTATAGATATCGCCACTAATAATGAACCCATCACTAGTAAATAGGGCGGCTTGTAAAGTTAACTGTTTATCGGTTTCGTCTTCGGATGGTAGGCCGTATTCTGACGGGTTCTTTAACCACTTTTGAAGATATTCTTCACTAATAGTATAATAGCCAGTCTTAGCTGATCCTATCACGACTCCATGCTCGTAGAGCTGATATTCTCCACCAGTAGTCTTTTCGGTTTTAATACTACTAATTGGGAAACCTAGTTTACCTTTTTCATAATTATTCGCTTTCCAGTATTCACGTATACCGCCCATCGACTCGTAAAAGCCGAGTTCTTCGTTACCCAGAATATACCCGTTCTGGTATTGTTGGTAAGTTATACCAGTTTTTTCATTTGTTAGTATTTCACCAATTGGGAAGCCCATTTTTCCTCCCTCAAAACCAAAGCTTTGCCATACTTCACGTATCTTGCCGGATGATTCGTGGAAGCCGTATGTTGAGTTGCCTAAGACATATCCGTTCTCGTACTGTTGCCAGTATATGCCAGTAGCCTTATTGGTACTAATCGTCCCTATTTTAGCACCGAATTTTTCTTCTCCACCTAATAACTCATAGGCTTCCTCTATTTTTTCATATTCACTCGGAAGCAGCGGATTGCCGAACCATTCGCTAAAATACATAAAGAAATTTCGATTACCATATGAACCACAAGTTGCTGTGCCAGGGTAATTTCTAAGAGCCGCATCGTTTGGGGTGTATGGAGTATAAATATAGAGGGAAGCGGTAGCGTAGTTCTCTATATAGACCGATTTTTGACCACAAGAATATGTTGGTGAAAAGTATATTTTGTTCGTAGTAAACGGGTGATAATTATAGCTATAAATATGTTCTTTGTAATAGTTTAATTGCCAGGCTGCCCTGGTTACCTGATTATAAAAACCATAATATTTCGTATCGCAAGCCGCATTGTCTGGGCAAGCGTAGCCCATTATAGTATCGAACTCATTTTTAGTTGGCCAATCGTCGCCCCAAGCGTAGCTTTCCTTCTTTAGCATTACTAATAGGACTTGCGGGTTAATATTGAATTCTTTTGCCGCATCGTAAATAATCTGTGCAGCTGAAAGCATCCCTTCTTCGGCTACACCTCTAGTAGCGAAGTTATTTTTATGCGTAGTTGGGTTTTCGTAATACTTATTAATGCAGACATATGGTGCATCATGATAGCGACTATCGCCGCCTTCGGTACGCATCTTTCTGGCATATTCTGCGCGAGTAATATTCGGATCTACCGCTTTGCCTTTTATGTAATAGCCGTAACCAATTTTTTGAGTGCCCCACATGTCGCAAGCTGGCAAGTGGCTATCCATAAAATTTTGAATATCCGCTACCGACATACTGCCCGAGTTATAAAAAACACCATCATCAATAATACGTCCAGCCTTAAAATCTGTGGCCTTAATAGCGGTAGAGTCTGGCGTATTTTTAACAGCAAGCCCAAAGAATACTGCTAAAAATGCTACTACGGCAATTAATTTACTGAATTGTAAAAGTTTGTGTTTCACTCACACCCTCCGATAAATTAGATTTATATTCAAGCCTTACTTTCCATTCTCCCGAACTGAGCGATCCTTTCTCAAGCACTACCGCTTCACATACAGTATTTTTTGCATTAGGTAATACTGAAGTTATCTTCGTTACAGACTGAGTGTCTTTTGTGAATATATAGCTACAGGTCCCCTCAGTTTCGACAACATTAGTGATAGTGCTACTAATCACTGTTTTTTGTCCTACGACATAAGGATCGTGTAATAATACGTTTGCTTTCTTTAAACCAGACTCATTTCTTTCTACTTGTTGGTTTTGCCTTTTTTCGAGTTCGTCATTTTTTGCTTTCGCCTCGTTTCCTGGAGTGGTGTAATTTTCGTCAATATTCGATTCGGGAGTTGGCTGTTTTTGTTCATTTTCCGTATTTGCGGTATTAATATCGCTCTCTTCAATTACCGCTTTTTTGTCCTTGCTTGCCATTTTTATGCCAGCTAAAGCGCCAAAACAAAGCACCGCAACAAGAAAAACCCCACCAATTATCATCATAGCGGTGTGTTTATTTGACCTTGTTGTTTGAATTTTTGTTTTTGCCATAATATAGCACTCCTATTTAAATCTAATCATCATCTAATAAAAAAAGCAAGTGCTTATTAGATATTTACAAAATGTTTATGTTATAATTAGGATAATTATGGATGATGGTGGTCGTTATGGTGATTATACCGGTCACGGTATAGACAAGGTTGAGGACTCCGGAAACGTCGATTTTGGCGATGGGGCAAACCACCGAATTTATAACTACGAGCATAACCCCCGCAGAAACAACAATAATAATCAGGGATCCGGGAAAGAGAGGGATGCTCTTGATGCGGGTGAACGAAATCAACAATCCGACAAAGATGGCTCTAGCCGAGGTGACGCTACGTGGACTAATCGCACAGGTCGGACGGCTAAAATGGTTGCAGCTTCTATATCGGGAAACGCTTTCACTTTTGCAAGAAATGTAAGAAAAAACGGCGGCTTAATAAATACCGCTAAGGTTGTTGGACCGGCCGGTATGATTCTCATTATATTAGCGATGTGTATGAGCGTTTTCTTCAGTAGTCAAAGCGCCATGCTAGCTGGCGTGGTAAGTAATCTTCAAAACGCATTTGATCCAGTTGAAATCGCCGCCAAAGTACGTAGTAGAGTTCTAATCAAGGGGATTATGAGTGGCACCAATGCGAAGGGTGGCGTATGGAGTAAATTCTCTGATTATATGAAAGTCAAGCTCTCGCAAGCCGGTGTCGAAGTTAGAGGCGAGGGCGACAAAGATAGTCTGTATTTTAAAAACGAGGCTGGCGAGGAAGTTAAAGTTGATGCTGATAACATAGACACTGCAGTGGCAACAAATACAAAGATTGCAACGGATTTGGATGCTGGCATGAAGACCGTTGCCAGTAGTATGCCGGTAGCGTACGGAGAAACGGGCGATAAGGTATATAAGGGGAGGGTCGGGTCCTCACGGAATCAGATTAACGAAGAAGATAACAAGGGCAAAGACTTCGAAGAAACAAGTAAAAAAGTAGATGCTAGCTCTCAAGAAGCGTTGGATAACGCCACTCATAAAATGAGCGGTGAAGTTGAAAGCGGCAGAACAGAGGAAAGAGATGCCGTCGATGATGACGGCAATACTCTACTTGATGATAATAATAAGCCAATAAAGGAGGACTACCTAGAAAGCGGTCGTACGCGTACAGACATAGACTCCCCGGATGATGTTGAGGTAAAAATTAGCGATATGGTTGAACAAGAAGTCGGCAAAGGGATGGATTTTAGCATTGTAGGGACTCTAGCTAATGGAGGATGCCAGCTCTATACCGTTGCTACGACCATAAATAGCATGATAAAAAATATGGAAATGGCGCAGGTTGCCGTGATGGCATTGCGTTTCTTGGAGGCCGTTCAGCGAATGCAAGCTGGTGATGGCGGAATTGATTTGATATTTGATGTATTTGCACAATATGCCGCTAAGATTGAGAAAAAAATATTAAAATTTGGCCAGGGCGAGGAGGTTGAAGTAGAGGGTTCTATGATGAGTAGTTCGCCTATGGCTGCTGTTTTTGGCGGCTCAAAGCTTACTAGCGAAGATCCAATCGTTAAATCTTTTATTACTAGTCCGAGTCAATTTCGTCGAATCATGAGCACTATCGATGGCGGCACTGGCTATAAGACTTGTACGGGTGCTAGGATTGCGGCTGGCGTTGTTGATGCGGTTGGTGATGCGGTAACCCTTGGTGGAACAAAATTACTAGGCCTCCTAGCAGGCGTTACCTTTGGGGCATCTATCTCATTAATAATTGGTGCCGTAGTAGACGTTTTGGTGCCAAAGGCCGTAAATGCAATGACTAGAGATTTTTCGTCATTCATGATGGGGCCTGAATCTAGTGCCGTGCTAATGTGGGGTGCGGAAATAATTATGGGAGAATTAGCTAGGCACGTTGCTATGCAACCTGCGACTCTCGAGACTCTACTCGCGTACAATCTTGCAAAACAAGAAGTCATCGCCGAGCAGGCGCGAATTGATAGATATACGCTTAGTCCGTTCGATATTTCGTCCGAGCACACATTTATGGGTTCTCTTGTGCGTTCTTTCGGTAAACTTTCGTTTAGTACACAGAGTGTCATGGGGAAGGTTGCTATGCTTATGTCGACTGCAGGAAAGTCGCTAATTTCGCTGACACCAGCTAGTCATGCGTATTCTTTAGATACTTTAATATCCGAAGGGGACTGTCCAGAAATAAACTACCTAAATGATGATTTTAAATACGCATCCGCATTTTGTATGCCTAAATATGTGGGAGATTTCTCAACGATAGGTATGAATACTGAGAAAATGATGAAAAGACTAGAGGAAAAAGGTGTATTCGATAACTATGACCCCGTAAATAACCCCAATCCACCGATTAAAAAGGATAATGAAAACTTTATTGCGAAATGCGATGTGGAATACGCTAATCGTGGTGCAGAATTGGGTTATCCGGATCCGGCAATCGAAGCAATTTATAGCCCTGGGGATACTGGATCTATAGTTGGCGATGCGCTTCTAGGTGTTACCCCAGTTATTGGTGGCGCTATTGATACTATTAATAATATAACCAAGGCTATGAATATAACTAGAATCTTAGGGTCTTACTATACCAAGGATACCGAAGAAAACCATTTATGCGAACGCTATATGCTTGATCAAGAACTCGGCGTGGCCATGGGGGTGTATGAAAAAAATCAAGCCGTTGCATACATGGAAGATTACCGAAAAGAGCATCCGCTAGACAATTCGATGCTTGGCTTCATTGCTCGTCGTACCGGGCAAACTAAAGAACAAGCTCGCACAGTTTTAGCTCAAATGAACGCACTCATATTTATAGCGAATTATGAACCAGAAGGTCTCGGCCCTCTCTTCTACCAAGAACCAAAAGTTGAACTAACCATCGAATCGACCGAAAACTTTACACATATAATTGGCATCATACACATTAACTCTTTCGTGAGTGACAAGAAGAATCAAAAAATCACAGCATGAAAAAGCCTCGCATTTGTAGCGAGGCTAATATGGTTGCGTTTTTTAGCGGTTACGGCAGCCAACGTCGAGCGTCCTTGCTACCGTAATTGCTTACAAACGAGATATCTGCAAAAATATCCCGTCTAGGGTTAGACTCCGCCTGCTCGAGCCCATACAGGAGCAGTACTGCCAGATCCAGGTGCATATATGACCCCCCAACTTTGATAGTGTGCCTATCGTCGGGCAGCCAGTTTGCCGGCACATCGCAGTCAAACATCTTTACGATGGAGTAAGCAGCATAGTTGTCGGCGTCTCTTACCTCTATGGTAATTGCGTGTGGATGATTCTTTTCGTCGAACTCTGAGAATTCGACTCCGCCACCCGCAAAATCGAAACCAGCTGCTCCTTCGAGCTCGCCAGAGCCAAAGATGTCGTAGCACAGTCTTCCGACGTCAAGAATAAACTCGTGCTGATCAGTCGGAACTCCATTTACGCTTGCGCGATACTCATTTCTTTCGATGTAGTCCTCGATACTACGCTCGGTATGTACTTCGGTGCCGTCACTCAGGATATAAGTACCGTTTCCAGAGTGCGCCTGCTCTTCCTGCCGACGCTCCTCTTCTTCACGCTGCCTTTCGGCTTCTTCCTGTTGGCGTTCCAGCTCCTCCCGTGCTTCTTTGTCCTTTTCGGCCCTATCAGTGTCCGGGGAATCGATACCAACGTTGCCATGTTCAGGCTCATCTTCAGGGTAAAGCTCCTCCCGTGCTTCTTTGTCCTTTTCGGCCCTATTAGTGTCCGGGGAATCGATACCAACATTGCCCGCGTTGTTTTCGGGCTGAGCTTCAGTTGTCGGCGGCTGGCTTACGGTCTGCTGCTGATTCGGTTTTGTTGCCCCTGCGCATGCAACCAGTGACGCGCAGAGTAGTGTCAATGCAACCATCATTGAAAAGATCTTTGTATTTCTCACGCATAATCACCTACCTTTCTTTAAAAATAGTGAGAAAAACAACTGTTAAATTAGTTATATAACACTTTACAAAAAATGTCAATATGAACTAATATATAATAATATGGATTTTTGGAAAAAATTTAAACCAGGTTTTACAATATTAGCGCCAATGGAGGGTGTTACAGATATTGCTTTTCGCCAAGTTGTCGCAAAAGCCGCAAGACCAGATATTTTTTATACCGAGTTTACGAATGTAAATAGTTATACAAGTGAGAAAGGGCGACATAACGCACTAGAACGTTTTCGGATTGAAGAGTCCGAAATGCCAATTGTGCCTCAAATATGGGGAACAAAGCCGGAAATGTTCGCGGAAACTGCGGTGGCGCTGAAAGAAATGGATTTTTCGGCAGTGGATATTAATATGGGCTGCCCAGACCGTCACGTTGTTGCGACCGGTGGCGGATCGGGGCTTATCCGTAGTCCAGAACTAGCGCAACAAATAATTCGCATGACAAAAACAGCTGGCCTACCAGTATCTGTAAAAACTCGCCTTGGCTATACGCGTGTTGATGAATGGAAAGAATGGCTATCGGCCCTTTTGGCAGAAGAGCTCGCTGCGCTCACCGTGCATTTGCGCACTAAAAAAGAAATGTCTAAAGTAAGCGCACACTATGAACTTGTTCCAGATATTATTGCGTTAAAAAATCAAATATCGCCAGAGACCGTATTAATCATTAACGGCGATATTGAAAAACCGAGCGATGCGCAAAAATATATCGATATGGGCGTAGATGGAATAATGATTGGCCGTGGCATATTCCATAATCCTTTTTGTTTTGAAAAGAATCCTCGTGAACATAGTAGGGGAGAACTAATTGAGCTTATGAAGTGCCATTTAGATTTATATGAAAAATATAATTTATCGCCATACGATCCGCTCAAGCGCTTCTTTAAGATTTATATAAATAATTTTCCGGGTGCATCTGAAATACGCGATCAGTTAATGCAAACCAAAACTATATCCGAGGCGCGCCAAATACTAGAAGACTTATGAGAAAAACTATCTTACTTATTCATGGCATGCGCGGTACGCATCACGGGTTAATTGAAGTTGCGAGCTTATTGTCTGGTAAATATAAAATAATAAATCCAGATTTGCCCGGATCGGGAACTCGCTTGGAACTAGATAATAAAACTCTAGATGGATACGCTGAGTGGCTTCACGACTACGTTCAATCGCTAAAATTAAAAACAAAACCATATATTGCTGGCCACTCCATGGGTTCAATAATCGTATCTAACTATGTCGAAAAATACCCAAATGACGTAAAACAAAAAGTAATATTAATGTCGCCAATTTTTCGAACTCATACTGGCCAAATAATCAGCAATATAATATGCGCTGTGTTGATTTTCCTTTTGCGGTTGTTGCCAAATAAACTCCGCTACGATTTTCTGAAAAGTAGAGTAGTATCTTTTTGTATATCACACTATCTAACATGTGACAAAAATAAACAAAAACAAATTGACGAGCTGCATTATCGATACTCTGGGCGCTTTTCGTCGGCAAATTCTATTATGGCGGATATAAAGATATCCATGCATTCGCAGACGATTATTCCATCAAAGAAGGACAATTTATTAATAATTGGCGACAAAGATAAGTTAACCTCGTTGGAATTGATTCGGCGCATATCTAATAATAATGCGTGTAAAATTAAAATTATTCCCAACTCTGGACATTTGATTAATTACGAAAAACCTCAACAAATCGCCAGTGCAATATCTAACTTTATTGGCTAGCCTAATTGCTTAGAACGGCCCCGCAATACATTGTTGTATATTTTTTCAAAACGCGAAAGTGTGTAGTTGATATCATGTTTAGCGATCATTTTTAGTGCGTTTTTTGACATTTTTTCGCGAAGCTCTTTATTGGAAATAATGGTGTTAATACCGGACGCTATCCCAGCCGTGTCATTCGGCTCGAATATAAAACCATTTTCGCCATCTTTAACTAACTCCGTAACGGCGCCTGCATTGACGGCTATCGCGGGTAGGCCAGAAGCCATCGCTTCCATCAACACAATACTTTGGGTCTCTGTTTTAGACGTGATTACAAATACTGTACCAGTACGATATATTTGTGACAAATCTTCGCCAACAACTCGCCCAATGAAATGAGTCTGACTACCAAGTTTCTTCCTTTTAATCATTTTTTCGAGTTTCTCGCGAGCGGTCCCGTCGCCAACCATAACTAAATGAGCTTTTGGCGCCTCTTTTAATAGTTTTTTGAACGAATTGACTAATATATCGAGACTTTTTTCGGGGTCTATTCGTCCCACATATAGTATTATTGGTACATTCTTTGGTATAGCATATTTTTTGTATATCTCTTCGCTCGCTGGGCCTTTCGTGAAATGCGATAAATCAATCCCGTTACTTAGAGCCTCAACGGGGACCTTAAAAGAATGATGATTTTTTGGCAGTAGGTCAGTAATTGCTTGTTTTGTTGGTAAAGTTGCATATTCGCTTCGTCGTAGAAAACTCATAAAATACGCATTCATTGCAGCGTTTATAGGCTTTTTAGCAAACTTAGGCAACTTTACTTGTTGTGTGAGATTATCGGGGTAGGTATGGTCGGTCATTACGATTGGAACATTACGTTTTTTTGCGTATCTAAATATCGCCAAAGCGAGCGGACCAGACGTTTGATTATGAATAATATCCGGCTTAAAATCCTCTAAAACGCGCTTTATGTCTGAGTATGGATTATAGCTTACGTGTAGGCCATTCTTATATAAAAACTGTGGTATTTTTATGCCTAATATTTTTTTATCATTTGGGATTTTTTCGATTTGGTCCGGGTACAAATACATTCTAGTAGATTTAAGGCGAACTATCGTAAAGTTGCAATTGGGGTCTTTCTCGACCGAGAATTTGCCGGAGATGCTTGGTGCAAGAACCATCACCTGATGACCACGCTTTTTTAAACCGGTTGCTAGATTTTTTGAAAATACCGCTACGCCGTTAATCATTGGATAATACACGTCCGTAGAGATTACTATTTTCATGATATGATTTTATCATATGGCAATCCCTAAAAAGATTCACTACATCTGGGTTGGCACGGCGCCGATACCAAAACAAGACAAAAAATACATTGAACAATGGCAAAAGTTGCATCCAGACTTCGAAATTAGGTGCTGGACGGAAAAAGATATTGACCTAGATAAATATCCACTAGTCGCAAAAGCAATGAAAGAGAAGCGTTGGGCACTTGCTGCGGATATTATTCGGATGTACGTGGTTTATAATGAGGGCGGTTTCTATATGGATACCGACGTTGAACTTCTGCGCCCTCTAGATGACCTGCTTAAATACGATGGCGTAGCCTGTTGGGAGTCTAAGTATTGGTTTACTACTTCTTTTTTTGGCGCCAAGAAGCACTCCGCCTGGATTGCAAAAACGCTCCGCCGCTATGAAGGGCTTCTGCCGAAGAAAATAACCAACGAAACGTTTATGTGTACGGTACACAGCCTATCAATATATGCAGAGGATATTTATGGGCTAAAACTTGATGGAAAAACTCATGTGTATGATGAAAAATTTGCCGTATTTGCGCCTGAATATTTCAACCCAAAGCATTATAGTACTGGCGTAATGCGTCAAACCGAAAACACGCGCGCAATTCACCATTATGCATCTACGTGGCATTCGAAGTTCGAAAAAACGATGCAAAATTTAGGAACTTTTTTCATCCGGCTAATCGGGCCAAAAATATACAGCTTTTTTGAATTCTGTTATCATAAATATCTCACGTTTAAGATTCGTCGTCAGAGCAAATAAGTGTTAAAATACAAATATGAAAAAAGTCAAAAAGCCTGCCCCCGTTATCAATCGCCGCGCACACTATGATTACAATTTGTCCGATAAAATCGAGACAGGCATGGTTTTGACTGGCGCCCAAGTTCGCCTTATTCGCGATCGCCATGCCCAGTTAAAAGGGACCTATGTTACTATTCGTAATCACGAACTTTGGCTTTTAAACCTAACTCTTGGCTCCGAGACTTCTGAAAATATTAAGCTACTTGCTACCAAAAAACAAATTGCCGCCCTCGAGCGTGCCAAAGTTGATGGCTCTACGATTGTCCCAGTCGAACTCCATCCGTTTAAACGTCATATTAAATTAACAATTGCGGTTGGGCAGGGTAAAAAGAAATACGACAAGCGTCAAACCATTAAATCGCGCGACTTAGATCGTGAACGCTCTCGCTATTAACACTCAAATATGGTATAATTATTAAAAGTATGGCTCGCATGCGCGAGTCTTTATTAATCATAGAAAATAATGGAGCAACCAATATGAGAGCATTAGCTAAAAATCTCACTGTCAAATCTGGTAAAGTCGAGCTTGCTGGTTGGGTAAATTCCCGTCGCGATCATGGTGGGTTAATCTTCATCGATCTGCGCGACCACACTGGCGTCATTCAGCTCGTGGTTGATCCAAATACTGCCGACGCTTTCAAACTTGCCGAATCCGTCCGTGACGAATTTGTCATTCGCGCCACTGGAACTGTTCGCAAACGTGGCGAGGGTCTCGAAAACCCAAACATTCCAACTGGCGACATCGAGGTTGTTGTCGACCAGCTCGAGCTCCTCAACCGCTCCGAGCCACTTCCGGTCAATACGCACGACGAAGGCGTCGAAACCGGCGAAGATCTCCGTCTTAAGTACCGCTATCTCGACCTTCGTCGCCCTAGCATGCAAAAGCGCCTCGCACGTCGTGCCAAATACTACAAGTTTATGCGCGACTATATGGAAGAAAATGATTTCATTGAAGTTACTACTCCCATTCTCGCCAACTCTTCGCCAGAAGGCGCACGCGATTTTCTAGTTCCATCCCGTCTTCATCCAGGTCAATTTTATGCACTTCCGCAAGCTCCGCAGCAATTCAAGCAATTATTAATGGTCGGAGGCGTTCCGCGTTATTACCAAATTGCTACCTGCTTCCGCGATGAAGATCCACGTGCCGACCGTTTATATGGCGACTTCTATCAGCTCGATTTGGAAATGTCTTTTGTTGATAATGGTGAAACTGTTCGTCAAACTATGGAGCCGCTTATTGTTAAGCTTGCGACGGAATTTGGTGGTAAAAAACTTCTGACCGACCCCAAGAATATTCCACGCATTCCATATATTGAAGCAATGGAGAAATATGGTGTAGATAAGCCAGACCTTCGTTATGGTATGGAATTAATCGATTTAACCAACGATCTCGAAAAGACCGAGTTTGCAGTTTTTGCAAAAGCCGAATGCGTTAAAGCAATTTGTGTCAAGAATGGTGCCGATCTTAGCCGTTCCCAAATCGACAACTTTACGGAGCAGGCGCGCAAGCTTGGTGCTGGCGGATTGGCCTACCTTACCTATACCAAAGACGGTATTAAGTCTCCTATCGCAAAGTTCTTGAGTGAAAAAGAGCTAGACGCTATTACCAAGAAAACTGGCGCAAAAGCAGGAGATGCCGTATTCTTCGGTGCTGACAAGCGCGAAAAGGTCAATAAAGTGCTCGGTCAACTCCGCATTTCTTTTGCTGACCACTTTGAACTCAAAAACCCTGACGAGGTTGCCTTGTGTTGGGTTGTTGATTTTCCATTTTACGAATGGGATGACGGAGCAGAGAAGCTCGATTTTGGTCACAACCCATTCTCTATGCCAAAAGGCGGCATCGAGGCACTCGAGTCTGCCAAGACAATCAAAGAAAAGCTCGACATTGTTGCAGACCAATATGATATGGTGGCTAATGGCTATGAAATTTGCTCCGGCGCTGTCCGCAACCATAATCCAGAAATCATGTACAAGGTCTTCGGCATCCTCGGTTACGACGAAAAATACGTCGAACAACGCTTTGGTGGTATGCTTTCGGCCTTCAAGTTTGGTGCACCTCCTCATGCTGGTTGCGCCTTTGGCATTGATCGCATTTTTATGATTCTTGAGAACACTGAGAATATTCGCGATATTGTCGCCTTCCCGAAGAACGGTTCCGGCGTCGATCTCATGATGGGGTCTCCTTCGGTGGTAGACGAGTATCAGATTTCCGATTGTCATCTCGCCATTGTTGAGCCAGAAGAATAGTCTCGTGCTACAATAATAGATATGCAGAAAAGAATTAACTACAGTCTAGTGTTCGCCGCAATGATTGTAGTTTTTTCATCTACTTCCGCTACGGCAATTAAACTTGACGATAATCGCATTGGTGCTATCTCGCAAAACTGCTCGATTATAAAAGAGCGTCTACGCCGAATTGAAAGTGTAGGCGCAAAAAGTCGCGTCTATCTTGGCACACAATACGAGTCTATCTATTCTGGATTAATGTCAAACTTTAGTCTTCGCTTAATGAGAAATGGGATTGCGAAGCAGGATATAGCTAACCAACAAGCGGCATTTCAAAGCGAACGTGAGCGATTCCGCAATGATTTTATTGGGTATTCTCAGGAATTACAATCGCTAATTGATATGGATTGCAAGAATGAGCCAATTAAGTTCTATCGACAACTCGAAAAAACTCGCAAAAAGCGCGCAGATATAACGAAGAGTATGGAGCGCATGGATGAGATAATCTCCAAGCATCGCCAATCGGTTTTAGTTATTCGGGACGACTTATCAAAGGAAGATACTGATGAATAAAAAAGAAGATAAAGATAAAAAGACCATTCGTGGCGGCCGTAATCTCATAATACTTTGTTTGGGGTCTATTATGATTGCCTTAATTACAACATCGGTAAGCTTATATTTCTACAGCAAAGGCGATATTTATATTGACCGCTCGCGGCCAGGGTATATTTCGGAAGATGAAAAACATAATACGGATGACGATGTTCAGGAAAAATACTCCAATGAAGGCGATATTACTGAAAAAACCTTAACGGAGTATATTGAAGAGCTCGACCGTGTGTCTGAACGTATTAATGCCTCAAAAAACGATTTCGGACCAGATCCACTTTCAGACGATAATCTTATGATTACGTCGAATGACGAAGAAGAGTGATTTTACTCCGCAAACTGTTTACGTAACCAGTCGTCAGCTGGGCCAGCGGTCATCAACACGATTAGCCAATTATTGTCATGCAGATGATGAAGCTTTTGCGCTAGGTCATCATCTAGTTCTACAACCTCAGTTTGCTCTTTTGTTTCAGTATTATCAGATAACTCGTTCGGCGTTAAGATTGGCAAGTCTGGGTTTTCACGAGTTAGATATGTAGGAAGCCAAAAGACTTTATCGGCGCCAACGAAGGCGTATTTGTATTGATCTTTTATTTCATATTGGCGAGTATTTTGATGTGGCTGGTAGATCACCGCTAGGCCGGCATATCTGTCACGTTCTTTCAGTTCAATCGCCATCTTTACTGTTGATGAAATTTCATTTGGGTGGTGTGCATAATCCGTATATATGCCACGCGTTATTCTTTCAAAACGCCTGCCAGCGCCAGGGAAATCATTCAGAACTTTGACTATTCTGTGAAAATCTATATTCGGCGCAATCTTTTGAATTACTTCTAGTGCAATACTGGCATCTTGTCTTCGCAAACCGCCTACAAGTGTGATGGCACTATTAACTGTTGTGTTTTTAACAACGATTTCACTCTGAGCCATAAATTTGTCAAAAGCGGCGCGATAGTCTTCAATCGTAGGATAAATGTCTGGATGGTCGTAATCTATGCAAGTAATTGCCGATAAATATGGATGATAGGCCAGAAAATTCCTATCATACTCATCGGCTTCATAGATAAAATATTGAGAGCTATTATCATAATGACCGCCATTACCCCAACTAATAGTCGTTCCGATTAGATAGCTAACAGGAATTTCTAATTGCGATAGCGCCCATACTAGCATTGCGGTAGTTGTAGTTTTGCCATGCGTGCCAGCAACGGCTATCATTTTTAATCCTTTTTGCTCGACCAAATCGGCCAAAAAAGCATCTCGTTTTGTGCATTTTATTCCTTCTTCGCGAGCAGCTTTTAATTCTGGATGATCTTCAGGTACGGCTGAAGAGTAAACTAGCCAATTCACGCCTCTTTCTTGATTGATCTTTTTGAAAAAAGTGCCATCCTGTAAACCATATTCTACTTCAATTCCGCGATTATCTAATTCATCGCTAATAGCCCCACGCTTTAAGTCGGATCCAAATACCGTCAAACCCATATCTTGGGCCAGTTCTGCTAATGGACCAAGCCCTGTGCCGCTTATACCTGAAAAATAAACATTCATATTTGTAGTATACCATCATCTAAGATATTGCGTTCTTCGATGACAAGCTGATACCTAGCGTCTCCTGGCTAGTTGAATTGTGGTATAATTTAGCTAGTTATGGGTGGAGTGTCGAAAAAGAAGAAGTCTAAGAAGGCTTTGTCTAAAATCTTCCACATCAGCACCTGGAAGCTAATCCTGGTTCTAATTTTGTTAATCTTTTTGGGCGCAACTTTTCTACGTTTTGATCATATAAAAATGAGCGAATTGCGAGAGGCCGTGCTTGCGGCGGATGAAAAAGAGGATAACGAGAGAATTCTAGCCTCCTTAAACGAGCTGCGCAATTTTACATTAAAGCATATTATCTTTAATATCCTAGAAGAGAACGGCCGACAGTCGGTTATATTCGGTACGGGGCCTTTTTATCTCGAAAACCTTTACATCCACGATGCAAAAGAGGCTATAGCTAAGCAACAAGCCGAGATAGAAGAAAAAGGCATCACGGACCAAAATCCTAACGGAAATATTTTTGCAAAAGTTGCAAAAATATGCGATGGCAGAGCGCGCACTTATGGCTGGCCGTATTACGATAGGCGCTACCTCGACTGTTATACTAATGAGTTAGCTAAATATCCATCTTCGGCTTCGTTAACGACGGAACTTGAGGCGGTTTTGCCAAATACTGAAGATTATCGTTATGATATAGCATCACCTATTTGGTATCCATGTCTTTCTGGCGCGGTGATATTAATCGCAGTCATTCTTGCGTTCTGGATAATCTGTCGGATCATCTTTTGGGTCATTAGTACTATCGCATTATTTATCCTTAATCGCTAGTAGTATTAAAAACGGTAAAAATAAGCTTTAAACCCCTTGACAGCATTAAACAGGGGTCATAAGATAAGAGTATCAACTAACGGAGGAAAGCTTAAAAATGGCTTACAAACATACTAACTCAAAGGGCGTCACTTACTACCTTCACAAGTCCGAAGTAACCCTTCGCGGCGGCAAGCCACAGACCATTTATTTCTTCACCAAGACTGAGAAGAACGAAAAAGGTACTCCATGTGACCTCCCTGAGGATCGCGAAGTTAACGAAAACCCACGCAACGGTTTCTTGACTGTTTCTCGCAAAAAATAATTCATATTTATGATAGTTTTAGCCGCAAACCTTCGGGTTTGCGGCTTTTTAGTGCAAAAAGCTATGTATGTGGAAAAAAGACATAAAAAATGTGGAAAAATATTTGCAAAATGTGCATAAACCTGTGGAAAACATGTGTAAAAAAGCCGTGATAGAATATATTATATGAAGCGCCCGACGAAAAAACAGACGATTTTGCTAAAATTTATTGATCAATATACCGAAGAACATGACTACTCGCCGTCATATAGGGAAATAATGCGTGCAATGAACCTAAACTCCGTATCGGCGGTAGCAGAGCATATTAATAACTGCGTATCGGCTGGTTTTTTAAAAAAAGTGCCAAATGCGGCCCGCTCATTGAAAGTAATCCCAATTCAAGACTACAAAGAAACTAAGACGCTATTTCGGCAAAAAATAACTGAGCTAGAAGCTAAAATGAAGCCGTCTGAAAATGAAGAGGGTGATATTGTGGAACTACCCGACAGTAAACGGCGAAGCCTAGAAGATGATTTGCGCACACTGAAGGCAGCCGCCAACCTACTCGACCTCGACCTCTGACAATGATATAATTATCGAAAATGAGAAAAGAACCAGGTTTTTCCTACCGCATCTGCCTGATTATAGGTGACGCATTGGCAATCGTCTTTTCTTTTGCATTTTCCTATTATTACCGCACTCATATTGACTCTCGGCCATACTATTTCACTTCCGAGATTCGCGATTTTATTTTAACGAATGTTCTCTTATTGCCAATCTGGCTAGTTATTCTTACGAGCCTTGGGCTTTATTCGCGCCGCATACTTAGGCGTCGCGGCTTAGAGTATTGGCGCCTTTTTCTTGCGTCCATTATTGGCGTTATGACGATAATTACTTACGATTTCTTTGCCACCGCATATGTTACGCGCGGCTCACTATTTCCTGTACGTACGATCGCAATTTATGCAATTGTTTTTAATTTTATTGTTTTAATTATTACGCGCACGATTATCCGGGCTATTCGCCAATTCTTGTTGCGTCGAAATATGGGTCTTATTCGTACGGTAATTGTTGGCAATAGCGATAATACTACGCAATTACTCCAAGGAATTACGGCCGACAGCGGATTTAAAGTGGTTGGCGTAGTAGCTAGCGATAAATATGTGCCAGAAGAGTGGCGAAAACGTCAATATGATAACCTTGATATTGCTCTAGCACGACTACGCCCGCATGCGATTATTCACACTGGATCAAAAGATATTGAGGCGACCAATAAGGCAGCCGTAGATCATCACGCACTCTATTATTATTCTCCTGCTGAGGATTCGATAATTGTGCAAAGCGGCAATGTCGAATTCGTCGCTGCAGTGCCAATTATTTTAATTCGCGCCACTCCGCTTAGTGGTGGGGCAAAAATTTACAAACGTGCGATGGATATAATTTTTGGGCTAATTCTAACTACATTGGCTGCGATACCTATGCTGATTATTTATATCATTCAAAAGATAATTGAGCCAAAATCGCCCGCAATCTATAAGGATACGCGACTTACGCGCTACAATCAAGAATTCCCACTCCTAAAATTCCGAAGTATGAAGCAAGAATATTGCGGCCTTACGGCGGAACAAGCTTTTAATAAAATGGGGAAGCCAGAATTGTCTGAAAAATATCGTAAACAAGGCGACTATATCAAGAATGACCCTCGATATACTAAATTTGGCACATGGCTACGTAAGACTTCGCTAGACGAAATACCGCAATTTATCAACGTCTTAAAGGGGGATATATCCTTAATTGGTCCACGCGCTCTACAGCCCGTAGAATTAAAAAACTATGGCGATCGTGGCTTATTATTGTCGGTCAAATCTGGCTTAACTGGACTAGCGCAAGTATCGGGACGTCGTAATATATCATTTAATGAGCGCCGCGCCCTTGACATTTATTATGTTCAAAACTGGACACCAGCTTTAGATATTCAGATATTCTTTAGAACTATTGCTTCCGTCCTTCATCATGATGGCGCAAAGTAGGCACGAACCTTATTTTTTCGGCGTGTTTTTTAACTTGAGGTTGATTCTTTAGCTTTTTTAGCTTTTCTCTCATTTAAATTCCTCGAGTTCTTATGGTCAATTATATATAATGGGCGCCCTTGCGCTTCTGCATGAATATGCGAAATATATAATGCGATGATGGATTGCGATATAAGAACTAGGCCAATCAAGAAAGTAATAAAAATGCTTAAACAAGTCGTACCTGTCCATTTGAGCTGCATCGGGTCTCCCATAATAAACTCCTCTATGATCACGAAAATCCCCAATATTAAAGAGGCAACCGTAATAAAAACGCCAATCCATCCGAATATAATTAGCGGGGCAGAGCTCAGGCTTACGAAACTGTCTATTGCTAATTGGAAAAGCTTTTTAAAGTTATAGCTCGGCTTTCCAGCCAGGCGATTTCCGTAGATATAATCGATATATACTTTTTTGAAACCCATCCAGTCCATCAAGCCTCGCGTAATGCGTCCATGCTCGGTCAGCTTATTATACTCATCTGCGACGCATCTATCGATAATACGAAAATCTGTGCTACCAGGCACCGTGTCTTTTACGCCCATCATGCCAAGTATCTTATAGAACAATTTTGATCCTATTTTTGCAATGAGACCGTGCTTTTCATATCTACCTCTAACTCCGATAATAATTTCACCACCTTCTTCCCATTTTTTAATAAATTCATGGATTAATTTCGGTGGTTGTTGGCCATCTGCGTCCATTGTTAATATTGCATCTCCCGCCGCCTCGCGAATTCCGGCCGTCAGCGCGACCTCTTTGCCAAAATTGCGCGAAAAACATAGCACCTTCACATGGTTGTCTTTCTCGGAAATCTTTTGAATAATCTGTAGACTTTTGTCAGTGCTTCCGTCATTAACTAAGATTAACTCATAATCGTAGTTGAGCTTTTTTAGCTCCGGCAACAACATTTTTTCATAGAATTGGCTGAAGCCTTTTTCCTCATTGTATACCGGTATTACAAAAGATATTTTCATCTTAATTAATTATACCATAGAAAAGGCTAATGACTGGCGGAAACTCGACTTTATGGCATAATATCAAGTGCGAAATCCCGCATAAGTACTCGTTCGGGTTGTTGTTTCGATGGCGCTATGGGCAAGGCTGTTGTAAAATATAGCTAATGGTTTATTCTGAGCCTATCAATAAAGCTATCAAAATCGCTACCAGGCTGCATGATGGTCAATTTCGTCGTGGGTCGACTATTCCATATATTGCTCATCCTTTTGCGGTAGCGCTTATGACTCAAATATATATCGACAGCGAGGAAGTATTTATTGGTGGAATTTTACATGATGTATTGGAGGATGTACCCGATCGCGTCTATTCCTCGAATGATTTAGCTAATGATTTTGGCTACGAAATTCTAAACCTTGTCGAGACGGTTTCCGAACCAGATATCCGTACGCCAACTCAAGAGGCTTGGCGAGCGCGGAAATATGCTTATCTTAATAACATTGAAAACACCAACGATATTCGTCCGCTTATTATTTCGGCGTGCGATAAAATGCATAATATGGGCGAACTAGCTTACGGGTATGAAGAGCTTGGCAAGAGTATTTGGACTTATTTCGCCGCTAAACGCGAGCGCGAGATATGGTTCTACGAGGCAGTGCTTGGTGTGTTAAGGACAAAGATATTGCCTGTGGAATTATTCGAAGAGTACGAAAATCGACTAAACAAACTTAAAACTCTACAATAGGAAATAATATGAAAGATAATAGGCATCGCACTATCGTCGTTGCGAGTATCATTGGTATTCTGGCGAATTTATTACTAGTAATTTTTAAGGCTATCGTTGGTCTGTTGTCGAACTCAATTGCAATTATCTTAGATGCCATCAATAACTTTAGCGACATGCTCTCCTCTTTGGTTACAATAGCTGGCTCGCATTTTGCGAATTTATCCCCGGATCGCGAGCATCCAATGGGGCATGGCCGTTCCGAATATCTGAGCGCTGCCGTCGTAGCTGTCATTATTATGTATATTGGCTTTACGGCTTTCATTGAATCAATAAAGAAAATTATCAACCCCGAGTCTCCAGATTATTCATTAGTTACCATAGTGGTCGTAGTGGTAGCAATTATTGTCAAGATTATTCTAGGCATATATGTATATAGGGTAGGGCGGAAAGTGGATTCCGATTCTTTAGTGGGGTCGGGGAAAGATGCATTATTTGATTCATTAATATCGTTAACGACGTTAGTGGCTGCTGGGGTATTTGTACTGACCGGCTTTAGCGTTGAGGCATATTTGGCGGTTGGCATTTCCTTATTTATTACTTATTCGGGTTTTAAAATGCTTCGCGAAACCTTCAGTGTTATTTTGGGAGAACGGGCGGATTCTGATTTGTCTCGAAAGATTCGAGAAGAGGTTCGTCAGGTTGACGGCGTAGAAGGTGCATATGATTTGGTCATGCATGATTACGGTCCGAATATTACGTTTGCGTCAATTAATATTGAACTTCCAGACACAATGACTGCACTAGAAATAGATGACATATCCCGAGAAATTCGTCGTCGTGTCCATCGAAAATGTCATGTTCTAATTAATTCCGTTGGTGTCTATTCCGTTAATAAGAAGGGCGGGAGAGCTGCAGAGCTGCGTGACCAAGTATATGAAATAGTATCTGGATTTGAACACGTTATTCAAATGCATGGTTTTCATGTTGATGAAAAGAATAAAGAAATTAGTCTCGATATTGTCGTTGGCTTCGATGTAAGAAATCGCAATTCGTATTTTCGGCGGATACATAGTACACTTCAAAAAGAGATACCAGATTACACTTTTGAAATAGCTCTTGATTCAGATTTCAGTGACTAAACTTAACTAACGTCAGGAACACGGCAACAAAAAGCACCCATCAGAAGGGTGCTTTTAGAATGCTGCTAACGGCGTTTTGTGCGGAAGATGAAGAACGCTAGAGCACCCAGAATTCCACCTATGCCTGCTATTGCAGGAGTATTAATATCGGCAGTTTTAGGGTTCTTTATGTTAACATCTTTTGGCTCGGTCGGCTCAGCAGGGGTTGCTGGATCATTGTTTGTTCCCCCTTGTACGGTAACTATAATGTTTGCCGACACATTGCTATTTGTCATAGCGGTAATGGTGGCCGTGCCAGCTTTAATAGCCGTTATTTTACCAGTGCTAGATACTGTCGCAACGCTACTATCGCTACTGCTCCAAGTGATCGTATCGGTAGAATTTGTAGGAGTAAGTGTTACGGTTGGAGTTGCTTCCTCGCCGACATTAATACTGACAGAAACAGGATTAATGCTTATGGCTGTTGCTGGAACCGTCGTTGTAGTAGCTTTTACGGTTATCGTAGCAGTGTTCGAGACGTTGTCGTTCGCCTTGGCGGTAATGGTTGCTGTTCCTGCTTTTATGCCTTTTACGACACCATTCGCATCAACTGTCGCAACGCTACTATCGCTACTGCTCCAAGTGATCGTATCGGTTGAATTTGTAGGAGTGACTGTAGCGGTCAGGCTTAGCGTAGCACCTACGTTGACGTTAGCGGTTGCGGGGCTGACAGTAATGCCAGTCGCTGGAACTAACGGATCGCTTGCTGCTCTAGTGGTAAAGTTAATTGTTTCAGAATCTTTAGCATTGCCCGCAACATCATAGACGGTGGCATATGCTGTATATCGGGTGGATTCATTGAGCCCAGTTAGGGTTAGGCTCTTAGTTGTTGCGGAAGTCTCACCAGTACTCGAGCTAGCATACGTTTCAGTCTTGTCTGTATAGCTGCTTGCATCGTTTGCTTTATAGTGCCAGACGATTCGACCGAGGCCACTTGCGCTATCTGTTACTCCAATATTTAAAGTTGCCCCATTAGCCGTAACGCTGCTTGTCGATAGGGCAGTGCTAATTACCGGTGCGGTTTTATCAATATTATTTACCGTAACGGTCTTCGAGGCGGTCTCGTTGTTGCTATTCTTGAACCAAAGCGTATATGTTCCGTTTGCGGAGACAGTTTGCGAAAGGTTGTATGATTTACTGGACGAAGAAATGGTTGACCAAGAGCTCGGAGTAGCGGTTGTGGTATTGCCATTGTCTACTTTGTACTTATTAATATTGTACGCGTTACTGCTCGCAGTAGCCTTAATGGTGGCATCACTATTTGTCCAGTTAGTTGCTGCTGTTACGGCCGGCGTTGAAATACTTAAATCCGCGTATTTGTTAACATGGAAGCTTACGCTACCCCAACCATAGTACTCATCTTTACCAGCTGTGCCTAAGTCTTCAGCATCGAGTTTAAGGGCGTTATAGACCTGGTTGTAGTTATAGTTTGGGTGTTCGGTTAAGATATTTGCTATTGCTGCAGAAATGTAAGGTGCAGAAAAAGATGTGCCATCAATTAGGGTTAATGTATTATCCGCGCCAGTACTTGATGTTGGTAGGAGAAGCTCCTCGCCAGGTGCCGCGAAATCGATTTCTGCGCCATGTTGAGAAAACGACGACGAGAATGATTTAGCATTATTGACGGAAGATACGGCGATGGTATAGTCACTAGACGCTGGATAAGAAACCCAGCCAGCGTTACCATTGCCGGCCGAGGCTACTATAATAGTGCCAGCCTCTTTAGCTTCCCTAAAAGCAGGTTCGATTGTGGTCTGAAACTCTTCTGGTAGCGGATTTGGTAATTGTTCCACGAGGCCGAGACTTAAGTTGATTACGTCAACTTTACCCTTTAACTCAGAAACAGCTATTACTACCTTCGTAAGATCAATGCTTTTACCGCCGGAAACGCGGATGGGAACAATTTTTACACTCGCCGGAGTGGCCTGGGTGATTGTTCCTGCAACAGATGTGCCATGCGTTACTCTCGAGGCGCCAGCACTTACGTTAGTACATGTTTGAGTAGTGATATTGCAAGTTGCTGTCATGCTGTCGTTGGCGTCGTTTCCACTATCGTCGGGATTTGTGTCGTTATCGAAATAATCGTGAGCATAGGTCATATCAAGGCGGTCGCCTACGGTTGTCTTCTTGAATGCCCAGTGAGACGCGCGGATGCCACTATCAATCACAGCAACGGTAACTTTTTGGCCAGAAGTTAGACTTTTCGCATAGGTGTCTAGTTTCATGGCGGAAGTTCCCCAACCCAAGCACTGGTCTGGTATGCTAGTACCATTTGTGTATGTTGTAGCAGAGCGATTGGTGCATCGGTTTATCTCCTCGTAATTGTATATCGCATTCGATTCTGCATCGTCGTCAAGTTTTAGCTGCATATTTAAAAGAACGCCAGAATTGTTATCTTTTTCTTTTATATCAAGATAGTTTGCGGATGTGGTGTTATAGTCTGCGAACTCGACTACGTATACCTTTTCGGCTATTTTTGTATACTTTATAGCGTCTGGATGGTTTTCTTTAAATTCATCTAGGTTTGGAATGTTGACTATTAGCTCATGGGTTTTCAGAGCAGTCTCCACTCCTTTAGTTGAAATTCCGCTGTCTCTGCTAATTTCCTGAATTACTGCGTTTGCCGTATTTGATATAGCGGCTTCATCGCTACTCGCTTGCGTTTTTGGGGCGATCATGAACAACCCGCCGGCGACCAAACCTGCAGATGCTAATGATGCCGAAAAAAGCAAAGACTTTTTTCTTCTAACCATATGGGTAACCTTTCTCTTATTTTGACCTTTTTATTTTGACCTATTTATAAACGTATTTAAGCATAAACAAATCATAAAAACAAGTACTTTTGAATACATATTTTTATAAAAACAACAAAAAAAGACCTATTCATTATTCGCGAGCATCTCTTTATTTGGCTCCCTTTGGCTGACACATTACTAACCAATACTCCTAAGTATGGCTGGCATATTGGTAAAAAACTATCGAAAACTAACCGGACTTGCTAAAGATGGAGAAATAAAGGTGGCCGCAGAGCCATAACAGTCAATAGTCCTCCGTTTAGAACGGGGATCTTTTCACGGTATAATAATGTTATGGTTAAAAACGAAAAAAGTTTGAAATTTCGCAAAATCTTGAAAGCCTCTGGCATCATAGCGGGTATATTGCTAGGATGTATGTTTTTGTTTGTCCTGGGTGTTTTTATTAACCATAAGATACAGATAGGGCGAGAATGGGAGTTGCTAAAATCTTATGACATCGGTAAAACGGTGATGGTGGACGGGCAAGAGGTTAATTACAAAGTTTTTAATTCTGAAAAAACCGAGCATACTTTAGTTTTGATGCCAGGGCTAAATGTGCAGAACGCCGCACTTTCGTTCACGCCGTTAGCCGAGAAGGTGAACGCACGAGTAATACTGATAAATCGTCCTGGATATGCTTTATCCGAGGATACTGGTGTAGACGCAACTTCGGACTTTATCGTTGAGGTTTATCGCAAAACGCTGAAAGAAATAGGGGTGGAAACCTCTGTAATCTTGATGCCTCATTCCATTGCTGGACAGTATGCAATGTATTGGGCGGAAAAATATCCTGAGGAAGTAAGCGGGATGATAGCACTTGATATTGGCTCTCCAGAAAATGCCATAGAGGAAAAATATAATCATTATGATTGGTTTTCTACTCACCTCTACAATATTGCTGCAAAATTAGGATTACACCGCTTGTTTATGCTGGATGAAGCAACGAGAGATGCTGAGGCTGAGCAATTAGCGAAAACGGGATATTTTACGGAGGATTTAGCAAGAGCAAGCAAAATTCTAGGGATGGAAAACGCCTTTCCAGATTTCGTAGTAAGTGAGTCGGAACTAGAAAAAACTAACGCTGAAAATACAATAAAGATTAGGGGTGAAAATTATCGTAAATTAGCAAAATTGTTTATCGCTGCTAACCAGTTCGATAAGGACTATTATGAAAAATATTTCAAGGAGACGGCCCTTAGTAGTTTTGGAGGAGATAAAAAAGCGATGGAGGAATATATTAATTTTTATAAAGAATACAAGGACGATAATCAAAAGGCTTTACAGGATGAAAATGCGGCGTTCATTGAGGTGCCAGGTCCACATGAAATATGGGAGTACCCTACTGACAAATTAGCAGGTGCAATAAATACCTTTTTGCAGCAAGCTAGTTGGTAAATTTTGGCTCCCGGGGCCGGGCAACGGGTGCATTACTGTGGATGACTATGACAAAATTGCGACAAAGATAGAAGCCGAAATCAACCAAAAAAGGCTCAACTGTAATCTGTTAGAGCCTTTCAATACGTTATCATCAATGTCAAAAACTCGAAACTGGCTCCCCCGGCCAGACTCGAACTGGCAACCTCGAAGTTAACAGCTTCTTGCTCCACCATTGAGCTACAGGGGAAGGTAATCTAAGTGTACAAAGATACAGTGGAAAAGTCAAGTTCCATTTATTGTGATAAAAAGCACTTGCATTTTGGCCTCTCAAATGTTACTATAAGCCTACAAAAGGTCAAAAATAAAAATAAAAGAGAAAAAATATGAAAAAGCTCCACACTTCGGCTATGCTGGCTGTGGCTGCAGCATTTATAGCTTCGCCAATTTTTGGCGTTGCGGATGCGAGCGCGGCATCAACAATAGCATATAAAGACTACAGTGAATTAAATCGGAATACGTTAAATAATACGTTTTCCTATTCAAAAATATATTACACGGAAAACACAAAGGTCACATCTGTCAAAGTTGGCGCTGGCGGAACCAAGGGCAAAAGCATAACCACTACTGACACTCAGATGCTTTCGTCTGGTCGCATTATCGGCGGAGAATCATACACTGCGCTAATTGAAAATAGCACGGCGGTTGATCCTAGCGGCCATCCGCTAGACGTTTTATATAAGGTTTCGAACGTGAATCAGTGGACTAATGAACTAAATGATGACGGTACGACAAAATCGCACGCAACTTTAACGGTCAGGAAGGGCATTAGCGGTTCTAGCGCAAGTATCCATCCGGAAGAGAACGAACAAGAGGTGCAGATTATCAAGGCTGGCGACCCTATCGTAGCCTGGATAAATACTTCGCGTGCTGACGCTATATTTACCGTAGAATTTTGCAAGAAGGGTACTTATGTTGAGTCATCGGATAGCTGTACGCTTTCTACGAATATGAAGAGTGTTAGCAGTGCCATGTGGGACTTTGATGTTCCAAACGGCGGACGCAACACCGATAGTAATGGCAACCCTATTATTAATACGGACGGATGGTACGACTACAAGGAAGATGGCGATAAGTACTTCCATGGCAACGAAGGCATCGCACCTCTATCTGGCACAAATACGGTTTACATGAATAAAAACTCAGCTATTCAGGGAATGACCTTATCAACGGAGCAGGACGGTATTTCTGTAAAAGATATAAATGGCGCTGCCTTTGATGGCATTTGGTACGGCAACTCTATTATGACCACGGCGACTGGATTAGGTGGTTCTTGGTCTTTCCGTTATAGCGGTCGTGGTTGTGGTGTCGGCTTTATCTTTGGCTCTGCGGTGCCTTACGCTATGCCAAAACCCAAAAAGACAGTAGATAAAACCCAGGCAAGGGTTGGCGATACTGTTACGTATCGTATCTCTCAAGAAGTGCCAAATAACTATTCTGGCGAGGCGGATATTGTAACGTTTATGAATTTATGGAGTAGGTATGACGCTATTCCTCAAAATAAGGGCTACAGTGCGCTCAAAATAAGCGACAGCTTTAACAATAGCCTTACATTACCGGCAGCTAGCACTATTAAAATCGTCGACGAAAATAATAATGACGTTACTTCTCAATTTACAGTTGCGATTAGTGGCCAAAATGTCACAGCTACCGCCAAGAATGCAACCAGTATCGGTTTCTACGGTCATACCTACACAATGACCGTCAAGGCTACCGTAAAGTCAACAATCACTGGATCTCCAGTTCAAAACTTGGCGCAGACTAGCTACACTCCAGTAGACGGCAGTGAAACAACCCTTCCCTCCGACCCAGTAGAAACAAAAATTTATCATACGGTCGTTACGAAATATATTAATGACGAAACTGGAGAAGAGATTGCCGATCCGACCTCTGAAGATTACGAACATGGCAAGTCATATTATACTGACGAATCGGACGATATCCCTGAAAAATTCGTTCTTGTCAAAACTCCAGACAACGCTTCTGGTACTGTGAATCAGGACATTGAAGTAATTTATCGCTATCTCCCACCAAAAAAGGTCACGGCTCGTTACATTGATGATGAAACCGGAAAGCCAATTAGTGATCCTATCAGCGGCGAATACCCGCAGGGCGATGATTATGAAACTATTCCTCTCCCAGACGATCCAAAAGGTTATAAGCTTGTAAAAATGCCAGATAATGCTAAAGGCGTGATGGGGAACAAAGATATTGAAGTTATCTATCGTTACCGCAAAGTTAAGAATCCAAACACGGCAGATGCTAGCGCAAAAGCATTTATCGGTGTAATTGTCGCTAGTGTTATGGGCGGAGGATTATTCTTCGGACTCAAGCGACGTCGCTAGAAGACAAAAAAGTATTTTTTCTCAATATTTATACAGCCGCAAAATGCGGCTGTATTTTTTTGACACCTATCAGACAAAAAGATATACTAAACTCAAGAAAAAAGAGGAGTTATTATGTGTGGAATTGTGGGATATGTTGGTAAACGAACTGCACAAAATGTGCTATTAAATGGACTCAAGCGTCTCGAGTATCGTGGATACGATTCTGCCGGTATTGCTACTCTAGATGATAATAATGATCCGCACATTGCGCGCTCCGTAGGGAAGATTGCTGAGCTAGAGAACGTTCTACTCGCAAAGCCGCACGATGGTCATCTTGGCATTGGCCATACTCGCTGGGCTACGCATGGTGGAGTAACTGTCGCGAACGCCCATCCGCATCATGTTGGAAACGTCTATCTTGTCCATAATGGTATTATTGAGAATTACAAAGAGCTCAAGAAAGGTCTGTCTAGCTATAAATTTCAGTCCGATACAGACACGGAAGTATTTGCTGCGTTAATCGATAGTTACTATAAAGATGGAATATCCCTAAAGGATGCGGTCGCAAAAGCTGCCAAGAAAGTTCGTGGCACTTATGGCATTGCAGTTTTCTCGCCAAATGAACCGGGCTCTATTGTGGTTGCTCGACTTGGTTCTCCGCTTATTATTGGTATCGGCCACGGCGAGACTGTCATTGCTTCTGACGCGTCGGCGTTATTGGGTTATACCCGTGAGGCTATTTACCTCAACGATGGTGAATTGGCTGTCTGCACGGAAAATGGCGCGGAGGTATTCAATCTCAATCTCAAACATCTCAATGCTAGCCCAGAAACGATTGAGGGCGATGTTGAGCAAATTCAAAAGGGCGGTTATGACCATTTTCTTCTCAAAGAAATCATGGAGCAGGCCACTACTCTCCATAACACACTTTCTGGCCGTATAGATCTTAAAAATGGCAAGATGCACCTAGGTGGGCCAAATCTTTCCGAAGAGGAGATGCGCAATATTCACCATGTAGTTATTGTTGGTTGCGGAACCGCTTATTACGCAGGCCTGCTCGCGTCGTACTATATGGAGCAACTCGTTCCAGACTTAACTACCGAAGTTGTAATTGCATCAGAATATCGCTATCGCTCGTTCCATTTGCCAAAAGACTCAGTTGCCCTAATTGTCTCTCAGTCGGGCGAGACCGCCGATACGCTTGCATGTTTGCGCGAAATAAAGAAGCGCGGTATAAAGACGCTTGGTATCGTGAATGTAATCGGCTCCACGATTGCTCGTGAAGTTAACGGTGGCACTTATGTGCATGCCGGTCCAGAAATTTCCGTTGCTTCCACGAAAGCATTTACGGCCCAGGTGGTAACAATGATAATGTTCGCCGGTATGCTTGCGGAATATCACGGTGGCAACGCTGAATTAATCGCTAAAATTACCAAAGAACTATCCATGCTGCCGAAAGAGATCGAAAAGACTCTTAAGAATCATCGCGACGAAATTAAGACTTTAGCTAAAAAATATGTTAAATATAATAATGCTCTATATCTTGGACGCGATACAGCCTATCCAATCGCGCTAGAGGGTGCTTTGAAGTTGAAAGAGATTTCATATACGCACGCCGAAGGTTATGCGTCTGGCGAGCTTAAGCATGGACCAATTGCACTTGTTGACGAGACTTTCTTTGAGGTATTCAACATTCTAGATAACTGGCTGTTTGATAAATCTATTGGTGGCCTTCATGAAGTGCGCGCTCGTGGCGGTAAAGCAATCGTGTTCACTAATAGCAAAGCCGAAATCGAAGCCGATGATATCGTTCGCATTAACAGCAAGATTAAGATTCTTGCACCTCTACTTCTCAACACTCTTCAGCAATTGTTTGCATATTATATTGCAGTTGGTCGCGGTAATGACGTGGATCAACCGCGCAACTTAGCTAAATCGGTTACTGTGGAGTAGTATGCCTGTTCGCGCTCGCTCAAAAGATTCAAATAAAACCAGCCGACGCGCTCAAAGAAAAGCTCGTAAGGCTGACGAGCGCAAACGTCCAGAATATCCGCGGATTGATTTTAAATCAATTCTATATTGTATGAAAATTTACCGAAAGGCGGTTGGCCCACGTAGGTATTTTTTCTGGTTCTATCGTGTCGTCTCGTCGGTAACTCCTGCATTGACGGCGGTTATCGCCGGTTATGTTGTGACTTGCATTTCGGATGCGGTAGTTTCCCCGACGCACGACCTAACCTCTTTTATTGTCGCTGTGGCGATGCTGCTGTCCGTGCAGTTTATTACGATAGTTCTGTATGCTATTTATCGTCTTCTTTCGATTTCTGCAAGCCAAGAGACGTATATTTACGTAAGTGAACTTGTGGCGACGAAATACATTCAAATTCCGCTCGCCATGCGTGAAACGCAGGAATTCGCCGATAAATTTGAACGCGTGCGCGAATTTGGTCTATCGATCGACTATGTTTCAACGAGCGCTATTACCGTGGCCTCTTCGGTGATTAGTTTGATATCAATTATTGTCGCAACGTTAGTGGTCTCGCCGTTTATTACAGTAGCAATACTAATAGCCGCAATTCCATCTTCAATATTAAGCCTTCGTATAGCTGCTCGCGAGCGACGCAATTGGCGCGAGTTTACAAAAGATCGTCGCATTGCTTCGGCTATTGAGCGCAAAATTACCAATTCTGACTCTGCGCTAGAAATCGAGTTAAATGGTCTGTCGAAACACCTCGTTTTACAGATGATAAAAGCTCGCCGACGCAGCCAAGAACAAGATATTGCTGATAATAAAGCCTTCTTTTTGCCACGTTTCGGCGCGGACATTTTACAGGATGTAGTCGGATATATCGTTTTAATAATTGTAGCAATCCAAATTATTTACGGCCGTTTAGCAATTGGTCAATTTCTTACCGTGCGAACTTTATTATCTCAATTAAATAACAACATTAGCAGCTTTTTTGAGAGCATAACAGCTATCAATACTAGCTTAGTTAATGCAACGGATTTTATGGAGTTTATGGAAACGCCCGCTCAACATTCCGGCGATATAGAAGTCAATCATTTGCCAAAAATCGAATTCAAGCATGTCAGCTTTATGTATCCGCATTCTGACCATTTCGCCATTGAAGATGTAAGCTTTACGCTTAATCCAGGCGACAGTCTTGCGATTGTTGGCGAAAATGGTGCAGGGAAGACTACATTGATAAAACTTCTAATCGGTGCATATATGCCGCAAGAAGGCATGATTTACGTAGATGATCATCCAATCTCCGAAATCGATCGCGAATCATACCTTGGTCAGATTGGAGCACTTTTTCAAGATTACTCCCGCTACGATTTTGCTACATTGGGAGAGAATGTTTGGTTTGGCAATGTAGAGAAGCCATATAGTCGTAAAGCTATCATGGAAGCGCTCGACGATGCGGGCTTAGGTAATCTAGCTGTTGATTATAAGAATGGTCTTAATCAGCTTTTGTCCAAGGATATAGATGCTAAAAATGCCACCAATATATCGGGCGGGCAATGGCAACGTCTTGGTATCGCACGCGCCTTTTTCCGCTCGCCTAATATCTTAATTCTTGACGAGCCGACATCGTCGGTTGACGCAAAATCGGAATACGAAATTTTTCGCAGCATCATTAAAAAACAGCAAGGAAAGAGTACTGTTATTATTTCGCATCGTTTTTCAACCGTGCGTCGCGCGGAAAAGATAATTGTGCTTGACCACGGCAAAATAATTGAGCAGGGTACGCATGGTGAACTAATTGCGCAAGACGGAGTTTATAAAGAAATGTTTGAACTTCAAGCTGAAGGTTATGCTTAAAAGTAGTAAAATATAGTTATGCGTAAGTCACGAAAAACAATGTTTTTTATAACTATCAGTATAGCTGTGATAATTTTTCTCGGCCTTGTCACTTTAATTCTTTCGCCAAAGACCTTAGCCGATACGGCCTATGATGGCGTTATTCTACTAGTGTCCGTAATTAGTATCGCAATTGCAATCTATTCTGAGATTGAACTAAATACCGAATCGCGTCGCGTTGAAAAAATGGTTCATGAAATCAATCGGATGCGCGAGAATGTTGTCAATGACATGGCAATCGACAAAAATACGCGCTACAAGCTCGATAAGATTATTGCGCTAGACGAAGAGATATATAAAAAGGTTGGCGGTCGCAAGAAAACGGCTGATTTAAAGGATAAGAAACAAACGACCCAGAAAGCATAGGGTGGCATTATAAAGGCGTAATGGCTATATTGCTTATGTTAGAATAAAGATATATGGACATAAATCTATTAGATTTTTATTCGAGATTAGGTACAATTGCGATTATTCTTTTGCTAGGTTTTATTCTTGGTAAATTAAAACTCATATCATCCAAGACGAATAAAGACCTCGTCAATTTGCTCCTTACTGTTTTTATGCCAGCTTCGCTGTTTATGGCTTTTCCTGCGGCATATAGTGAAGAGACATCGGAGATTTTTCTTGCGGGCCTTATTGGTGGTTTTGTTGTAATGTTGGCAATTATTCTATTGTCGCTTCTTATTTTTAATAAGAAATGGTGCAAGGGCAAGCTTCGCTACGAATCGCAATTTGCCCTTATTTTTAACAATGCAACCTTCTTGGGATACCCGATAATATCTAGCACATTTGGCGCTCAGAGCTCGGCTGTTATTGCGTATTGCGGTTTCATAATTGCATTTAATATTGCACTATTCTCGTACGGAGTCTATCTATTTAAGCATAGGGTTGATAGTAAACTGGTTCTAAATGTCATTACGAATCCAAACATTATTGCAGTCATATTAGGGGTGTTAGTGTTCTTGACTAGCTTTAAAATACCTCCATTTCTCGATGATGCGGTAAGATTTACGAGCAACGCCACTACGGCCTTATCAATCATCTGTGTAGGCTTCATGCTAAGTACAGCAAAGTTCTTGGAGTTATTCAAGAAATGGAAGCTAGCACTTACTGCACTAATACAGTTAATTGTTGGGCCGCTTGCTACCTACGGCTTGCTTGTTGCGCTACAATACGTCGCGCGAGGCGCGGGCTTCTTCTTTCCAGATGAAGTCGTGGTGGTTTGCACACTTATTCAGGCTCTACCGACCGCTACTAGTCTCGGGCTCTTCGCTTCAAAATATGGTGGCGATGAAAAAGAGGCTTCGCAGCTTGTCACGATGTCTACGGTTTTCTCGATTATTACTATGCCGATAATGGTCAGTCTATTATTAATTCATTAAATTACGAGATTAACTTATCGATACTTGAGCAAACTATTTGCTGGCCGCCACAGTGGTGATGATTGGCTTTGTTGAATCAATCGCAATGGTGCTTTTTACGGTAACAGTTGCGGTAGCCGCTATGCCGTTGTGAGTTTTTGCCGTAATTGTAGCCTTGCCAATTTTTTTACTAGTCACCGTACCGCCCGTAACGGTTGCAATATTTGTATTACTACTCGACCAAGTTACAGTATTGTCTGTGACATTACTCGGTGAGACGGTTGCTGTCAGGCAATAAGAACTCCCGACCTTAATTGTAATAGCGGAAGAGTTCAGTTTAATCCCCGTAGCCGAGATTGTGGTTGTTGCAGGAGTGACGGTCAGCGTAGCAGATACTTCTTTGCCATTAATCGAGCGAGCTTTTATTGTAACGGTACCGACTTTCTTGCCAGTCACTTTGCCGCCCGTAACGGTTGCAATATTTGTATTACTACTCGACCAAGTTATATTTTTATTAGTTGCATTGCTTGGAAGCACGCTTGCGGTAAATGTTATAGTGCCACCAACTTTTATTGATGCGCTGGATGGCGAGATTTTTACTCCAGTTACCTCAATCACGCTTGGCGTTTTTGTGAGAACAGTAACAGTTGCGGAGGCGGTCTTGCCGTTGTGGGATCGTGCGGTTATCGTAGCGGTTCCAACATTCTTACCTGTAATAACACCGCCACTTACGGCAACAATATTTGCGTTGCTGCTCGACCAGGTGATTGTTTGATTCGTAGCATTACTTGGCTGGATGGTAGCGCTTAGGCGATAAGTATCGCCGACTTCTAGGCTCACATTTGTCGTATTTAATTGTATACTCGACACGTTTATCGCGTTGGGCGTAGTTGGTTTCGGCTGTTGTGGTTGAGTTTGTGGTTGCGTCGGCTGTTCAGATTGCTTTGCTTTTACGGTAATTGAAGCAGATGCTCTGATATTTTCGCTCGCTTCCGCAAAAATGTAAGCAATACCTTCCTTAACGCCAGTAACGACCCCATTTTCGTTCACTTTTATGATATCCTCGTTGCTGCTCGACCAGGTCACCTTATCGGTCGAATCGGCGGGCGTCATTACCGCTACTAAGGTAGTCGACTCTCCTATCGCAATCGTGACAGAGTCGGGGTTTATATAAAATTCGGTAGCATGAATATTCGAAGAATCGCCAGGTAGTGTAGTGTCATCATCGCTAGTCGGAATGTCATCTTGGGTATTGTCATCTCCTGAACTTGTTTGTGGTCGTTGCTCCGTGGTTTGCTGAGGGTTATTTCCCGTGGGAGTAGGCTTTGGCGAGACGAGGTTTGCGATAAATGCAATTACTCCAAAAATCAAAATAGATATCGCCGCAAAACCACATATTACCGCTATGATGAAATTTCTTTTTTGATTTGGACCATCGAAATACATCTTGCCTCTTTCAAAAATTATAGCACGAGCGTAAGCACTTCAGCTGGCGTAAGTTTTAATAGTCACATAATGACGGGGCATTTAATAAGTCGTCTAACGTTACGGCTTTGTCTATCGTAGAATATTTCGCAAATCGCTCTTCGGTTTTTGCTATATTTTTTAACTGCTCAAAACCGATTTCTTCAACTTCTATTTGTTCTCCGCCGTCTAGTTTTTGCGGTTCTTGCGATATAAAATTAGTCGCAATAAAAGTATAGACTAACCAGTCAATCTTCATGAATGGTTGGCGTACTTCTACTAATTTCCAAGTGCGAAAAGACATGCCGGTCTCTTCTAGCATTTCGCGTTTTGCGGCGTCTAATTCTGTTTCCGCTGGATTATCATTTCGTCCGCCCGGTAGATCATAGAACCAATCTTTTCGTGGCTGTTTTTGGCGAGTAATTACGATTTTATTATCTTTTATGGCAATAATTTTTACCGTATCCGTTCGACTTAACATCTCGAATGTTTCAGTCGTACCATCAAAAAGCTTTTGTGGCCATTGATGCACATTAAAAATTCTCCCCGAAAAAACCAATTCTGCATTTTCTGGAACTGTTAATATCCCGTTGGGTGTATATTTGCGCATAACATCATTTTATCATTTTCAGTAATATATTCGAGCGATGCGGGTTTTTCTTTTATCGCGGAGTTTCTTTTAAGGCGTGAAAAAGCCGCCCAGGCAAGCCGGGCGGCGGAAAGGAACCGAAGGGGGGCGGAAACAGCCAGTTATTCCGAGCCGGGGCGGGTCAGCATTGCGTATCCAGTATGTTCCTCTGTGTCGTAGAACATTCTGAATTTAACGCCGTGAACACCGTGAGCCGTACATCTCCCTTCCAGGTTCAGGCGGTGGCCAGAGCCGTCTTCGTGCGAAAGGCCGTAGAGCTTCGTAACTTTGATAGCTACGCCCTTCGCGGAAGGGGTCTGGGCTGCAAACTCCATCGTTACCTGCACATCTTTGTCGTGGACGTGCTCATAAGCGGAGAAAAATGCGCCCCTTTCGGGTCCACCGAGAATCTCATACCGTACATCCATACGGAACTCCTTTCATAAAGTACTCCCAATCTTGCGACTGGGGTGAAATGTTGTCTCACAATTGAGCCAACAGTAGCATTATACTACATTAGAGACTATTTGTCAATAGTATATCTATTATCTCGGGCGTTAAAACACCCTTCGTGAGCGTAAAAGATATATAATTATTAATCAGATATGAGATATAAGATTAATAAAGACTTAAAGCGGTATATTGAACAAAATATTTTCCCTGAATATCAAAAGAACGAGGCGGGGCATGACATCAACCATATTAATAACGTTATTAAACATAGTCTTAAATTTGCAGAGAGTGTGAAAGATGTGAATTATAACATGGTATACGCTATTGCCGCCTATCACGACATTGTACATCACATTGATGCTAAGAACCACGAAAAACTATCCGCCGAAATACTTGCATCCGACGAGCGACTAAAGGAATTTTTTGACGATGAGCAGATAGAAGTTATGTCCGAAGCCGTTTATGATCACCGGTCTAGCAGGGAGGGTGACCCTAGGAGTATTTACGGTAAGATTGTTGCTTCAGCGGACAAGAAGATGAGCTTTGATGACCCATTAAAAAGGACTTATTCTTATCGGATGGAGCATTTTCCAAATAGCACTCTTGCCGAAATTTGCGAGGAGTCGCGCCAACACTTAATAAATAAATTTGGCAAAAGCGGCTATGCAAATAAGAAAAGTTATTTTGATGACCCAGACTATGGTAAGTTTTTAGAGCATATTCGCAGTCTGGCTTCAGATAAGAAGAAATTTGAGCGAAGATACATCAAAGTAAATCATATTAGCTCTTTAGACTGGCTAACGAAAGATGTCCGATACGATTTAAAAAAGTATATTTCCGACAATATTCTTCCCGAATATTCGAAAAATGATGGCGGACATAATCAAGCGCACATCATGGAGGTTATTCGTCGTAGCTTTGAATTAAATAAGGCATTTCATCTAAGTCTAGATCCGAATATGATGTATACTATTGCGGCCTGTCATGATCGTGGCAAATATGAAGATCACGAGAGGCACCATTTGATCGCCGCTCAATATTTTATAAACGATGATAACTTCTGCCATTTTTTCAATAACCAGCAACGCGCTATTATTAAAGAAGCCATCGAGGATCATCGTTCTTCAAAAGAGGACGAGCCGCGCTCTACTTATGGCAAATTAATCTCTTCCGCCGACCGCAATTCTAGAATTGACATCGTATTTGTACGGAGCTTCTTTGTTGCCCACGAGCGAATGCCAGATGCGGTAGTATCAGATTATCTAGACTATACCATTGAAAGGCTGTCTAAGAAATATAGTGAAACTAACCCCGAAAATATGTTTTACGAGGATAGAATTTATAAAACTTTCTTACGCGAAATGCGTAGTCTATTAAAGAATGAAACAGAATTTAAAGATAGATATTGCTCCGTGAATCATATTTCGTCTAGGCAAAATCTAGTCAAGGAAGAACCTGGAGCAATTGAATTCTTGCAGGGGTATTAACATCTTGACGGGATTTAAAAAGCTATTGTTTATTATATATAGCTGGGGTACAATAATCCTAACGTTAGTATGACGTTAGGAGGTGTAGAGTTCTTCAAATCTCAACTACTGCGAGAGAAATGGAGAATGATCGATGTTATTCAGGAGGGGTCCTGTAGCATCTCGCGCCAAGGAGCGCAAAACAAAAAGGGAGAAAAACAACAAACTAGTCAGTATTTTGGTGGCTACGTTTCTGGGCGTTTTTATCTCGGTTTTTGCATTCAATTCTCTTGCTGAAATTATCACAGATAACGATGTCCGCGTAGATACTGATGCCGAGTTAACCTACTACCTCAATGTTAAAGAAGACGGCGTAGATGCCTCCGGCATAGAATCTAGCGATAGCCAAATCGCAGATGTGCGTGGCGGTAGAGTAGTAGTTACGGATAAGCTTCCTGAGGGTCTCATCTTCCAAGGCTTTGTCACTACATCTGATGGTACATTTGGTGCAGTATCTCGCTCGAATAATTCTATTCAATGTTCTGGTAGAGTCGTAGACGATACTAATGAAGAAGCCTTAGACACTGGCACCTGGAATAATACTCATACTGAATACTATTACCATGGCCTGCATTACAACGATACAACTCGCACCGTTTCCTTCATGGCTGAGAAGATTAAAGCTGGCTGCCAACTCACCATTGGTATTATTACGAAAACTCCAGCAACTGTAGATGATCCAGATACTACACCAATAGAGACTAGAAGAGATTTCTACAACACTGCTTTTGCGGCAGAGAAAGACATTACGGCTATCTCCAATGCTGTGCATGCCTGGATTGGTAGCTCTAGCACCAGAGTATACAAAGTCATGTATAGATATACGGGCGCCGTCCCAACTGGTGCGCCGACTGTACCAACCGATCAATCTTATCCAAAAGACAATGAAGTAGCCGTGAGCCTAAATCCAACCCTCGAAGGCTATACCTTCTCAGGTTGGACTACAACTGATGCTACCGTTACGGATGGCTCCTTCACTATGCCGGGCCAAGACGTAGAGCTAGTTGGTATCTGGACAAAGAACGCAGCGGCTACCAAGTACAACGTAACCTACGTTATTAATGGCGAGAAACCAGCAGATTTCATGCCGCCAACTCAGAAAGAATACGAAGCCGGGGTCAGTGTACCGCTAGACTCTACGAAAGCCAATACCGTCATCGATGGCTATAGATTTTCTGGCTGGAGCACGAGCGATGCAGATATATCCGAAACCGGCTTCACGATGCCAGAAAGAAACGTTACTATTGTGGGCAGCTTTACTCGCATCTCTTATACGGTTTGTTATGCCTTTGAAGGCGCCATCATCCCACCAAACTCCGCGTCTATCCTCCCGCCATGCGAAACTCATTATCCAGGCGATACAGTCACAAGAGCAGCCGATCCGCAAGCTAATGGCTACGACTTCCTTGGCTGGTACAAGAATGCTAGCTTCACGATGCCAGAAGATAACGTCACTATCTACGGCGAGTGGATGCGCACGATGGGGAAGTTCGCCCCAACTATTACTAAGACCATCGTGAACCCTCAAGACGAGTATATGTATGGTGAGACTGTAAAGTTTAAGATTACCGTTACTAACCCAGAATCCTTCACCATTACTGATGTTTACCTCCAAGAAGAATTAGACGGCGCAGTCTTTACGGCTCCAAACGATGGCAGCTACACGGTCAAGGCCAGCACTATAGCGGTCATTCCGGCCATTGCTGCAGGAGTAAGTGTAGATGTTTATGCTGAATACAAGGTAACCGAAAACACTGCTCAAACCCTCACGAACATCGTCGAGCTTACTGGCGCTTTGGCGGAAGACTACATTCTAGACACTGACCAAGAATACAAAGCTACTGTGGACTTCGACACTATTCCTGAGCCCGTGCCAATTACAGGCATTATCTTCAATGCTTTGCTTTATGTGGGGATGGTAGTGCTAGGAATTAGTATTATCTTTATTGGAGTTACATTATCTCGCAAAACAAGCCACTTGATGACATATCTAGTACGCGCTCGCAAGCTAAACGTACGCAAAATGGCTAAATGTTCCATTCCATGCTTTGCCATTATTGGCATAGTACTTGGCGGCATTATTGCCAAGAGTGTCTCCGCGGCAAACTATACAGAAGTAGTTAAGTCCGTAGAGCTCGCCTCCCAGCATACTAGCTACGCCAATAATACTCCCGGTTCTTGGAATGTAGAAAAAAGTGCAACGTGGATTGCGCCGGGCAAGGCTAGAATTACATTCGACGTAGATACAATCGCTAAAGTCGCAGATAATACGCACCTAGACCTCGTGATGGTCATAGATAATTCTAGCTCCATGAGTGGCGAAAAGATGAACCAGGTGAAGCATGATGCGACGGAACTAATTGAAAGTGTCCTCTCCGACAGCAATAACCGCATTGGCCTTGTAAGTTTCAACTCGAATGCTGCCAAGTTGAGCAATCTATCTTCAGATACAACCGCTCTCGTGAACTTAGTAAACAGCCTAGATACACCTGGCTCCACTAATTATTACGACGGCTTTAAGAAAGCCGAAGAAGTTCTCGACGGCTACCAAAAGCAAGACGATCGCGAACTCATTCTTTTATTCCTTACCGACGGTTATCCAAACGAGCAAACACCGAATGAGATACCCGAATACCAAGCCCTAAAAGCTATGTATCCTTACATGACCATCAATGGCATCCAATACGAGATGGGCAATGAAGTACTTGCCCCAATTAGGGTAGTCACAGATAACCAATTCATTGCTAATATGGATTCGCTAAATAATGTCCTTTTTGAAGCCTCCGTAGCTCCATACACTTACAGTAATTTTGCATTGGTGGATTATATTAACGACGAATATTGGGATGTAGATAGTATAGATAATATTGAAGCAACAATAGGCGAAACTACTCTAACCCATAATGGTAATACGCCAGTTGTAACTTGGACGATGAATAACTTACTCCGTTCTGGCAGCTCTGCAAAGCTTACCATAGATATTACGCTCAAGAATGCTGGCGCTATAGCTGAGGGTACATTCTTGCCGACTAATGACCATGAAACTATCCAGAGTAGTATGCCCGAAACACCAGACGAGAGCATTACGAGTGAGCTAACGCCAGTATTAAAATCTAGTTACAAAGTGACTTACGAACCAAATCTGCCAAGTACTTGCTCTATATATGAAGGGGCTCTACCGGCAGAACAAAATTACCTACCACTTTCTGTAGTAGAGAAGTCTAGTGATACTATTTCTTGTGATGGCTATAACTTTAATAGTTGGGAGATTGCCGAGGGTGATCCTAAAGCACTAAATGACGACTACTTCAAGATTATAGACGATGATGTCATCCTTCGTGCCACTTGGACTAAGCCCTCCATCTCCAAAAGTATGGATGGGGAAGTAAAGGAAGAAGTCATTACTACCTTAAATACCGGCCAGAGCACTAATGCCGTCTTGAAGAAATTATCTGGCCAAAGTTGGGCATCGTACACTACGATTAACTCGACAATTAAGGCAATAAAAATTGCCACTTCGATGTCTGCGGAGCAGCAGACTAGCGCCTCAATAATCTCTACATCTAGCTCTCCGGTTCCGGTTTATGCCTGGTTTGATGATACTGATGGCACTATCTATATCTATTCCGAGGCGGATAAAATACAAGCAAATGCAGACTCATCCTATTTGTTTTATAGGATCTCGAATCTATCCGATATATCTGGGACGTCTGATTGGGATACTTCTAGTGTAACGACTATGAGCTCTATGTTCTCTGGCGCCTCTAGTCTCACGAATATAGACGGTGCTAGCAACTGGAATACTTCTAGCGTGATAAATATGGGCTATATGTTCTCTGGCGCCTCTAGTCTCACGAATATAGACGGTGCTAGCAACTGGAATACTTCTAGCGTGATAAATATGGGCTATATGTTCTCTGGCGCCTCTAGCCTCGCGAATATAGACGGCGCCAGCGACTGGGATACTTCTAAAGTGACAAATATGAGCTATATGTTCTATGGCGCCTCTAGTCTCACGAATATAGACGCACTAGCTGATTGGGATACTTCTAGTGTAACGACTATGAGCTCTATGTTCTATGGCGCCTCTAGTCTTACGAATATAGACGCACTAGCTGGTTGGAATACTTCTAGTGTAACGACTATGGGCTCCATGTTCTCTGGCGCCTCCGCCCTCGCTAATATAGACGGCACAAGTAATTGGAATACTTCTAGTGTAACGACTATGGGCTCCATGTTCTCTGGCGCCTCTAGTCTTACGAATATAGACGCACTAGCTGATTGGAATACTTCTAGTGTAACGACTATGAGCTCTATGTTCTCTGGCGCCTCTAGCCTCGCGAATATAGACGGCGCCAGCGACTGGGATACTTCTAGTGTGACAAATATGAGCAATATGTTCCAAAACGCCTCCGCCCTCGCTAATATAGACGGGGCAAGTGATTGGAACACCTCTAAGGTAACGAATATGAGCTATATGTTCCGCGGTGCCTCTAGCCTCACAAATATAGACGGTGCGAGCGGCTGGAATACTTCCAGCGTGACAAATATGAGCAATATGTTCTATGGCACCCCCAGTCTTGCAAATATAGACGCACTAGCTGGCTGGGATACCTCTAGCGTGACGAATATGAGCTATATGTTCTATGGCACCTCCGCCCTCGCTAATATAGACGGCGCAAGTAATTGGGATACTTCTAAAGTGACAAATATGAGCTATATGTTCTTTTGCGCTCGCAACCTCACAAATATAGACGGCGCCAGCGACTGGGATACTTCTAAAGTGGCAAATATGAGCTATATGTTCTATGGCACCTCCGCCCTCGCTAATATAGACGGCGCAAGTAATTGGGATACTTCTAAAGTGACAAATATGAGCTATATGTTCTTTAGCGCTCGCGACCTCACAAATATAGATGCACTAGCTGATTGGGATACCTCTAGCGTGACGAATATGGGTAATATGTTCCGCGACGCCTCTAGCCTCACAAATATAGACGGCGCCAGCGGTTGGGATACCTCTAGTGTAACGAATATGGGCACTATGTTCTATGACGCCTCCAGTCTTGCGAATATAGACGGCGCCAGTAACTGGGACACTTCTAGTGTGACGAGTATGTATCAAATGTTCTATGACGCCTCCAGTCTTGCGAATATAGACGGCGCCAGCGGTTGGGATACCTCTAGTGTAACGAATATGGGCACTATGTTCTATGACGCCTCCAGTCTTGCGAATATAGACGGAGCCAGCGGTTGGGATACCTCTAGTGTAACGAATATGGGCGCTATGTTCTATGGCGCCTCCAGTCTTGCTAATATAGACGGAGCCAGTAACTGGGGCACTTCTAGCGTGACGAGTATGAACAGCATGTTCTATGACGCCTCTAGCCTCGCGAATATAGACGGCGCCAGTAACTGGGACACTTCTAGCGTGACGGGTATGCAATCGATGTTCCGCGGCGCCTCTAGCCTCACAAATATAGACGGCGCAAGTAATTGGGATATTTCTAGCGTGACGAGTATGTATCAAATGTTCTATGGCGCCTCTAGCCTCACAAATATAGACGGCGCCAGTAACTGGGATACTTCTAGTGTAACGAGTATGCAATCGATGTTCTACGGCGCTCGCAACCTCACAAATATAGACGCACTAGCTGGTTGGGATACTTCCAGCGTGACAAGTATGGGCTATATGTTCTATAACGATAGTCAGATTGCCTCTCTCGATCCGATCTTTAACTGGAATGTCCAAAGCTCTACTACTAAGACCAACATGTTCAATGGTATTCCTGCGTCCGTAGCGCGACCAGGTTGGTATACGGGAGGTTAATATGGTACAATGAAAAAGGAGATTGTGGGGCAAAAATAAACAATAAAAATCATTTCTTAGGTCAATAACAAAAATAACAAGAGAAGGACAATCAAATGAAAAAAACAAATAAGGTAATTATCGCTACGGCGGCTGTAGCGGTAGCCGCTACAGCTATCGCTCCGCTTGGTAATGTATTTGCCGCTACTGCGCCAACTTGGACTGGCGGTAGCTCTGCTACAATCATTCGCAAGATTCCGAATGCTTACGGTACGATCAGTAATACTTTCGGCTATACTATTACGGCAGATTCTAATAACCCAGCTGGTGCAACGGGCGTTCCGGCTGCGCCAAGCATCGTTTTCAATGATAGCTATACGACGCAGGGTGAGGCTTCCAAGACTGCAACCGTGGATTTTAGTGGTATGCAATTTGAGCGTGCTGGAGATTATTCCTATGCTATCGCCGAAAGCTCATCAACTAATTCTACCATTTATCCGGTAAGTGGCGACACCTACACCGCGGTAGTTAGCGTACGCAACAACAATGATCTTACTGGCTTCGTCGCTAGCCTATACATTAAGGACTCTGATGGCAACAAGCTCACGACTTTCTCTGGCGCTAATTCAGAATTTACTTTCGCAAGCACTCCAGCCTATACAAATATTCAAGTATCTCATACTGTATCTGGCAGCGCGGCGGACCCGACCATTTGCTTTAGCTATACTTTTGCAGCAAGCACTAACGATAGCTATGTCCTAAGCACGGAGTCTACCTGTGAAAACAACGATACTATCAAGAATGGCGATGTGATTAAACTTAAACATCAAGATACTGCTACGATTGGTCTCGTAAGGGCTGGGTCGCAAATCCCAGTTGGAACTACCTACTCATTCACTAAGGTTGGTAGCGATGCCTATACGACTTCTATGGATGGCGTAGAGCAAACCAGCACTGGCACTAAGACTATGGTCGCTACTGACGCGCCAACATACAATACGGCAAACAAAACTGCCATAAACGAAAGACTTGATTCTACTGTCGATACTGGCGCCGTGATGAATATAGCTATTTATATTCTCTTAGCTCTCGCTGGTGCGGCAGGTGTTTATTATGTAGCCCGCAAAAAGCTTTCCAATAAAGCCTAAAAACATATAAAAACACGTAGATATAAAAGCTGGGCGCAAAAACCATACGTCCAGCTTTTGTAGTATATACAGTTCTTTTAGCACGGAGAGCGGCTCTTCCTGCCGATACCGTAATATTTGACATGGCGGCTTATGATTTTATGGAGAAACTAGAGCATAAATATGCCATAATAAACACAAGAATAATAAAAGGATAATGATATGCAGCAAGATACGACTACGACCGCTACGGCACCGGTTGTTGATAGCAAAAAGCCAAATGATGTGAGAAAATGGATAATTATCGCTGCGGTTGCTTGTATTGTGGCGGTTTGCGGAATCGGACTTGGCATCTATGGTATGGTTCAGAGTACGCAAAAAGATGCGCAGATTTCTGATTTGAGAAACAAAATTGCCAGAGATGATAAAAATACCACTCAGCTAGACTCGCGCGAAGAAGAGGAAGAGCAAGAAGAAAAGGAAGACAAAGAGGAAGAGAAAGAAAAGGAGGAAGAAAAGGCGGACAATCCCAACAAGCCAGTTTCGCGTTTCGAATATGAAGATAAAATCGATGCCCTAGATATGGATATTCCTCTTGTTTCTGATCGATATTTAGGAATATCGGAATTGGGAATAAAAGTCAAATTACCAAACATTTCTAACAACATTACCTATAAGAAGTATGTTTCGGAAGTTGGCAATGTCTTTTATAAGCTCTATAGTGATGGCGAGCCGGTAAATCTTTCCGTCTTTCAAATACCGAAATCGGCTGGGGCCGCACCTGATACGACAATATATATGAGTACTATCGGAGGTAATACATACGCAATAGCTCTAGATAATTATGAGGCAGAATTGCAACCGCCCTTATCTACGCTTATATACTTTTTCCGAAATGCCGACGGGGTAATAGTAAAACTCTAAAAAACTTCGTTATTTAATATGGCCGCTCATCCTCGCGAATCATTGAGTCTTGTCTGGTATCTATATGTAATAGGTAAACAAAAAACACCCTATTGGTATTTTCCTCTTGGTGGGGCTTAATTCACCAGGTATTAACATTGTATAGGGAGGATATAAAGGATGGAATATTTTTTATATAAAAGGAAAGCCCCGCTCGATATTAATGAGCGGGGCATTACAAATGGGACTATATGAGGTTTCAATTAGCTACAGGATGGAGGCTATAAGGTGCTGAACGGTCTACGTGGGACTATTTGTGCGGTAGAAGCTTGACAAAAACGGAAATATATGATACCATAATAATATTTAAGGATACTTAAGGTTCATTTATGAAAAGGAGGCACCATGGGCAGAATCTTTCAGAGTCTCACAATGGCTGATACGATAACTGATTATGCGTTAAAAATATGCGTAAACAAAGAAAATCGCGTACTCTCCGGCACATACGGCGTAATAACTGCTTTGCTCGGAGAGGAAAAAGCGTTTGATTACTTGTATATCTTGGACGATTTCGAAATCACCGCGGAGCGAATATATAAAATGTATTCATTCTGTTGTGATAAGGATTTCGAGAGGTTCAAGCTTTGCTTGCGGATGATCCGAGATGGCGAGTTCGACAAGAGATCAGTGAAGGCAAATCTGATTGCGGATACGCCTTTGCCGTTCATTAACGACTCGGTACCGATTCCGGACGACACGAGCGCAGCGTGGTCAGAATGGTGCGCAAAGCAAAAGGAGCTATTCGTAGCTACTGGAAATAATTAACCTAAGATATGCCGCCAGTAATAACGCTGGCGGCTTTTTCGATTTAAAGAACAACAACTGCAACAAAAAGCGCCATCTCCTGCAAAGATGGCGCAAAGGTGCTGAACGGTCTACGGACTCTTATGCTAATTTGGGGATTTAATAGCTGAAATTATAGAAGTAAATTATAATTTCTGACATGTTTTTTGTTGCAAAAATGACATAAAAAATAACCCTCTATTTTTTGCGAGGGATTTAACAGGCATTTACAGATTGTGAAATAGTCAAAAACTATTTTATAAACCGTGTGGTGGGGGCGAATTGTTCAGGTATTAACAATCTATAAGGAAGATATCCGCGAAAAGTGGCGACTTGCGTCTCATGATATAATAGTAGAAAGGAGAATGAATGATAGATTCTAAAGCATGGAACTGGAATATGGTAAAAGGCGACCACGAGAAATATTGGCAAGAGCCAGCGATGGAATCTTATTATCTTATAAACCGATGGCTATCTCAGGATAAGAGGGATTATCTCGATCTCGGTTGCGGGTTAGGAAGACACACTATTCAATTTGCCAAAGCAGGGTTTAACACTTCTGGATTTGATTTAAGCGAAACATCGATTGAGAGAACGGAGAAGTACGCTGAGCAAGCAGGAGTAAAAGTCGATTTACGAGTTGGTGATATGTTGGACTTGCCGTATGGCGATAATAGCTTTGACTGTATTTATTGTCGCAACGTAATATCTCATACCGATACAGAGGGAATGAGAAAAAATGTTTCTGAGCTAAAACGAGTCTTGAGAAAAGGCGGGGAGTGTTATTTGACTTTGGGCTCAAAGCAGACCTGGGGCTTTCAGCAAGATTGGCCGGTGGTGGACGAGAATACGAAAATCAGGGTTGAGGATGGACCGGAGAATGGCATACCACATTTTTATGCTGACTATGATCTAATCGTAGATTTATTCAGGGACTTTGAAATCGTGAAAGTTTTTCAAGTTGAAAAGTTTATTACGAAAGAGCGAACCACTAGCTCATATCACTATCACGTACTAATTAGAAAATAATAACCCGATTGTTTGGGTATTAACAGGCGATTTTATAGGGGTAAAACAGCAGTTTTTGCCCCACTTTTCGTACAAAAACGGCACAAAATAGCACCCTAGAGCCCGCAAGGTACTTAACGGGCATTTACCACTAAAAAACCGGCCAAAATGCCGAGTTTTTTTATAATCTGGTGGGGGCGAATTGCCCAGGCATTAACAATCTATAGAGAAGACATAAGGAATAAGTTAGCTAATATATAAACTATAAGCCTAATATGTCAAATGTATTTAATAGGGATATGTATTTATTTTTGTCAACTCTATTTTCGACAAAAATAGCCGTATTTTACATCTGTAATTATTCTTTTGGTACATCTATATTGACAAAAACAAGTATTTGTGCTATAATATAAGCATAGTTAGAAAAGTTCATGCACTGACTAAGCACATTAAATGATTAGTTGTCGAAAACCTTTTCGCAAGTCTGCGACCTGTTTTGATTATCTATATGGTAGTTAAAACGGGTTGCAGAGCAGTCTAGCGACCTAATAATTCGTCGCGAGACGTTAAAGAGCGAAAGGAGAATAGTTATGGAAAAAATGACTATTAATATGATCACCCTCAAGAATGGCCGCGCGCGTTACGCGGACGGTCGCACCGTAGCTTCCGAAACTGGACTGGCGCCGGAGACTGAGGTAGAGTATATCTGCCGTCAGTCCCGATGGACGGGTACCGGATATGCCAATAGCATCTACCGCATTTGCGGAACTGACGATGCGTTAGTAATTCGCCACAATGACGGACCCTTAGATAATATCTGTTGGGATAACGTCCACGTGGAGAAGGGGTATTTCGCCAGGCAGCGCTCCTATGGGGCAACTTGCCGCGAGGCATCCAGGAAGCATCACCTTCCGATGGAGGTTTGCCTAGCCGTTGGCCCAGAGCTCTGTGAAGAGCTCGCTACCGAAGCGGCGAAGGTGACCTACCATCCCGGTGGATTTATCGGTAGCAACACTGTTGGCTTTGCCGAAGTCGAGCCCTACAAGCTCGATGATGGAGCAATCAATGAGCTGCGTGCTGGAATCGGCCGCCGCAAGTCTGCCATCCTGTCGCTTCTCGCTGAATGCTCGGAAGAGCTGAAGGCTAAAATAAACGGCATGGGCCAGAAGAACTCTAAACGTATCGCGGAGTTCTTTGCGGCTATGGCTGACAACAACTAATCCGCTACTCAATCCCCCGACTTCCACACAACCAGTGTGGGTAGAGCCGGGGGCTCTATTTTTTTGAAAAAACGACCAAATTGTTTAGGGTATTAACAGATGAATTGACAGAGGTAAAAATGCACTTTTGGACGCATTTTTTGTGAAAAATCGATGCAAAATAGAACTCTAGGACCTGCAAGGTGCTTAATAGAAATTTGTCACTAAAAAATCGGCTAAAATGCCGAGTTTCTTAAAATCTGGTGGGGGCGAATTAGGCAGGCTTTAACAATTTATGGAGAAGAAATTAGGGCAAGAATATCGGCTTGTGCGCAATGATATAATAAATATATGAAGCGTTCAAGTCTTAAGAAATACTTTGCTGGTTTAAGGTTTGGGTTGCTATTGCAGATAGCAATAGGACCAATGTGTCTGATGGTTTTTAATACCGCAAAGAATAATGGCTTTTTCGCCGCCTTGCCACTTGTGCTTGCTATTGCTCTGGTCGATGCATTCTATATTACATTAGCGAGCTTAGGGGCTAGCAAAATACTGGAAAACAAAAAAGTCAAAAACATATCTAAAATATTAGGCGCCGCAGTTTTGGTTCTATTTGGTCTCAATATAATATTAGGCGTATTTGGTATTAACTTTATTCCGGCATTAAACTTGGAACCAACCACTACTAATCTATTCCTGCAGGGGTTAGTACTAACTCTCTCGAATCCAATTACCATAGCTTTTTGGGGCAGCGTTTTGACCGTAAAGATTATTGACGAGAAGATGACGAAGAAAGAACTTGCTGTTTTCTCATTTGGATTAGTTTCCGCAACGTTGCTGTTCTTGTCGCTAGTTGCCGTTCTCGGGACCATACTTGCTGGTTTTATCTCTAAAAACATCTCGGATATTCTGAATGTGATTGTTGGGGTGGCCATAATAGCATTTGGTATTAGAATCCTTGTCAAAAAAGAGGATCATAAAAAGCGTGGAGCCCATAACGACTAACTTTGGGGCATTGACAGACGATTTTATAGGGATAAATGTGCTTCCAAAGCACATTTTTCGTGCAAAATCGGCGTAAAATAACATACTAGAACTTCGAAGGTACTTAACAGAAATTTACTACTAAAAAATCGGCCATTTCGCCGATTTAAATACTTCTTGGTGGACCTATCGGCGTCTTATTCAAACCATAAAACATTAGAGCAGATAGTCAATTTAAAGAATCGTTAAAATCTACCAATGAAACCCAAACTAGCAATAAAGTTTCAGACAATGCTGTCAGCTGTAGGCTTAAGAAAGCTGGCGCAAAAATGCGCGCACGCTGGGACCACTAATCTTCGCTTATATCATAAGGCGTCACTCCTGTTTGCTACTCTGATGGCAAACAGGAGATTCTTGCGAGTCTTATACTATGCTCCAACTTTCTTGGTTTAAAAATTATATGCTACAATAAAAGCATAAGCATTAGGTCAAAAATGCAGAATAAGGAGGTATGCGGAAACGTAATAATAAATATGAAAGTAATTATTCTTCGCGTTATTCGCTATTAAAGCAAAAACGAAGCAAACGGATATGAAGGAATATAACTATATCCCCCAATCGGTTTACGAAACAAAGGGAGGAGCTAAGAAGCCTGGACGGTCATATTTTAAAAAGAAACTGTCAGTTCATTTAAAAAAGACAGACTCAAACGGCAACATAAAGGATGTTAGTAAACAAATTCTCGCCGTTGATCCGAAAAGCTTCATCAGATATAAAGAGGTACTTAAAAAAGAGAATCGGGGCGTGAGCGTCATCGGCAAAACCAAACTAAAGCCTGTTGACGATAAAAGTGACTCAAATAAATATGATGCAACTCTTCATATTGAAAAATCAGATAAAGCATTCGGCAATTTTGAAGTCTGTGAGGAATATAAATTATCGAAGATTATAGGATACATTCCTGTAGGCGAGGATCGCTTTATTGCAGTAGTTAAGATTAATCCTCTTTTCCCGATTATAGCAATTCTTCTACTTCTAGCCCTCATTGCGGCAATTGTGCTTGTAATGATACCCAGGGAAGAAGTAGTTCTGCCAAATCGTTACCTCGAAGAAAACGACGTCGGAATAGTAAATAACAGTCAGACGAGAACAAGATATCGCATGAATACTACTATGACCGTCGTTCAAGATACTATTCAGGATTTGAACTTCGAGAACGTGAACGAAGGAAAGTCTCTCAGAGTCAAGATAAAGAAAGACTATAAAAACGATAAAGACTATATCTACGACAGCGGTCTTGTCCCATTCGGCAAAAAAGTTACAGCTGATACTCTCATAAAGAGCGTTGAACCTGGAACCTACGAGACTATCGCAGAAGTATTTGTCTATGACGAAAACGAAAAACAGATAGCTCAAACCAATTTCGAGATTAAGCTTATCGTCAAATAAGTCGAATAACAATTAAAAACATTAATATAAAAGGGTAACATGAAAAAGATCAACAAAAAGTATTTAGCATCAGCCATAGCGGTTAGCGGCATCATGGCCTCTTCCGTCGTAATGCCAAGCTTTGCTACTACCGTTACTAACGGCGACGCTACTGTGCCAGTATATCTAACAGCAACCGCAACTCCAATCGATGTCACAATTGGTACCGGCCTTGATGATACTACCGGCTTGGCTCATGAAGCGGATGCTATTTATGTGACCGCTCAGGACGACGTCAATGCCGCCACGGTAACTAATCTCGTGGTAAAGAACAACAGCGATGCTGCACCTATTTACGTAAAGAACATTGTCCTCGGCAGCACTGCCAATGGCTACACTAATGTTGCTTACTCTGACGATTTTAGCCTTAAAGCCGTCGACAGTAAGCAATTTGCTCTCGCTATTACTAGCATATCTAGCCAATCGGGAAGCGGTATAGGCGGTAATGAAATTACTGCCACCGACCTAAAGACCGGCTATACTCCAGCTACCGGCGACACAGTCGAACATAATGGTTCCGTATCCTACGGTCTATCCGGCAAAGCTTCTGCTAGCAGCGCCAATGTTGACGCCGTAAAGGTTGCAGACTGCATTATTACTGTCTCCCAGACCAATAACTAATCTAAGCATTTAAAAAAACGACGCGGTTTTCGCCAAGACTGATTCAAGACGTTTCTGGAGTCCATAAAGGCATTCTTGGAGGGGTTATTCTAAAGGAAAGCATACAACTTACGAATAACCTCTCCAGGCCGCACAAAACCAATAAACACATCTCACTATGACTCGCAAACTACACAACAAAGCAAGAGTACTAGCTATTGGAACGACATCTCTATTGATGCTCATTAGCACTCTTCCAAGCACTAATGTCGGCGCAATCATTGAAACAGAAAATGGTACAACTTATGATGTAACCATTTCTGATCATGTGGACTTTAATATTTCATCTAGCGATTCTAATGCTGCCACTGTTTCGGATATTCAAGTAACTAATAATGCTGGTCGTCCTATCGTTATTTCCAATATCCAAGCCACTGCTGAAGCGGGTTATACATTGAATCAATTCTCTAGCAACTTCAATACATATGCTGCCGATTCTGGGCACTTCGGCATTGCTTATACTACTCGAAGCTCAAGCGGGGAAGACATCAGCGGAACTGGATTAAACCTTCGCCGACCAATCATGAGTGGCGTCTCCAAAGACTTTTCTTTCACGGGCAAATCTTCAGTCTATTCAACCGAATATACGTCTAACAATCCTCATCTTGCAAACATCGTATTAACTGTAGGCATTAACGAAGAAGACAATACGAATTCTGCACTTTGTTCAAATGAAGAACTACAAAAATGGAATTATACCCTAAACAATGACGGTACCGTTATACTTCATTACTATATGGGCACAAACAACAACGGCACCTATGTCGCTGACGAAAACGTCAAAGTCTGTGGCTCCTATGAAGCCAACGATACGGTCTACGATACCATGATCGATAGCAATACTAGCACGTCCTCCAGTACTCCCTACATGTTCAATGCCAAGAACCTAACTCAAAACTCTAATATTGTCTCTATCTACTTTGACGAAGGCGTAAATATGAGCTCTACTACTGGAATTAGCTATATGTTTTATGGCGCAAGCTCTTTAACGAGTCTTGATGTGGGCAATCTAGATACTTCGAATGTCACTACTATGCGCGGCACCTTCAGCGAGGTCAGCTCTCTGACTAATCTTGACGTAAGCAATTTCGACACTTCGAAAGTTACGGACATGTCATTTATGTTTAATGGCGCCTCATCTCTCGCCAGTCTTGACTTAGGCTCTTTTGATACTTCAAATGTAACAACTATGAGAGCTATGTTTCAGCGTACCTCATCCCTTACTAATCTCAACGTAAGCAATTTCAATACTTCGAATGTAACTAACATGCAGTATATGTTTAGCGGAGCCTCATCTCTCACTAGTCTTGACCTGAGCTCCTTTGATACTTCAAATGTAACAACTATGAGAGCTATGTTCCGCATAGTCCCATCCCTTACCAATCTTAACTTAAGCGGTTTCAATACTTCAAAAGTAACTGACATGTCGTATATGTTTACACTGGCCTCATCTCTCACTAGCCTAGATTTAAGATCCTTCGATACTGCCAATGTTACTACGATGCGATCAATGTTTTCGACAGGGGAAAGTCATGCCGGAAACGGCAAAATTTCTGAGATACTAGGTCTCGAGGGCTTTAAGACTTCAAACGTAACAGACATGACCGGCATGTTCTATGGAAACGGCCAAATGACTTCCTATAATATTTCGGATTGGGATGTTTCTAAGGTAGAATCTTTCAATCATATGTTCTGCGACAATTTTGAACTTACGTCTCTTGATCTTTCTGAATGGGATGTTTCAAGCGTAAAGACAATGTATGATATGTTTGACGATAACTACGCACTTACAACAATTGGCGACATATCTCATTGGAACACTGCAAGCCTCATTGACGTCGGCGGCTTTCTCAATGGCGCCTCGTCATTTATTGGAGATAACGGCACTCTAGACCTGTCCGGGTGGAACACTGCTAACCTTAAAGTTACCGGCGAAATGTTCAGAGCCACCGAGCTTCATAATATTGACCTTACCGGTTGGACTCTTAATTCTATCACGAACGACGCATGGGACGGCGCAGACTCTGGTATTTATTACGAAACAGGAAATACATCTTCATACAAGGGCATGGCTGGCATGTTTCTTAATATGCCAAGTCTTGAACATGTATATATATCTGAAGGTGTCTCCATTCCCGCGGGCGTAGATGTTCATGACATGTGGGGCGGCACCACTCCAATCTCAGACTTTACGGTGGTCCCAAATGTATAAAAGGATAGAAAATGAAAAAAATAGATAACAATACAACGCCAAAAAACAAACAGACAAAGAGAATCTATATGTTGCCGATCCTCGGCATATTATTGACGACATATGTAACCATAATATGCTCAAGCACCTACGTATCGGCAGAATCCATACCCATTTACCTAACCCAGAATGTTAGCGATATTGATGTAACTAAAGACGATACGATCCCTAAAGATAACACGACTCTACCTCTAACCAACGACGAGGGAATAGCAGGCCATATGGGCTTACTTGTCCTGAGTATAGTTGGCTTGGCTCTCGCAAGCGCCTATGCCGTCAGGATGCATAAGAAAATTAAAAAAGTCTAGTCATTATCCTTTAATGTACTGCTTCTATATAGAGACAGAATAATCGACAGATTATTTGTCGTTCTTATTAAAACTCTCGTCACAGTCGTTCCAATTCTTTGGAAGTGGATGATCTCCATTTAATTTCTTCTAGAAGCACATTTTAATGACGCAATTCCGCTAGACCTTATGAAGCGAGAGCAACAGAGTATTTCAAAACAACTTGCGGCCATAAAGCATGAAATAGAAGTTCACAATACAACATTTGATGAGATAAAGAATAAATTATCGTTAGTTATGGAAATGGTCGAGGATTGCGGAAATACGTATCGACGGGCAAATGACAAGATAAAAAAGTACCTAAATCAAGCTTTCTTCAAGAGGGTATGGATTGAAGAAGATGGTAGTGTTACCCCTGAATTTACTGCAGTCTGCGAAGGAGTATTCGAAACACAGAGAATACTACAAAAATCGACATCCGAGAATACGGATGCCGATTTCATTGATAAGTTATTCAAATCTAGCTCAAATTTTTTTGGGCAGGGTTTGAATAACGACATTTTGGTGGGGGCAGCTGGGTTCGAACCAGCGACCAATCGGTTATGAGCCGACTGCTCTAACCACTGAGCTATGCCCCCGTGAATAGAAGTATACCATACCTTGAGGTAAAAAATCACTAATTAGAGCCATTGTTACCCCGTGGCAATCGTCCGGTGCGGATTGACGTAAGAACGTTAGTGCTATAATAACAACATGTGGCTAAGGGTCCAAACATTTTTTCGTAAGATACGTTACTATGCAAAAAAGGATATTTTTACACTCCGAAATATAATTACGGTGATCGCGGTGCTCATCTGTTTCTATTGGGCATGGGGCGCAATTAATTCGACTACTCGTAACTGGAACCTTGAAGAAAAACTCAAGAGCAAACAACTTGAAGCTGCAAAGACCAAAATCGAAGTAGATAAATATCGACTTGAGCAACAATATTTTGAGACTGATGAATATAAAGAATTAATGGCGCGAATGAAACTTGGCAAGAAAGCCGAAGGGGAGACGATGGTGATTTTGCCAGAGAACTCTGAAAATGCGCGCACGAAATACCTCGAAAAAGAGTTGGAGGAATCCGAGTATCGTAGTAACTTCTCCCAATGGCTTGACTTTTTGTTTGGATAAGCGTAAAATAATTAAGTATCATCGCGGGGTAGAGCAGCCTGGTAGCTCGTCTGGCCCATAACCAGAAGGTCGTTGGTTCAAATCCAACCCCCGCCACCAGAATATAGAAAGAACGGCTTTTGGCCGATTTTTTGTTGCCACTATTTTATTGCACTATTATTAATTCGACGCGCTCGGCGCGATACGCAGCTCAAAAACCCAAGCTCAATCGTCATTGCCATCGGCTTTACGGTTATTGCTTAGCTTCTCTATAGCCTTTCGCAGGCTTCTCGAATTAGAGCATTCCAATCGTTTGCCAGATGCGGCACGAGTGCTATATTGTCGGCAGTTAAATCATAACAGAGTGCGAAAGCTAGTTCCTGCGCTACAATGCCAGCATTTGGAGCCACAACGGTTGCGCCCAGTAGTCGGTTTGTCTTCTTGGCAACAATCAGCTTAATGAATCCGTTATGCGTATCGGAAATATTTGCTTTCATTACTCCATCGAGCGGAACGACGACTTTTGTGATTTTCTTGTCCGAACGCAAACAGTCATCCTCGGTCTCACCAACTTGTGCGACCTCTGGAAAAGTGTCTGTTACTCGAATGACGCCACGATAGTCCGCAATCGCCTTTGACCTTCCGATAATATGCATCGCTGCAACGCGTGCGTCAATTTCGGCTTTCTCGGTCGAACTGTGCCCACCAACCACATCGCCAGCGGCATAGATGTGTTTTTGAGATGTGCGCATCGTTATGTCTACGTTAATTCCGCTACGATTAAACTTTACACCGGCATTTTCGAGGCCAATATCAACATTTGGGGCACTTCCCGTACACATTAATATTTCGTCTACGCGAACCGATTTTTCCTGACCGCCACGCAAGAATATAACTCGTTTGGCCTGGCCGTCTTTTTCGAGAGCGATTACGCGCGACTGCGTTAATACTTTAACTTTATCTTTATTGAAGACGTAATCCATTACCTGACCGACTTCCTCATCTTCACGTGGCAAGAGGCGGCCGGCAATATCAGCAATTATGACTTCAGTACCGAGTGTGGCAAAATATTGCGCTAGTTCGCAACCAGTTGAGCCGGCACCAATAATGAATAAGCTTTTTGGCGGACGTATGATATTTAAGACATCTTCCGGTAGCCAATAATCAACATTCTCGGGAATCTTTATGCCAGTATCTAAGACAGATGCGCCTGTAGCAATGAGATAATTCTTTGCTTGAATTATTTCGTCGTTGACGGCAAGCTCCTTCTTTGAAATAAAACGCGCTTTACCCTTTATGCAAGTAATATTACTTGCCTCAAAAATTGCTTTGCTATTTGCTTTTGCTCGTCGCATAGCGACGTTCTTCCAATTATTAACTGTTGGATAGTTGTAGCGTAAACCATTGCTCGAAATGCCGAATTTGCCGCCATCTAGGGCCTTTTTATAGATTTGGGACGCATGAAAAAGTGCGCCAAAAGGCACATTGCTTGAATTCAGGCTAGATCCGCCCCATTTATTTGCTTCAATCAGGACTACGCGTCGTCCTGATTCGGCTGCAATTAAGGCCGCTTTACCGCCTGCGTCGCCACTACCGATGACGGCCAGGTCATAATCGAAACGCTTACTCATCTTATATTATTTTATCATGATTTTGATAAGCAAAAGCGATATCAGGGCTAACCTCATCTAACTCTTTGCAGATGAAAATCTTCAAGTCGTCTTCAGTTACAATATCCTTATCTTCAATCCACTTGTCGGTCGCATTGGCGATGCGCTCGGATATCTGGTTCGCCCAACCCTCTGGGAGCCGCAAAGCGCGTGCATGTCTAAGTATGCTTTCTTTTACGCCATCGTGGGTATATTCGTATGTAATCCGCTTCTTTGCCATTTATATTACCCAAAATGCAATCAAGAATATTGCCAATACTGCAAAACCGCTACCAGAGAAGAACTTTGCAAAACGTTTATTTTTAATGCGCCATTTTTGTGCCGCAATTATATTCTTGCCAGTCTTAATATTAATCTTCAGAACTACCATTGGTATCGATACGATAGCGATATAGATAAGTACAGCCAGAAGTGGCAACTTTACGTTTAGAAGGCAATTTGCTACTACGAAATAAATCGCCAAAGTAATTGGAAATTCCGCAAAGGCACTTAGCATACCCAATGAAAAAGCCTCAATATTATCGTTTGTATACTTTGCGCGTCTCGTAATAAAACGCGAAAAACTCTTTGGCAGCCACAGCTCGGTGCCTTTTCCGTCTCTAAAATAGCCCAGCCACATTACGAGCGAGCAGGCCGCAAATGCGCCCACGATAATCATCATCCATTCCTGTGTCATTGGTCCGTCGAATAGGTGTTGTATTACGAATGCGCCAGCGCAAACAATTACGAAACTAATCGCACATGCACCAATAATGTAATTCTTTGCCAAGTAACGAGTTTTACGCCTTTTATGGCGCCCCATACTAGAGTGATACAACAAAACAAGGCCACCCAAACTAAGCTGCAGGGAGGCTTGCACGATGCCTGCTAGTGTAATCGTAGCGATACTTAATAAATCGCTCATGGTTACAGTTTAGCACGCTCTTAAAAATATTGCACTTATGCTTGGGTATTTTCGTGTATTTATTTATGCTAATTCTATGAAAAAATCAGTTATATTTATTTGAATAATTGTTACTTTCTTTACTATTTTGGGGTCGCCCAATACTACGCACGCTGACGATTTATCCATTCCGCTACGTTTCCATGCCGTCAATGCTGGCTATAAGGACGACAGTTCCGCGCAAAATTATGATTTTATCGAGCTCGAACGTATAGTTGAGGATTATTTAGAACTATCTTCTTTTCGGATTATCTATACAAATAGCGCCGGTAACGTTTCGGGAGAAATCTCTTTTGCGGAGAACTTGCGCATGCTAGGTAATCGGCTAGTGCTAGGCGCGTCGGTCAGCCCTCAATATTCTAGCGCTGATGGCTCGTATTATCTTTATGATTTTGGTTCTTCCGGTCTCGCTTCTACGGCTGGCATGCTTGAGCTATATTACGGAGAAGATAAAATCGATGAGATATGCTGGGGGAAACTCGAATGCAATAATAGCTACGCAAAATTTGCCACAAAATTTGAGGATAACCATTCACTAAAGCGTTGCAGTAAAGAGTGTCTCGGTGGTGTCGATTTTGCTATGGAAAAGTATTACCCAGATATTAATTTCGAAAGTATTGCGGAGCTTCCTAGCGACGGAGAGCCGGAGGTTGTCTCCGTTAGTCCAAGTTGTAACGGCGTCAAGATAACAGAGGTGTATAGTTATTATCAGGTTAATGCATCGGAGCAATTTATTGAATTATATAATCCCACTGATGTGCCGATATTGTTAGATTCTTGTCGCGTAGCGTATAAAAATAACGTCTATCCGCTTTTCGGCGAGCTTGCTCCAGGTGATTATTATGCCTATCAAGATACTACCTTGTCGCTAACAAAAAACCCAGTATCGGCCAATACGATTTCCGTAATCGATTTGGATGGGACTGTTGTAGACAGTATTGATCATCCTAACGGCCAGAAAAGAGGTACTTCGTATGCTCTTTTCGACGCAAATACGGAATTAGCCTTTTGGCGTCAAACCTATCAACCGACCCCAAGTTCGGCGAATATTTATCAAGAATTTCAAACCTGTCCCGAAGACAAAATAATTAATCCTGCTACTGGAAATTGTGTTAAAAGGGTAGAAATCAGTACTGAAGAAAGTGTCGTGATTTGTCCAGAAGGGAAATATTTAAATCCACTTACGAATCGTTGCAAAAAGATTGAGGTGGCTACTGTCTTGACTCCCTGTAAAGATGGCTATGAGCGTAATCCTGACACTAATCGTTGTCGAAAAATCGAGAATACGACAACATCGACGGACTGTAAGGAAGGCTATGAGCGCAATCTGGAGACGAATCGCTGTCGTAAAATTCGCGAAAATACTGGCGAACTCGCCGATTACGCGCCTATGTCGGTAGAAAACGGCGAGGAATATCATAATCCTAAAATATTTATCGCAATTTCTACAATAGCAGTAGCAGCTATCGCGAGTATTTCATATGTGATATATCAATATCGACTAGAAATCAGGAAGGCAATTAAGGCATTTAGTAGCAAATTTCGTAAGGTATAATATATTAATATGTCAACAAAGCGTGTCTTAGGTGTAGATCCAGGAACTGGCATTTGTGGTTTTGGTGTTGTAGAATTTACAACACATAAGCGGCCGCGTATGATTACAGCCGGCGTGATTACGACTCCAGCCCACACGCCATTAGCAGACCGTCTTTTAGATATCTATGAATCGCTTAATGAGATAATCGACGAAACGCATCCGGACGAATGCTCGATCGAGAAGCTATTTTTTAATCAAAATATCACAACTGGTATAACTGTCGCCGAAGCACGTGGAGTTTGTATCCTAGCAGCAAGGAAACGTAATATCCCAGTTTATGAATACACTCCTCTTCAAATAAAACAAACAATGACGGGTTATGGTCGTGCGAAAAAGAAAGATATGCAAGAAGCGGTGCGCATGTTTCTTAATATGAAGCAGATTGTAAAGCCCGACGATGCCGCCGATGCCCTAGCCGCGGCGATAACTCATGCGCTCATGACGCGGGTTGCATACTCGTAAGCTAGCTTGACTATACTAGAATATTATTATATAATCGACATCGAGCGCTAATTGATGTGCTTGATATTTATAAAGTTGTCCTAAAAAAGGGGGGATTAAATGAAAACTGCGATTAATGCTCTTAAAATTATTGCCATTCTCGCGATAGTGGTAATAGCAATGCTTCTGACGGTTGCAGATAACGGCTTCGTTGTTAATCCTACGGGTTTCGCCCTGCTGTTGCTGATGTCGGAGATCATAGAGATAATGGCACTCTTCGTCCTGGTAAGAGGTGAAGGTCATCCGAAGGTTGGCTCTGAGCTATATGGCCAGGCAATCAGCCGCTTCGTAGTGAGAGCGCTTGTTGTTGCCGAGCTGACCTTTGATGGCGACATTGATATCGTTATCAAGGTAGGCATTGCAAGAGCTGCTCTTATCACGCTCGGGCTGTGGGTTTACAGCTCATATCTTTATATCATTGACGATGAAAAGGAAGAGATGTTCCAGCGTAATCCGGCTTGTTTGGTGGCACTACTTGCCGCGCTCGTAGCGCTTCCGCCATTGTTTTGCCACTTTGCTTATCGCGATAACTTCGCCGTCATGATTCTTTTGGTTTTGAGTGCGCTTATCATTTCGACGAGCGTAGAGACCGAATTCAGGACAGTGCAGATGTTACGCTATCGTAGACGTAGACGCAGAATCGCACAGTGACAACTTACCCCCGGCAAAGACCTAATCCACTACGGATGCGGTCGGAGCCGGGGGCTTTTTCTTATTACCTCAAGAAATCTTGTATAATATGGAACATGATTGCACACGTTCGCGGCCAAGTTGCCGAAAAATTTGCCAATTCCGCCATCATTGACGTGCATGGAGTTGGGTACGAAGTTACGCTTACAAGTATTGATTTCGATAATTTAAGCCTAAACGACGACATCAAGCTTTATACTTATCATCATATTCGCGAACAGTCCGAAGAATTATTTGGCTTTTCCAGTTTGGCTGCTAAAAAGCTATTTGAATTACTTATCACAGTACAAGGGATTGGCCCCAAGGCCGCAATGGCTATTTTGAGCCTAGCGCCAGTTGAAGAAGTTCGCAATGCTATCGCGAACGCCGACTCTGCATACGTATCTAAAGCTAGCGGCGTGGGCAAAAAATCTGCCGAGCGAGTTATTGTGGATCTCAGAGATAAAGTCGGCTTGCCGACCTATTATGGTCGAAAGACTGAGCCGGAGCAGAAAACAGCCTTAGAACACGACGATGCACTAGATGCGTTAATGTCGCTCGGTTTTACGCTCGCTGACGCTACGAAGGCTTTAGACGGCATAGATATCAACTTGCCAGTCGAAGACCGCATTAGAGAGGCTCTCAAGAAGCGCTAGGGCATAAAAAAGCTTATGCTTGAATCCTGCGATATTCTTTGTTATAATGCTTATTGCCGCTCAAAGAGCCGTCTTATCGGTTAGGGGCAAAGGTCGTTTCGAGCGGTTTACATTACTAAGCAGGAGAAAACCATGAAAAAGCGTACTCGTAAGGGGACGCTACGAGTGGATACACTTCGGTGGAATGAATACATCGAAATGTAGTAATATCTAAAAATCTCCCATTTCTGGGAGATTTTTGTTGCATTGATGGAATTACTCTTTCTTAGACTCTTCTGACTTCTTCAATTCGTCATCCATCATTTTCTTCAAATCTTTTACGATATCGTCAAAAGTTACGCCTTCTTTTGAGATGTCGACTGATTTGCCATTTACGAGCACTGACGGCGTTGCTTCCACTTTGTCTTTATTCTTACCGAGAGTGTAATCGAAACTAATCTTTTTCTCGATATTCTGGTCATTCATATCGGCGCGGAACTTTGCTTCATCGCCTTGCGGTGCAATATCCATAAAAATACGCGCATAAATATCGGTACGTTCTTGACCTGTTGCTTCTAACCAATCTGAGCGACTCGCGTAGAGTGCCTCTAGCATTTCCCAGTAGTAATCTTGAAAGCCGGCACTTTCAATAGCGGCGGCAGCCGAACGTGAATTTTGGTGTCCCTTAATAGGGAAATGCCGGAAGACGAAGGCAACACGGTCGCCGTATTCTTCGTAAAGTTTCGACATACGTGGCATCATGCTGGCGCATCCCGGACAAGACAAATCAGCATACTCAATTACGACAACCTTCGAGTCTGCCTTTCCGCGAACATGATCTGCTATATTACCGTTATCGTCGTTAGCCTCGAGAATCTTTGTAGAATCGTAAGCATTATAATCTATACTTTCTTGCCTTTTTTGATTTGTAGACCAAAGAATCAGACCGCCAAAACAGAGAATAATGACCGCAATCGCGACAGCAGTGAACTTATTCATTAATAACTCCTAATTTCCTCACTTAATAAGATGGTATAATTATACCACGAGGAACGGAGTATATATGTAATGACGAAACAAAATAACCACAACCACTCATTCTTCTATAAGATAATGGCTAAATTTACTTCGTTCATTGACCCTAAGCTTGAAAAATATCGCCCACCGAAGAAAAAGGAGCCACCATTCACGCCTAAGACAGAGGAGGAGCTAATAGCTGTCATTAAGCGTACTCCGAAAGAACTTCTAGATGCAAATACGCGCAATCTGCTAGCTAGCGCAATGGCGTTCGATAAGATGGCGGTTTCCGTCATTATGTCGCCTAAGCGCGAGATGAACTTTCTCCACGAAACAGACTTTCTTGGGCCACTTACTTTTGATAAACTCTATAAATCTGGCGCCAATCGTTTTCCTATCTTAGACGAGAACGACCAAGTTTGCGGAATTCTTAATACCGATAATGTTGACCCACTTGCCATCACGGAGGAAACGCCAATCGCAAAATATATGAGTACGGACGTATACTTTGTACGTGCAGATTATACGCTCGAGATGCTTCTTGCGACATTTATTCGTACAAATAGCAGCTATTGCATTGTTGTGGATAAAAATGCAAATATCAAGGGCGATGTCACTTTGGACACCTTAATCTTCGTTCTCTTTGGTCGCGAAATTGCCGACAGCTTTGATAATGACGCTTCGGCGCTAGCGGTTGCGAAACGTAGTGAAAAATAACATAATACTTGTGCTAAAATAGTGGCATGTGGTGGCTTGTTCTTCCAATCGCCGCATCGGCTTTTTATTGTTTCGATGGCTATATTCAAAACTACTTAACCGATGTTGCGCTCCCGAAAAAACGCGCCGGAGCTCTTGCGGTTATGCATGCGCTTAGCTTTTTTGTTTCGCTAATTCTATTAATTGTAATTTTTGGTCGCGCGGTCTTTATGATGCCTCTCGGCAACGCACTTGGATTGATGCTGGCAGGCGCCATCAATATTGTTGGCGCAGTTTTCTACTATAAAGCTATCCAAAAAGGCGACAATATAGATGTCACCATTTTTGGCCAAGTGGCACCACTCATGTCGATCGGGCTGGGCGTGTTGTTGCTTGGGGAATCTATCAATGCCAATCAAGGGCTGGGCTTCGTATTAATCATGGGCGCAACGCTTTTAGTTATTTTTGGTACTAGTAGTAAGCGCGAAAAGAAGAGCCCAAACTTTGACGTTGCAATTATTACTATTATTTACTGTTTCTTCTCGATATTGTCGGATATAGTTTACGCTTACTTCATTGGCAATCGAATTGCCGATTATACACTTTTTGCGCAGGGATTCTTCTTCTTTCAACTCGGTTCTCTCTTGACGGTCATTTTATGTTTAATCTTTCTTCCGTCCTGGCGCGCTGCCCTCAAAAAGACCTTTTTAACCTGCAAAAAGCATAAATTCTACCTCGCGGCAGAATTGGCGGATAACTTTGCCTTACTTGGTGGTGAAATAATCTACAAATTCGCGCTTATTGTGGCACCGGTGGTGTCGTTGTTGTCGCCGATTGCACGCGTTGCAAACCTATTTGTGTCTTTCTTTATTGTTCTTTTCCTTGGTCGCGCTTTTCCGAAGTTTATTACCGCAAAGCGCATGACAAAGAAAATAATTCTTTACTACTTAGTCGCTGCTATTATTATCGTCACGGGTATAATATTGATGAATTCTTAGCACTCTTGACCCATAGACTGCTAAAATGTATAATCTAATCCATGAGCAAAAGAGACTATTATGAAGTTCTCGGCGTGGGGAAGGGCGCATCTGATGATGAAATAAAAAAGGCTTTTCGCAAGCTAGCTATTAAATATCACCCTGATCGAAATCCGGGAGACAAAGAGGCGGAGGCAAAGTTCAAAGAAGCAAATGAGGCCTATTCTGTTTTGAGCGACAAGACTAAACGTCAACGTTACGATCAATTCGGCCATGCCGGCGTAGGTGGCGCCAGTGGTGGCGCAGGCGGCAACCCATTTGAAGGCTTTAACTTTAATGGCCAAAGCTTTAACTTCGATTTCGGTGGTGGTTTTGGCGGACTTGATGATATCTTGGGGGCGATGTTTGGTGGCGGTTTTCGTGGCGTTCGTCGCGGTCGCGATTATCGCACCTCCACTACGATTAATTTCGAGGAAGCAATCTTTGGCTGTACGAAAAAAATCACAGTTGATGGCGAGCAAATAAAGCTTAAAATTCCCGCCGGTATTTTCGACGGTCAGTCTATTCGCCTAAACGGTAAAGGCGGTCCAGCTCCACAAGAGGGTGGTCAGCGTGGTGATTTATATGTAGAAGTACGCGTTCGCGCCCATAAGCACCTCACGCGCGAGGGAGAGCTGATCCTTTCTGAAGTTACCATTTCTATGGTAGATGCGGTGCTTGGTACCGAAGTTGACGTTGAGACGGTTGATGGTGAAGTGACTATGAAAATTCCCGCCGGCACTCAGCCAGGTACAAATTTCAAGCTTTCTGGTCACGGTGCTCCACGCCTTGGTTCAGACGAGCGCGGTCCGCACATCGTTACCGTGAATGTTGAAATTCCAAAGAATATCAATCGCAAGCAAAAGGAACTAATTCAAGAATTCGACAAAGCAAGGAAGCGCGGTTTATTTAACTAATAAATACCCCCCCACCAAGGGGGTATTTTTATTGTCGTCTTGACGTTTCAGATAAAAATGCTTACACTAAAAGCGTCAAAAGGTCAAAAACAAACAAGGCATATTAGGCATGGCAAAGAAAAGAGCTATTTATGCTCGTAAAGAAATCTTTCGCATTTTATTACTCGCATTTTTTGTAGCGACCAGTGGCTTTTTGGCGTCGCCGCGAGATAATATCTACGCTGCGACTATTGAGCATAATTTAGTAAAGTATCCAAAGAGCAAAATGACTCGTCTTACGCTCAAGAAAGTCTACTCCGCAAAGCGGCCTAAGGGTTGCGGTAGCCTTCAAGGTTTCGCTATGACGGACAAATATTATGTTTTTGTGATGCGCCCACCAGGACAAGAGGATAATAATCGCATCGAAATTGTTCGTCGTAGTGACAATAAAAATGTTTCGGCATCCTTCAAAAATCCCGTCTATAACGTTGGACACGGCAACGACGCAACGTGGAATAGTAAGACTGATGAAGTCGCTATTGCTGACGGAAATCGTAAAAGACTCTTCCGTGTAAGTGCTGACACTTTCAAATACACAGGCGTCACGAAACTCGTTAATTCAAAAGGTGAAGCGCTCAGCGCTAGCGGTGTCGCCTATGATAAAACTCGCGATGCTTATTATACGACAACCGGTCGCTACATCCGCACCTTCAATTCTAAAAATCAACTAGTGGCTAGTTTTATAGAAAGACACAATCAGACCAACCAGGGTTTTGCATATAATAATGGGTATCTATATCGCCCCACCTGGGAGTCTGCTGGTCATTATACGGGTTCTGTCTATGACGGCGTCTTTAAGCGAAACACTACCGTAATCTATCAGTTCGGCGTCGATGGCAGCTTTACTCATGGCTATTATATCGATAATCCGCTTTATGAAGTAGAGAGCATGGCTTTTGATGAGAATAATGTTCCATACTTGGCATTCAATGGCCCCTCTGGCTACTATACGGTTTTTAAAGTTACGGATACCAACTTATTGAAGAAAATTCGCCAAAGCTATACGATTTCGTATTTCGATAATGGCGGCAAAGGCTCGCCTAAAGAACAGACGGCCTATGTAGGAATCGAGAAGAAAATATCCGCCACAAAACCAACCCGCACTAACTATACTTTCCTTGGTTGGTCAACGAACGCGAGTGCTACAAAAGCAAGTTATTCCGCTGGCGGCAAGTTTCTCAGGCCATACGGCAAAAGCAATACAAATATAAAACTATATGCCGTTTGGAAAAGAAACACTTATATGATCAGTTACGATGCTAATGGTGGTACGGGTGCACCAGCGGCCCAGACTATAGATATTGCGAAAAACGCCACCGTTTCAAGCGTGAAACCAACCCGCACTAACTATACTTTTCTTGGCTGGGCTACTAGCGCAACCGCTACTAAGGCAACCTATAGCCCCAGTGCGAGCTATACGGCAAAAAAGAGCGTCACTCTGTATGCTGTTTGGAAGGCGAGCACTTACGTAATCACATACAACGCAAATGGCGGAACTGGCGCTCCGACTGCGCAAACCGCAACTTCTGGACGAGAAATTTCGCTTTCGGCAACGAAGCCGACTCGAAGCGGATTTACTTTCAAGGGTTGGGCGACCAAGCCAGACGCAACTAGCGCACAGTATGCTGCAGGCGCAAAGTATACTGGCAAGAATAACGTTACGCTATATGCCGTCTGGGTAAAAAATGCGACGCCAACTCCAACACCAGCTCCAGCGCCGGCCGTTCAGAAAATAACCATCACCTACGACGCCAATGGCGGCACAGGCGCACCGGCGGCAACGACTGGGGAAGTTGGCAAAATCAGCCTCTCGCCAGTTATGCCAACTCGTGCTGACTGTTCTTTCCTTGGTTGGTCTACGGATAAAACGGCGAGCAGTGCTAGCTATCAGCCAGGCGCAAAATATTCTGGTAGTACTAGCGCGACTCTCTATGCTGTCTGGAAGCAAATCATAATCGTTATATCATATAACGCCAATGGCGGAACTGGTGCCCCAGCTAGCCAAAATGCAAATTATGGCCAGTCATTTACTATTTCTTCCGCAAAACCAACTAGAAGCGGATATGAGTTTCTTGGTTGGAACGTAGACAAGGGCGCAAAGGTAGCATCTTATGCGCCAGGCCAAGTGGCTTCGTTTACTGGCAATACGGTACTTTATGCCGTGTGGGAGCAGGCTCCGCATGTTATAAAATTCGACGCTAATGGTGGAACGGGCGCTCCAGCTACAATTTCAACGCGTGATGGGGAAATTGTTATTCCAGAAGCTCGCCCGACGCGCGAAGGATATATGTTTATGGGCTGGGGTTTGAGCGTTACTGCTACGGAACCAAAATATCAGCCAGGCGATATAGTTAAAGAATCGATTGAAAATGTCACTTTTTATGCCGTATGGCAAAAAACAGCAGCTGTGCCTATCGATGGAAAAGAAGAGTATGACGACGACGCAGAGGATGAGACGGTCAACGATACTTCAGATGTGAATGGCGGCGAAGAGGACGACACTTTTTCTGTAGATGTCGACAACCCAGCCGCACTCCCAACTAGTGGACCAACAGAAGTTGCGACTGTTATCATAGCATTGGTTTGCGTTTCGAGTATCACTGCATATTGGGCTATGAGCAAAAAGCAATTACGCACGATAGAACAGGCTGTTCAGAGTAATGGCACAATTGCGCCAAAACGTCCACGTCAAAAAATCTTTATCCGTCAAAGAGACGTAGAAACTAGAAAGCGCAAAAAGCGATACTAAATTAAACCTAAATGCTTCTTAGCAATATCGGTAATAACGCGTCCACGTGGCGTACGCTGAATCATGCCAAGCTGAATCAAGAATGGCTCTAAGTAATCTTCGATTGTTGAAGCTTCGTCGCCGGTTAATGCAGCGATAGTGTTTAGGCCCACTGGTTTATTGCCATACTTTTCATACATCAGCGTCAGCATATTGCGATCGGCAGGATCTAGCCCAAGCTCATCGATTTCTAGCATTTTTAAAGCTCCATTCGTAATCGGAACATCAATTATTCCGTCGCCATTTATGTCGGCGTAATCGCGCACGCGTTTTAGGAGTCTATTTGCAATTCTCGGCGTTAACCGCGAGCGTTTTGCTAATAATTCTGCTGCGTCTGGCTTAATCTGAGTGTCGAGCAACCTAGCGGAGCGTTCGATAATTTGTTGAATGTCACTATCGGCATAATATTCAAGACGATAGGAATGGCCAAAACGATCGCGTAGTGGCGCTGCTAAATTTCCGGTTTGGGTAGTAGCGCCAATCAAAGTGAATCTAGGCAAGTCTAGTTTTACGCTACGTGCGGCCGGGCCTTTACCGATTACAATATCCAGTTTGTAATCTTCCATTGCAGAGTATAAGATTTCTTCTACTGCGCGACGGAGGCGATGAATCTCGTCGATGAATAAAATATCACCGTCGGTCAAATTCGTTAAAATACTTGCCAAATCTCCGGCTTTTTCGATTGATGGGGCGGAGGTGGCACGAAAGTTTGCGCCCATCTCGTGCGCAATCACGCCAGCCATAGTAGTTTTTCCTAACCCTGGCGGTCCATATAATAAAACATGATCGAGTACATCGCCGCGTTTTTTGGCGGCTTCGATAGCTAGTTTTAAGTTGGTCTTGAGGCGCCGTTGGCCAATATATTCTTCAAAATTTGTCGGACGCAAAGATAATTCAACAACGCGCTCTTCGCTGTCTTCTTCATGCAGACTAGTATCAATCACCCTCTCGATTGCCATATCTGTATTATAGCATCATCTCTTTGCGCTATAATGAAGACATAAACAAGGAGGGAAAATGGCCTTAAAAGAACTAATCGAAAAATCTGCCGAGCTAAAGCAGAAGTATGAATTCTACGTCGCCTTAGGTTTTTCGGAAAAAGCTGCAAGTGTTCTGTCTTACTATGCCTATGGCAATGATCTTATTCTCAATAAATTCTTCAACGTCCTCGGCGACGAAGATTTGCTGTCAAAAGTATACGATTTTATCGGCGACGACGACATGGATACCGTCAGGGACCGTATATATAAAATGGTTGCGCCAGAAATTCCGCTATACGATAACGTTCCAAACTCGGGCATCCGGCTAGCCAAAACCGGAAGAGCTAGGGGTTTTGCTAGGCCACTTAAAATGGCTGCATCTGTTGCTGATGAGCCGATGGATGGTGCTGTTTTTGCGGAAGAGTCCGCGATGGCGGTAGGCGGTGTTTCTCAAGCACTCATGGAAAAGATATCCACTGATTCCTATGCGCAAATCGAAGAAAAAGACGCCAAGGGTGTATTTACTGCGCCAACCTCTACTTTTCGTATGACTACTACAACCGCATCTATGGGGATTGCAATGAATCAAATTCGTAACGAGCGAGACGTTGACTTATCGCAAGTTCGTATCGAAGAAGTTCTAAACTATTTCGACTACGATTCGCCTAAGCCAGCCGAGGATGTTTTTGAAATTAGTACCGAAATACTCGACAAGAGTTCCGACAAAAAGATTCTATATATTAACGCTCAGGCAAAGTCCGAGATGAAAGAGCATCAGAATATTATTCTACTACTCGATATATCCGGCAGCATGAGTAGCAACAATGTAGTCACTCAGGAAGCTATCGCAGTAATCGTTAGCAAGCTAAAAGTTGGCGACATCTTCAGTCTAGTAACATACAGCTCCACGGACGAAACGGTGCTAAAAAACTATGCCATCCGCTCTGAATATGACAAAGAATATATCATGGGCAAATTGCTAACAATCAAAATAAATGGATATACGCATGGATCTAAAGGTATTGAGACGGCCTATGAAATTGGCCGCCACAACTACGACGAATCCTGGAATAACCAAGTAATACTCATCACTGATGGCGATTTGAATTTTGGCATTACCGACAAAGGTGGTCTCGAAAAGCTAATTGAAGAAAAGAAAAAAGAAAACTTATTCTTATCCGTCATTGGAACTGGTCTTTGGAACTACCAAGACGAAAAGCTCGAGGTTCTCGCCAAGCACGGTAACGGCACGTATTGCGTAATTAATAATCTCGAAGATGTCAAAGAATCTATCGATAAGCGATACGAAAGTCTAACTAATATTGTTGCGAAAGACGTTAAGGCCCAGGTGGAATTTAATCCAAAATTTGTGAAAGAGTATCGCTTGCTTGGCTATGAAAACCGCGAGCTGAACCATGAAGACTTCGCAAATGATACTGTCATCTCCGAACCTTACGGTAGTGGCGGTCACGGCGTAGCGCTATACGAACTCACGATGAGTGACGGCTCGGTTCAGGATACTGGACTAAAGTATCAAACACCAGTTGTTAATGATTCGGATGAGCTATGCACGGTGAAGATTCGTTACAAAGAGCCGCTTGCGGACGAGAGCCATGAAATCGAGCATGTTGTAAAACTCGAAGATGGTGAAAATAAGAATGCTCGCCTTGCGTACCTGCTTTACTGTATTTCCGAGAAGCTTCGACGTTCGGATAAACTTGACGATGCAGACCAGAAGTTCCTTGCGGATGCTATAGCAGAGAAAAGCTACGAAGAATTTGCGGAGCTGAATGGCGAGAAACTAAATTGTTTCATTGAAGCGTATACGAAGAACAATAAATAGTATTTACGAATAAGCGTTCGCTATGTATTATTGTATTAAGCAAGTAATACAATAGAAAGGACGCTTATTCAATTCGTTTTCGACAACGAAAGGCCAATCTATCTTCAGCTAGTAGAGCAGCTGCGGTTAATGATTGTGTCGGGGCAGTGTGCGGCGGGAAGTCGACTCCCGTCTGTGCGCGAATTGGCTAGCCAGGCGCGAGTCAATCCCAACACGATGCAAAAAGCTCTTCAAGAACTTGAAGACCAGCAGCTGATTTTTACCGAGCGTACGAATGGTAAATTCGTTACTGAAGATCAAAAGCTGATTGCGAAATACAAGAAGCAACTCGCAACCGCAGCGGCTAAAGCCTATCTTGCCGACACTAAAAGAATCGGCGTTTCTTTCGAAGAAGCAATTAATATCTTGCGGGAAATAGGAGGCGGCAGATGACTTTGCTAGAATGCAAACATCTTACGAAAACATTCGACCGTAAAACCGTACTCGACGACGTTAGTCTCAAAATTGAGCCCGGCAAAATTTACGGTCTGCTCGGCAAAAATGGTGCCGGCAAAACAACCCTAATAAAGTTAATTAACGATTTACTCACGCCGACTGACGGAACGATTTTATTCAAAAAGAAAGCTATCGGCACTCAATCGAAGGCGCACATCTCATACTTGCCTGAACGTACATATTTGGACAAAAATATGCGCGTCAGCCAAGCGATTAAGATGTTTGAAGATTTCTATGAGGATTTCGACCCGGATCGTGCATATAAATTGCTCGAAGATTTAGATCTTGATGCAGACTCGAAAATTTCCAAAATGTCTAAGGGTATGCAAGAGAAGTTGCAGCTGATTTTAGTAATGTCGCGCGCCGCAGATCTGTATATTTTAGATGAGCCACTTGGTGGCGTCGACCCTGCCACGCGCGATTATATTCTCGATACAATCTTATCTAATTTCAAAGAAGGCTCCAGCGTCATCATCTCGACACATTTAATATCTGATATCGAGCGTATCCTCGATGAAGTAATCTTTATCGACAAAGGGAAAATTGCACTAACTAGCAATGCCGACAAACTTCGCAGTAAAGAAAAAGCATCAATCGATGAAATATTTAGGAGGATGTTCCATGCTAAAAAAGCTAATTAAGTATGATTTTCTGTGGATGAATCGTAACATGGTTATAATTTTTGCCATTACATCTATCCTATCTATCCTCACTCGCATTGCCAGCAACTTTACGGGCTCCGTAATTGGCGATCTCGTTTTTGGTATTTTGCGCGGTTTTACGATTGCGGCTTTCGCTAATGTTGTCATTAATTCGGCAATTCGAATATGGGAACGTTTCCGACAAAGTTTCTACAAAGACGAAGCGTACTTGACGCATACGCTACCAGTAAGCAAGAATACGCTATACGATAGCAAAGTTCTTTCTGGGCTCTGCGCAATTCTATTATCTCTCGCCGTCGTGATTACTTGCTTCTTTATTGCATTTTGGAACAATGATACGTATGAGTATTTTCGCTCGGTCTTCAAAGATGGCGATATGACATTTATTGTGCTCGGAATACTCGTTACGGCCGTCTTGGAGGTAGTTTACGCTGTGAATGTTGGCATGTTTAGTCTTACTGTCGGCCATCGTGCAAATAATGGCCGCATGGTCCGTTCGGTGGTGCTCGGCATTGTCCTATATTTTGTTTTACAGAGCCTACTGCTTGGTGTTATTTACGGAATTGGCATTTTTGACGATAGCGTCAAAGCCATGTTTGGCGACGCGGCCGATGTAGCAATCAGCTTCTCGACTTATCGCACGCTTATTGTTGTGACTGACATATTGTACCTTGTGCTGACTACCGGTTTGTATTTCGGTGGCAAGAAACTGTTTAGCAAAGGCGTAAATGTCGAGTAGCGTGATATAATATATACAACGAGCGCAGCTCTAGAAACTACGCTCAAAATGGTTGGAGAGAGCTAGCTTGTGCTAGCTCTTTTTATTTGGCTTCCGCACCAAGCGAATTTCGGACCTCAACTCCACAATCCAAATCCTGAAAGTGAGTAGCATCCAAACTTTCTCAGGAGCATCTAGCTATCTAGAATCACCGTTCAGTGAGGCCCCTGCGAGTTTCTCTTTGAAGCCTCACGATTCGCCAGCCCAACCTACATTGATTCTATTCATTAAACATTTCGCCCCAAAGCACAAGTTCAATACTTTTGCTATAATATACTTATCGGGCGCAGCTCTAGAAACTACGCTCGAAATGGTTTTGATGAAAATAACCCTTATGGGTTATTTTTCATCTCTAAACAAACCTGATTCTTATTCTGAACTCCACAATCCAAAGTCGAATTGTGATGACCATGACAATCTTCCTCAGGGCGTCTAGTTATCTAGAATCCTGTTCATTGAAGCCCTGCGAGCTCTCATGAACTTCAATGTCAGTTTAAACCATTGATTTAAGACGCCTTGCGGTGCCTTTTTAATATAAAAAAGCTCATAGTGACTTAAAAGCATGAGTTTAATCATTTGTTATAATGTATTTATACAGGCGCAAGCCTAGAACTTACGCCTTGTTGGTTTAGGGGAGACTAGCTGAAGCTGGTCTCTTTTGCTATTAAACCAATCTGATTCCTAATTTAAACTCCACTTTCCATATTTTGATGGTAAGTATCATTCAAATCTTTCTCAGAGGCCTAGCTATCTAGGATGCCGTTTATGGAGCCTCTGCGAGCTCGACAATAGGTTCCATGTTAAACCAACGGATTTATTTTCGCAGCGACAGCCAAACAACAAAAGCACGAGTTTAATAAATTCTTCAAAAACCCCTTAAAAACAGGTATAATTAAAGTGGAACTTACAATTTAACAATATATCGCGTTTTAGCTGACGTATTTTCGCGTTGCAAAAACTTTGATTGCAGCTCTCGTAGGAGTCGGTCTTATAGTTTTTGCCTAAAACGCGAAATTGTAGGTTCCAGCCGGCAACTCGGGGGCTGCAATTTTTATTAAATTGCTGTGCCAACAATTTATCAAACATAAGAGTAATTGGAACCTACGATTATGAGCAGCCTCATTGAACTGCTACCAAAGGTAGTCAGTGAGGGGCGCAGAGAAGCAAACCGAATTTTGGACGGACTTTCAGCTGCGTCCCGCATAACTTTACAAACTAATGAACTTATTCAGCCAAACAAGGACCGCAGTCAACCAGAAATCCTCAATGATGATATTGAATATGTCGACGATTGGAAGAATCGCCTAGTTTATGGCGATAATTTATTAGTCATGCAAGCATTATTGGCTGGCGATCCAGCTTCTGGCTTGCCAAGCATGCGTGGCAAAATTGACTTGATTTATATCGATCCCCCATACGATAGTAAAGCAGACTATCGTACAAAAATAGAGCTCCCAGGTGCAAATATTGACAGCAAACCAACCGTACTTGAGCAGTTTGCATATGCGGATACTTGGAGCGCAAATATTGACGGCGAAGACGTAAAGGGCACAGCTGCTTATTTGAAGTATATGTATCCTAGGCTAGTTTTGATGCGAGAGCTATTAAGTGAGCAAGGTTCAATATATATACACGTAGATTGGCATATAGGAGCATATTTACGCGTTGTGCTTGATGATATTTTCGGAAAAGAAAATTTTAAAAATGAAATAATTTGGCATTATCAGCAGGGGACAAAGCCTCAAAAAGATTTCGGACGAAAACACGATAATATCCTGAGAATCACGAAAAGCCAAGACTATATTTTTAATCAACTAAGAGTTCCAACAACGGACCCAGATAGATACAATAAAGTTGATGAAGATGGTAGACATTATTTATATGGAGGCACTGGCGCGACAATAAAATATTACGCAGACGAAGCGAGACCGCTCGATGATGTTTGGACTTGGCTCGACAAGTGGGATCCCACCAGGATTAATCAGGTAAATTCGATAGGTAAAGAAAAAGTTAATTACGCTACTCAGAAACCAGAATTATTACTTGAGCGTATTATTAAAGCTAGTTCTAATCCGAATTCTATCGTCGCCGATTTCTTCGGCGGTTCCGGCACTACTGCAGCCGTAGCAGAAAAACTTGGTCGCAAATGGATTACTTCCGACATCGGTAAGCCTGCCACTATGATTATGCGCAAGCGCTTTATCGATAATGATGCTGGCGAATTTCTGTATCAATCTGTCGGCGACTATCAGCGCGAACAGATGAGTACCAACTTTGGTACACGCTTCCGCATTGGTGATTTAAATCAAATCGTCATTAACTTGTATGGTGCTGTTCCGTTCCGCGAAGAAGATAATCCGCGTCGCAACTTAGGCAAAATTCCACGCACAAAACGCCTTGTTTATGTTGCTTCGCCATCAGAATTAGTTTCGGCGAATACTATCAAACGCGCACTTGATGAAATGAATACTTTCCAGGGTGGCTGGGATAAAGTTGCATTACTCGGCTGGAACTTCCGTAGCGACTTAGGCGCATACCTGGATACTTTAGATGAATACAAGAACGGCACGTTGACGATTGAAATTATCCCACCAGATCTTCTCGACCAATTGAAGAGCAAGACCACGTTTAAGAAACTCAGTGACCAAGTTGCGGTCGATCCAGATGGCACAATTCATACGCCGGTTCGCTTCTCGTCACTTCAATATCTCACTATTAAAGACCCAATTGTGAACGGTAACGAAATTACTGTGGAGCTAGATAACTACGTCATTCTTTCATCGGATTCTTTGCCACTTGATTCCAAGAATAAAGAAAAAATGAATGAGGTTATCGCGCGCGACCCGCTTGCCTTGATTGAATATTGGTCTATCGATACTGACTTTGACGGCAACGTATTCCGCAGTACTTGGCAGGATTATCGCCAAAATACTGACAACGATAGCGACCCGCTACATGTTGTGAATAAAGTTACACTTCCGCTTAATAACACGACTGGTCTTATTGCCATTAGGGCAGTAGACGTCTTTGGTTTTGAGAGCGAAGTAGTTGAGGAGATTAACAGGTATGGAAATTGACGAACAAAAACGCTACAAATATCCTCCACTAGCCTTTGCGAAGGCGGTAACGGAACGCGCCAAAGCGGCCTGGGAAGACGGCAGCTTTATGGAGTCGGTCACGCCAACTACGCGCGCATTGTTGACCTATTGGTTTGATGATGCCTATGTAGATATGCGTGACCTAAATTTCCATATTGGGCAACGTAATGCCATTATGAATATCATTTACATCCATGAAGTACTCAAAAAAGATAAAGTCGTTGACGTATATAATGAAATCGCTCCGCAGCTTTTATTAGAACGTGGCGGCACGAAGTTAAGCGAACTCGGAGATGATATTTATTCGTTCCCGAAGTATTGTGCCAAAATGGCAACTGGTACTGGCAAAACTTGGGTGTTAGAAGCTTTAATGATTTGGCAATATCTCAACGCCAAACATAACGAAGAGGGGGACTATACTAAGAATTTCCTCGTTGTCGCTCCTGGCTTAATTGTCTATGAACGTTTGCTCGATGCGTTCCTTGGCAAAATGAACGATGATGGTCAAACTCGTAATTTTGAAACTTGCGACATTAAGAAATTCGAAAATCTATTTCTGCCAGAAGAATACCGTAATGAGTTTTATGGTTTCTTACAAAGTAGCGTTGCGGCAAAAACCGAAATCGGTAGTAAAGTTACCGGAGACGGTTTGATTGCTATTACAAACTTTCACTTGCTTATGGGTGCCGACGAACAAGAAGACGAACCCGGCATCGAGGATGGCTGGCGTCTTCCGGTCGCGCCAGGCGTTACGGCGGGGAATAGTCTAGATTCGTTAGATAATTCGCTCCGTGGCAAAAAGGAGCTCGAATTCCTACATAATCTACCAGACCTTATGATGATTAATGATGAGGCGCACCATATCCACGACAATATGAAAGGTGGCGAAAAGGAAGAAGTTGAATGGCAAAAATCTTTGCGTTATATCGCTGAAGGTAAGGCTAACCGTGCTATGCAATTAGATTTTTCCGCTACGCCATACAATCAAAAGGGCAAGGAAAAAGTCTACTTCCCACATATCGTCGTGGATTTTGATTTAACGGACGCGATTCGGCGCGGCCTCGTAAAAACTTTGATGCTTTCTGAACGCAAAGAACTAGCAACGGAAGCATTAGATTTCAAAGCAGTTCGCAATGACCGTGGTGAAGTAGTAGACTTGTCTGACGGTCAGCGTCAAATGCTGCGCGCTGGTATTTCGAAACTAGCTAAGCTCGAAGAAGAATTTAAGGACATCGACCCAACTAAACGGCCGAAAATGATGGTCGTCTGTGAAGACACAAATGTTGTTCCGCTCGTTGCGAACTTCTTGAAAATTGAAGGAATGAGCCAGGAGGAATTTATCGAGATTCACAGCAATAAGAAAGGCGAAGTTGGCGAAGAGGAATGGAATAATCTTCGCAATAAATTATTTGCACTCGACCGCCACGAGAATCCGCGCGTAGTTATTTCTGTCTTGATGCTTCGTGAAGGTTTTGATGTTAATAATATCTGCGTCATTGTTCCACTTCGTAGTACGACTTCCGGAATTCTTCTGGAACAAACAATCGGTCGCGGTTTGCGTTTAATGTGGCGCGGTAATAAAGAAATTGATGAGTTAAAGAACGAGAATCGCCGCGTAATTATGGTCGAGCATAAGCCTGCGACTAATTATTTCGATGTGCTATCGATTGTTGAGCATCCAGCTTTTCGCGATTTCTATGACGAACTAGTTAACGGTGGCTTAATGGGCATTGAAGAAGAGGAAGATGACCTGGGCGGTGACGATAAGATTAAGGGAGACTTAATTCCAGTCGGCCTAAAAGAAAATTATATGGACTATGATTTTCGTTTGCCACTCATCATTAATGAAGCTGAGTCAGTTATGAAAACTCCATCAATGGATATTACGAAGCTCAAACCATTTGGCATGAAATATGAGACATTGATTAAAATGATTCCGGAGCGCGAACAATGGATTGACCAAGAAGTTTTGAGTGGCGTAAAGGCTGGATATTTTGAAGTAACATCGGGAGTATTCCGCTCGACAAGCTATAATGATTATCTTAGTCGTATTACGAATCATATCGTAGAAAAACTAAATACCGCAGATAGTATGGGGCGTAGTCGTAAAGCGCTTGATTTTCCGATTTTGTCTATTAATAATGTCCAGATTGCTGCGATAATTGATAAATATATTCGTAAACAGCTATTTGGGCAAGAAATTAATCCGGCCGAAGGAAAAAACTGGAAGGCGCTCCTTATTACTGAAGTAATGAACCATATTATTGGTCAAATAGCCTCTGCTATTGTTGCTGCACAAGAAGAAGCCGAGAGCATTGGAGAAACGAATGTCGTATTCACGCCTTTCTCGAGCGTAGATAAAATAACCGTTCGTGAAAAATTTAGTATCGAGCTTGCAAAATGTATTTATGAAAAATGTCCTTTTCCGAGTAATAAAGGTCAGTTCGAACATGATTTTATGGAATTCTGCGACAATGATGGCGAAGTAGATGCGTTATGTAAAGTAATTGAGAACCGTCATACTTTTGCTCGTTTTCGTTATGTGCGCGAAGACGGTATGCCAGCGGAATATATTCCAGACTTTGTTGTGCGTATAGGCAGCGATAATTATCTAGTAGAGACCAAATCTCAAGATCAAATATCGCACCAAAACGTCATCCGCAAAAAACGCGCCGCACTTCGTTGGGTGGAGCGCATTAATGATTTGCCGTCAGGAAAACGTGAAGATATAACTTGGCACTACGTGCTACTCGGTGACGCAACATTTTATGAATGGAAACGTAAGAATATGACGATTCGCGAATTGCTAGAATTTTCAGAGGTTCGTAATAATGAAGAACTGACTTTTACGGGAAAACTATTGTAGGATATGTGATATGCAAATACCCGAAAATGTAGCAGAGCGAGTTAGGGAAAATTCAATCAATAGCATAGTCGATAAATATAAAAATATTACCGACATTAAATGTGATGAATATAAGCAGCTATGCGCTGCTTATAGACGTGCTATGGATGACAAGGATAAAGAATTAGCCGATCGGTTGTACGAGCTAATGTATAGCATTCAAAAGAAAAAGAAGCCTAGAGTGCCTAATAATCTACCGAGTAGGCGTAATTTCTGGAACTACATTAAAGGATTGGGTAGGCATAAAATATTTTCCGCAAAGAATATTGCCTTTGAGTTTGATGTTTCAATTGCGGAAGCGGAGCAAATGATAAAAGATGCTGTTGAATTTAGATTAATATATAAGGACGGTCCAACTACTTATCGAATACGAGATATTAAAAAGATAGTTAGTAAAGATATTTTTGATTATTTAAACAACGAGCATAGGCGAGCAGTCGGCAATAAAGAAAAAGGCCGTCTGAGTAATGCGGAGAAGAATTATCAAAAGCTGCTTGAAGCTTCGAAGAAGAGCAGTGCTGAAATTGCAAAGGATATAGATGCATTGTATATAAAACAAGAAAATCTAAAACGACGGCGTGAGAATGAGATAATTGCGAGCGGAAGAAAAACAAAAAAGCCAAATTGGAAAAAAGATGGCCGAAAAATGCAAAATACTAAACCGATGAAGAAGTATAAGACGATTAGTGGTTGTAATTCATTTAAAAAAGAAAGCGTTGATCCAGATGAAAAAGACAAAACAAAACGACGGAATCTTCAACTGGGAACCGTAAAGCGTTTTATGGATTTTTATGGCTTAGACGGCTAGTTTATGCAACTATTTTGCTAACTGTTTTGCTTATAATTACGGTTCTTGCCTATATTTTGGGCTAAACATAAATATATGTGCCACAAACCACAAGTTGAATATTTTTAATCTTACACTTTGACTTTAAGAATTATATAGTTAAAATTATAATAATATGCCAACGTTAAAACTGCGGCACGAAAAAGCAAGCGAAGCTGCGCCGAAAGTCGAAACCAAGAAAGTTGAAACCGAGCAGCGTGACCTCTATGACGAAAATCATAAACTCACGAAGCAAAAAATCACTGTCGGCGACCCTATTCCAGAAGGTCGCTATGTGCAGGTGGTGATGGTTTTTATCCAAAATTCTAGTGGGCATTTTTTGATTCAAAAACGCGCCAAGTCGCGCAATGGTTTATATGCTACTACGGGCGGTCATCCCAAAGCGGGGCAGACCAGTCTACAAGGCATGGTTGCAGAAATTCAAGAAGAGCTCGGTATTGAAGTTAATCCAAAAGATCTCGTATTATTTTATTCTGGCCGCTCCGACGAGGAACAATGCTTTTTTGACGATTACTATCTTCAGGCGGACATTCCGCTCTCCAAGCTTAAATTCCAAAAAGAAGAAGTCCAATTTGCAACTTGGTTCATGCGCAATGAAATCAAAGGGCTCTTCAAACGCGGAAAAATGATGCCCAATCACTACGAAGAATACTTACGCCTGCAAAACTGGCTCAAGGAACAAAACATTGCTCGCAAACTAATTCGCAAAGACCAAAAACGTGCCATTAAAAGCCGTCGAAAATACGAAAAGATTGAGCGTAAAATCGAAAAACTAGAGCAAAAACTCGACAAAGACTAATTATTATGCTCGCGCTTTTCGTGTGATAGCAATCTCTGTTAAAATAAGTATTAACTAAGGAGAAAAATATGGCAGAAATAAAGGGTACAAAGACCGAGAAGAATCTCAACGCCGCTTTTGCGGGCGAGTCTCAGGCGCGCGTAAAATATCAATTCTACGCTAGCAAGGCTAAGAAAGAAGGCTACGAGCAAATTGCCGAAATCTTCCAAGAGACTAGCGATAACGAGAAGGAGCACGCCAAAATCTGGTACAAACTTCTCCATGCGAACGTCGTTCCAGATACGGTTGAAAATCTCAAAGATGCCATTGCTGGCGAAGAGTATGAAGAAACCGAAATGTATGTCAAATTCGCCAAAGAAGCACGCGAAGAAGGCTTCGAAGAAATTGCTAAATTATTCGAAGAAGTCGGCAAAATTGAAGCCAAGCACGAAGAACGCTATCGTAAATTACTTAAGAACGTCGAGGATGGCATGGTCTTCAAGGCTGACGGCGTAACGGTTTGGAAGTGTCGCAACTGTGGCTATATTCATATCGGCGACAGTGCCCCAGAAGAATGCCCAGTTTGCAAGCACCCACAGGCCTACTTCGAAATCCAGGCTCAGAATTATTAAAATGTTTCCGAAAATCTCCTATCGCGCTCGGCGGATCATTGCCGTACTCCTAGCGGTAGGAGCTTTTTGTGTCTATATTTTTCTAAACCCAAGCTCTTATGAATATGTCGCCCTACTCGATCCGACAATTCAGGAACCCGACGAAATCGAACTTAAGCCAGAGCAAACCAAGGCCGACTCGACCAAGGCGAAAGACGTCCTGGAGAGTCTCGCCGTTCAAGAAAAAGATCATTCGCAAAAGTATTATCGTAAACTTTTCTATGATAGCTGGGGAATAGACGAGCGTGGTTGTAGTATGCGTGAAGTCATTTTGCAGCGTGACCTCAAGAATACTGTCCTAAAAGGTTGCAAAGTCCAAACCGGCACCCTAGAAGATCCCTATACTGGGACAATTATTGAATTTAAGCGCGGACAGGGCACTTCAGAAGAGGTTCAAATCGATCACGTTGTCGCACTCAGTAATGCTTGGGCGACTGGCGCCTACAAACTCAACGCCGATACGCGCTACGAGCTTAGTCAGGACCCGCTCAATCTTCTTGCCGTGGAGGGGCAAGCCAATCAAGACAAATCCGATGCGGCCGCCGATACTTGGCTTCCTTCAAACCAGGCATTTCAATGCCAATACGTTGCTCGGCAAATATCAATCAAGTATAAATATCATCTTTGGGTAACACCCACCGAAAAATCTGCCATGCAAAAAGTGCTTGCACTATGCCCAGACGAGGCTACTGTTGGCCTTGATTAGTAGCCAGAATATGGGAAAGATATTGACTAATTGCGGCAGATGTGCTATAATTACAAAGATAATTCCATCGGCGCTGGCTGGTGTTTATATAGATCGTTAAAGTTATTTTTTATCAGAGCAGATTAGGAGGAATACTTTATGAATCTGTTTATCCTGGACTTATTTGATAGCACGGTTGGTGACAACACCGCCACAGTCGAAGAAAAAAGCAGCTATATCAGCCAGAACATTCGCGCCCTGATCAGGGCTTTCAAGGCTGACGGTCGCAGTCTCTCCGACCTCTTCTGCCGCCTGACGGTGGAAGACTATGTTGGACGGCGCCCTGTGATCAGGGGGATGGCTCCCGAGTTTAAGGAGCTGGATTATGTAAAGTCCATCCCTAACCTCTGGGCCCGCCACGAAGAGGTGATCGAGGCGGGAATTGAACCTGATCTCGTTGTAAGAGCTCTCCCCGGCCTCTCCTTCCGGGAGAAGATCGGCATGCGTGCGTCTGCAAACGCCGTCGCCGACACGTCTGAGTTTTTCAGCCTCGAGGAGGCTATAGAGCTGCTGGACAGGGGGGCAACCCCTTGTAAGATCGGCTCCAAGGCCGACCTGCCGTTCGAGGTCAAGATTGATTATGGCGTTCAGCCGAACGACATAATCGAGCGGGCCATGAAAGAAAAGCCCGACCTCGTCCGCAAGAGCATTGGCAGAATGTTCGAGGGCGGCCTCACGGCGGAAGTTCTGCTGGAGGCGGAGATCGGGGCGCTCGACGCCAACCGCCCGCATCGTCTTTCGATATTCAGGTGGTATCATAACATCTTCCGTGATCTCGTAAAGCATGCGGGGGATAAGGAGGGCCTCGTATACGAGCTGATGGACCTCGTCCGTCATTCATACTACTACGGGGACGAGTATGACTGCGAGGACGACGGTGCAAGCTTCGAGGAAATCGACAATGCGTTTCTCTTCATGATGCGGCCGTGCGTTAAGTATGGCCTCATCGGCATCGAGGAAGCAATCGAGTATCTCTATGGCATACACGACAGAGACATCGTGGAGAACGAGAGCGACCTGCATAATAAGGACTTTGTTCGCGATATGCTTACAATCTGACCCTGATTCTGATCGAAAGTAACAATAAACCTATGAGAGCTGGGAGGGGCTCTCTTTTTTATTGCAAAACTAGAAAATCGGTAACTTTATAATTATCACCAGATACTTCGGCGGCTGCTAAAATTGCCGCGCCGCCACCATTTTGAGCTAAATAAAACTCCGCCGCAAAGCGCATTTTTTCGAGCTTCTTTTTATCTATCGCATCTAGCCCAGCGCCAGCGCGCCGATATTTAACTTCAGTAAAGCAGAGCACGCCATTAAACTTCGAAATGATGTCGATTTCGCAAAACTTATTCTTCCAGTTTCGCGCCATGATTTCATGCCCACTTTTAATTAAATAATCACAAACCGCCGTCTCGCCACGGTCGCCTTTCGCTTTAGTGCTGTTCGAGCTTTTCTTTGCCGAAGAAATGTCCAGCATTTCCGCAATTGGGCGAAAACTTTTGCGATGCTCGGGGCATACGCCGAGTTCTTGTAGCGCTTTGCGATGTGCTGCCGTGCCATAGCCAACGTGTTTTTCAAAACCATAACCAGGATACTTTTCTGCCAACTTGTACATATAATTATCACGTGCAACTTTTGCTACGATTGAGGCGGCCGATACTTCTGGCACCAATAAATCTGCCTTAGTTAACACCTGTACGTGCGAAGACAGCTGCGTATCGCGTAGAAAATTAATCGTCCCATCAATAATAATTTCATGGAAGGGTACATGGATTTGCTTCACTGCCTCGCGACAAGCTTTGCAGAGTGCGGCTGTCATGCCAATTTCGTCTAATTCCGCCGCCGAAACCCAGCCTAAACCAACCGTCGCCTTCTCTTGAATGATTGGCGCTAAAGCCTCACGTTTCTTGGCGGTAAGTTTCTTGGAGTCGGTCGGGCCTTCGATTTGTGCGTCACCTAAAACACATGCGCCCACAACAAGAGGTCCCGCCCAGGGACCTCTTCCTACTTCATCTATTCCTAAAATTGCCAATTTAGGCAGCTTCTGCCGTTTCGGCTTCTTTAACTTCCTCGGCTGGCGCTTCCTCTGCGACTTCTTCCTCTGGAAGTGCATTTGCGGCATGGCGATCGAAATCTTTCTGTGCCAAGCGTGCACTCTTACCAGAGCGTTCGCGGAGATAGCGCAAGTTATTACGGCGTACTTTACCGCGGCGGACAATCTCAACTTTTTCTACAAGCGGGCTATGCATCAAGAAGCTCTTCTCAACGCCGACACCAGAGGTAACCTTGCGAACAACAATACGCTCGGTATGTGATTGCTTGCGGTCGACACGAATTACCGTACCTTCAAAAACCTGAATACGGAACTTGTCACCTTCCTTAA
>CAMZBA010000002.1 GCA_947304395.1 uncultured Candidatus Saccharibacteria bacterium
GTCGTGTGCCAGATCTTCCAGGTGTTCGCTATCATATCGTTCGCGGTACTTTGGACCTACAGGGCGTCCAGGGTCGCAAGCAGGGTCGTTCTAAATACGGCGCAAAGAAGGAGGGTAAGTAATTATGCCACGTAAAGTTACTTCAAGCTTGCAGCGCAAAGTTATGCCAGATCGCAAATACCAGAGCGTTTTGGTCCAACGTTTAATTAATAAGTCTATGCTTGACGGCAAGAAGCATGTCGCTGAACGTGCGGTTTATTCCGCCATCGAAGGTGCCGCCAAGAAGCTCAAAAGCGAGAACCCTGTAGAAGTTCTCGAGCAGGCTATTAAGAATATCAGCCCAGATTTTGAAGTTAAATCTCGTCGTGTTGGTGGTGCGAACTATCAGATTCCATTCCCAATCGCCGGACATCGCCAACTTCATTTCGCAATGATGTGGCTAGTTCAATCCGCACGTGCTCGCTCAGGCATGCCATATGCCAAGCGTCTAGAGGCGGAAATTGTTGACGCCTACAACGAAGCTGGCGCCGCCTTCAAGAAGAAGGAAGATTGCCATCGTATGGCTGAGGCAAACCGCGCCTTTGCGCACTTTGCTCGCGCCTAATTCGCAATCACTTAAAAATGGCTCTCGGAGGAATCCGGGGGTCATTTTTTTATGGCAAGTATCGGCGATGGCGAAAACTAATAATGCTTGACTAAAAATAAATAGTGTGATATAATAACATTATTGTTGCATAAAACAAGTAATTTCCTAAAAAGGAGGTGTCAAGCATGGCACATGAAGTTATCAGCAATGGCAGACCCGACATCTGCAAGATCGATCCTGCAATGCCGAAGGCGGCAGCCGATGAAGTCAGAAGTACGGAGCAGGCCCGCTCGGGAAGAGAGCAGTTCGCTGATGAAACCTTCATTGGAACCGTCCATGAAGTTATCTGCAATGGCAGACCCGGCCGCGACGATCTCGATCTCGATTCCGAAAGGCTGGATGCTGCGATCGCCGAGTTTAGGATGGCGGAGAATGAGCGCGACAGAAGGGAACGCTACGTTAGGGAATCCTTCTTTGAAGCCGTCCTGCTTCCCGCCCTTCGTCGCGCCAGAGAGGCATTCAGCGATGGATTCCAGCAGGGACGGGAGCGGTTCCTGTCCGGGAAGTAGAAGCCGCTGCGCTTCTCGGCGACGCCAACTTCACTCCACAGACTCCGCTAATTGAGGCGGAGTCTTTTTAAATGGTATGAAATACACGTCTTGGGTATAGGTACTCAGGTGCTTATATACTACAAAGTGCTTGTGCTAAAATTAGATTATGAAAAAGCGCAAGCTTATCTATCAAATCTATCCTACGGCCATCGGATCATTGCGAGATATCGCAGACAAAATACCGCTGATTGCTAAGCTTCAGCCCGACTATATTTGGCTCAGCCCAATATTTCTGAGCCCGTGGGTGGATGGCGGCTATGATGTATCGGATTACTGCAAGATTGACCCGCGATTCGGCAATATGCGCGACTTTAAAAAGCTCGTATCGGTTGCCAAAGAATATAATATCGGCATCCTGTTAGATCTTGTCTTGAATCACACTTCGAATGAACATGTTTGGTTTAAGAAATCCGAGCGCCACGACTCTTGGTATAAAGACTACTACGTCTGGCTAGATAAGCCCCTAAACTGGAATTCATTCTTCGGCGGTCCAGCCTTCGACTATAACGAAAATCGCGGAAAGTACTATCTTCACCTATACGACAGCACGCAGCCAGATTTAAATTTCTGCAATCCGCGCGTGGTTAGGGAGTTTAAGGATATTATCAAGTTTTGGGTCGATAATGGCGTCGCCGGTTTCCGGGTTGACTCGGCTAATGTTTTGGCGGAAGACGCCCTTAAAAGCGGAGTGCTCCCGCGCCTGTCCGGATTCTTTAACTATTATCAGACTAAAGAGACGGTAGCGATTTTGGAGAAGTTGTTTAGTTCCGAAAAGATATTTACAATCGCCGAACCGATTGGTGGGAACTTTTTGAGCCATGCGCGCTTTCATGAACTGACGCGAAAAGCCTTTGATGCTTCGTTTAATATCGGCACGCTCGATGTTGCGGATACCTTTTTCTCAATTAAAGACTATTTTCATCCTGTTAATTACACTAAATGGTTCCGCAAGCTTGCCAAATGGAGCATAGAACCGAAATTCTCTCTCGCTCTCGAATCTCACGACACGCCACGTTCGCCGTCTCGCTTTCATGCAAATCCAAAAACTTTAGCCATGTTGGAATTCTTGTTGCCATGCTGCTTTCCTTGCATCTATCAGGGCCAGGAGCTTGGCACGAAGAATGCTAAGCTAAGTAATAATATTGACGATTACCCAGGAGTACAGTCGCGCATGATCTATCGAAGGCTGCGTAAGGAAGGTAAGACCAAGGCGCAAGCTATGCGACAAGTTAAGATATCCTCACGAGATAATGCGCGCCAGCCTATTGATTGGGGTGAATATATTATGCAGGAGGCAAACGAGCAATCTACGCTCAGCCTCTACCGAAAGCTGACCAATCTTTGGAAAACCGACCCTGTCCTAATAAATGGAGACTTGAAGGTTCGCAAGATAAGCAAGAAAGGCATTTTCGACTTTGATCGACGCTATAATGGCGAAAAGTATACCATCCATCTAGACTTTAGTGGAAAAACGAAGTCGTATTGTAAAAATTCCCAGGGCGAAGAAATTGTGTCGAATCGTTAGTTAATTGCTCGACGTCACATCTTTCTTATCGTACCAAAATGTGTTACTATTATTCCAAACGCTTGCAAGAGCTATTATTGCTATTGTCTAAAATAATTTAAAGGAAATATATGGCAAACCAAAAAGTTACGGATTTATCCAAGTATCGCAATATTGGCATCATCGCCCATATCGATGCTGGTAAAACCACCACATCAGAGGCCATTCTCTATCGTACTGGTCTCAAGCATAAAATCGACCTCGTCAAGGGCGATACCGGCGGTGCTACTACCGACTGGATGGAGCAGGAAAAAGAGCGCGGTATTACAATTACTTCCGCTGCTGTTACTGCCTACTGGAAAGGTCACAAAATCAACATTATCGATACCCCAGGCCACATCGATTTTACCGCTGAGGTAGAGCGCTCGCTTCGTGTGCTCGATGGCGCAGTAGTCGTATTCGACGGTAAGATGGGTGTCGAGGCTCAGTCTGAAACCGTCTGGCGCCAGGCTGATAAATATGGCGTTCCACGCATTTGCTTCATCAACAAAATCAACCAAATTGGCGGCGATTTCTACAAATCTCTCGAATCTATTCACAAGCGCCTGAGCAAGAATGCCTTTGCTATTCATCTTCCAATTGGCTTCGAGAAAGATATCTGCGGTGTCGTTGATCTTATCGACATGAAGGCTTACACCTACAAAGATTATGCCGATCACGAGCTAGCCGTTGGCGAAATACCTGCCGATATGGTCGAAAAAGCTAAGAATTATCGCTCCATGCTTGTCGAGGAAGCTGTTCAGGCCGACGAAGCGTTGATGGAAAAGTTCTTCGAACAAGGCGAAGAAGCTATCACCCCAGAAGAACTTAAAAAGGCTTTGCGCAAGCGTGTCATTGATGGTCAATTCTTCCTCGTCACCGGCGGTGATGGCCGCGGTGTTATTGTTGAGAAAGTTCTCGATCTCGTGACCGACTTCTTACCAGCCCCAACCGACATTCCGGCTATTCTCGGTAAGTCGCCAAAGACTGGCGAAGATATTGTTCGCCATAGCGATGAGAAAGAGCCGCTAACGGCCCTTGCTTTCAAGATTGCAACCGACCCATTTGTTGGTAAACTAATCTTCATCCGTGTATATTCGGGCAAGCTATCTTCCGGTTCGTATGTATTGAATGCAACAACTGGCAACAAAGAGCGCGTTGGGCGTCTCGTCCGTATGTTTGCCGACAAGCGCGACGATATCGATGAAATCGGCGCTGGCGATATTGCTGCCGTTGTAGGCCTCAAGGATACTACCACCGGTACTACGCTTTGTGATCCAGCTCATCCAATTTTGCTTGAGTCTATCGAATTCCCAGATCCACCTGTATCTATTGCCGTGGAGCCAAAGACTAAGGCTGACCAAGAGAAGATGGCAATCGGTCTCGGCAAGCTCGCCGAAGAAGATCCAACCTTCCGCGTTCACACTGACGAAGAATCCGGCCAAACCATTATTTCTGGTATGGGCGAGCTTCACCTTGATATCATTATCGACCGTCTGAAACGCGAATTTAACGTCGAGGCTAATACTGGTGAACCGCAAGTAGCCTACCGCGAAACCATTCGTGGTACCGCCGAAGCTCAGGGTAAGCATATCAAGCAGTCTGGTGGTCGTGGTCAGTATGGTGATGTTTGGATCAAGTTTGAACCAAATGAGCCAGGCAAAGGCTTTGAATTCATCGATCAGATTAAAGGCGGCGTTGTTCCTCTTGAATATCGCAAGCCAGTCATGGAAGGCGTTAAGGAGACGCTCGAAGGTGGTGTTATTGCTGGGTATCCAGTACTCGACGTCAAGGCGACCCTCTACGATGGTTCCTACCACGATGTCGACTCTTCCGAGCTCGCATTCCACCTCGCTGGTGCACTTGCGACCCGTGAGGGCATCAAGAAGGCTCGTCCAGTTCTCTTAGAGCCAGTCATGAAGATTGAAATCACCACCCCAGAAGACTTCATGGGCGACGTAATTGGCGATCTCAACTCTCGCCGTGGCCGTGTCGAGAACATGGAAGACCGCGAGAATGGTGTCAAGGTCATCTCTGGCTTCGTGCCTCTAGCAAACATGTTTGGTTATACTTCGGATCTCCGCGGTATGTCTCAGGGCCGCGCCGCTTCTACGATGGAGCTGAACGGTTACGAGGAAGTCCCACCGAACATCGCGCAAGAGATCATTGATAAGCGAAATTCGAAATAAGACGGCTGCGGAAATGCTCGCATTTCCGAGGCGTCGGTGAGAATGAGCTTATATAGCGAAGCATATATAAGCGAAATTCGAAATAAGACAGCTAAACAAGACCGCCTCCTTCCGGGGGCGGCTTTTTGGTGTTCGACTTATATGTTATCGGGCAATACGTTGGAATAAATTTTATGTTAACAAGAGATGATTGACAAATAGCATCATATATGCTATAATCAAACAATAGCATTTTGAAAGGGGGTAAAAAATGAGATCGTTAGATATATTAATGGCCATCTGCATGCTTTTGTTTGTCGTGGGCGTGCTCCTAATTGCATACATAATATGGGATGCTATTTATAGGACATTCTTTGTCAATTATGCCGAATGGCATACATTCGAAGCAAGAGTGGTAGAACGCGAGAAGGTAGAAGCAAGCACCACCTTTTTCCCCATGATCGTAGGTAAAGCTATCGTTTTGAACAGGATTCATAACCCGGAAGAATATATAGTATGGGTTAAGCTAATCCGCAGCTCCTATCCGCAATCGGCGGATGAGACTAATCTGTTATTTGGCTGGCTGCACGATATCCGCGACGAAGAACTCTACGAAGCCGTAAAAGAGGGCGACACGATAGAGGTTTTGGTGAGAGTTGGATACAGTAAGCTCAGTGGCAAAGCAAAATACGTCGATATTGGGTTACCGGATAGCTAACCTAGCATCTCGGCTGACAGGAACTATAAAACCAAAGTTATAAAGCTGGCCTTAGGGCCAGCATTTTTAATACAAGCAAAACCCCTGGCCATGCCAGGGGTTAAATATAAACATAAGTCAATAAAAGTAAAAACTCCGCCTTGAGTGGCGGAGTAAAAAATGCTTGTTCTTCAATTTAAATCGGCGAGAACCTGTCGAGTAATCGTGCAATGATGCGCTCCCATGTAGAGCGACCCTCGAGTAAACTTTCGCGAATATAATGCGCATCCTCAATGGAATAGCAAAAGACGTAGTTCGTGTGAAGTATGTGCAAAAAAGGTGCTTTTGACCCAACCTCAAACTCGTAGGAGACCTTATATGGGTGCCCCGTAATCCCAAGTGGTTTAACTCGAATCAGGGAGCGATCACAACAGAAAGGACAGAGAGGCGTACCGCCACGATAGCGGGCGGCCGTGTAGCCCATAGACGCATCAAATATTCCTGCGAATGACGGGTTTTTATATACGACATACATTACGTCGTGCGACATGGCTTTCGAGATAGGGAAGCGAAATCCGTCAACGCATACTTTGTACTGGGCTTCCGGATATCCATCCAAGTATTGCAGGTAGTGGCGTTTTATAATTTTTTTCACTATTCAAGAACCTCCTCGGACAAGTATGTAAGCGTTTTATAATTTTCTAACACTTACGTCGAGGCTTACGATCTCTCCGCCCATTCCTTCGACTCCGCTCATGATTCCATTACGAATCTGCATTTCGGCGAACGGACTATAGACGACATCAAATCCATCGATTAAATAGTGATGTTCCGCCAAAAGACCATAGAATAATGATCTTATGTTATCTTCGTATAATCTTGAGCCATCAGGCCACCTGACGCGCAGCTTGATATCTGTAGCCACCGTGTCAACGCCACACACCGTCACGGAGGTGGAGTAGCTTGAGACCCCCGTGGTAACAGTTACTTTTGCGCCCTTTACCACGCAATACAGGATAGCGATCACGACAAGTGCGAGAGAGAAGATTATAGCAGTTTCAGGTTTCATATAGGTACCTCCTAATGAGTTTGGCATACTTCTGCCGATTTTAAAGAACAACTTTAGATACCATAACAGAAAGAGGTGATAAAGTCAATAAAAATGCCGCCCTAGTGGGGCGGCTGTTTGAGTGGCGGCATCAGAAATGCCAATTCCCGTCGCTGGACAGAAAAATCACATCTCCAGGGCGGCATGCTTTGTACATTTCCTCGGAGTAGACAAAGACGGTGTTGTCGTATTTGCCCTCAATGCCGTTCTCGGAGTCTACCTCGCAGACTGTAGTCACGAAAGAACCTCCGTCGGGATGCGACTCGCCAGGGATATGAGCTCTATTGATTACTCGATAGTAAACAACATCATCTTGAGCCTCTTTGTACTCGGACACTCTCAGTTTATTCGCGAAATAATCACGAGCAGCCTCAAAATGAGACAGACTTATAGCTACCGTATATTCGTCTTCTTCGCTGAAGGCAACATTGGGCGACAAGATAATTTTGTCAATTTTGGTAGACTTGCGGAGCGTAAACCCAAATAACGATACGGTCTTTGTCTCGATTTCATTTAGGAGCTTTGGCTGGCTACCTCTTGGATTAGGAACGATATGTGCTTCGAATCTACCAAAAGACATCTTCGACGAATCGCTCAATACGACATGGATACGCTCATCTTCAATGTAGCAATATTTGTCAGCTCTCAGAGGTTCAAGGGCGTAGATGAAGTCTCTTTTTACCGTAGTACTCGCAACCAAATTTGCTCTTTTGGGAATGTCTTCATCGGCTATGGGCCGCAAATCGTGATCTTCATATTCGACATCATAATTTATGTTGATGTTAATCCCGATGATGTCGATCACGAAGACGACTACAAGAATTATGATAAGTGTCTGCATAAGCACCTCCTTTGTAAATGTGCAAGATTTGAATATATTCTAGCATAAATCTTAAATTAGTCAAATACGCCATCTTCCCACATGCTCTATGCCTGCGCGGCCGATTTCGTAGCTTACAAAGTTGTCAAAAGTATTTGTACGACAATACTGATACTGGCCATTAAAGATAGCTTTACCTCTCTTCGCAATCTTTGTACAAATATCCGTTATCTGTACTGATTAAAATGTTCGAAAATAAGTGGTCGTATCGTACAAAAATCTTGGACAACAACGCATGGTTTCGAAAAATATAGCAAGAACAACATATATCTGTTATCTCTCGCATTTATGCTTTACTTTCAGCAAATAATCATATAAAATAATCCCATATAGACTTTTTGGGCTGGTTAATATTAGTGCCCAAAATTTATTAAAAATAAAGGAGAATATTAAACTATGGCAGAATTTGACCGTAGCAAGCCACATATCAATGTCGGTACCATGGGTCACGTTGACCACGGTAAAACCACTTTGACGGCTGCTATTACTGCTGTTCTCGCAAAGAGACTTCCTTCTGATATCAATAAGCCAGTCGCTTATGATCAGATCGATAACGCTCCAGAGGAAAAGGCTCGCGGTATTACCATCGCAACCTCCCACCAGGAGTATGAATCAGAGAAGCGTCACTACGCTCACGTCGACATGCCAGGCCACGCCGACTACATTAAGAACATGATTACCGGTGCTGCACAGGTTGATGGTGCTATCCTCGTAGTCGCTGCTAACGATGGTGCTTTGCCACAGACTCGTGAGCACGTACTCTTGGCTCACCAGGTAAACGTTCCAAAAATCATCGTCTTCTTGAACAAGATGGACCTCGCTGATCCAGATCTAGTCGAGCTCGTCGAAGAAGATGTTCGTGACCTTCTTGAAAAGAACGGTTTCGATCGCAACTGTCCAATCATCAAGGGTTCTGCAACTAAGGCCCTCGAAGGCGACAAAGAAAACGAAGATGCCGTTATGGAACTCGTCCATGCTATGGATGAATACTTCGATATTCCAGAGCATGATCTCGACAAGCCATTCTTGATGCCAGTTGAGGATGTCTTCTCCATTAAGGGTCGTGGTACTGTTGCTACTGGTCGTATCGAGCAGGGTACCGTCCACATCAATGATGAAATCGAAATCGTCGGTCTCAAAGACACTCAAAAATCCGTTGTTACCGGCATCGAGGCCTTCCACAAGACTCTCGATCAGGGTCAAGCTGGCGATAACGCTGGTCTTCTCCTCCGCGGTATTGAGCGCGATCAAATTGAGCGTGGTCAGGTTATTGCTGCTCCAGGTAGCATCACCCCACACACCGAATTCGAAGGTCAGGTTTACATCTTGAAGAAGGAAGAAGGCGGTCGCCATACGCCATTCTCCAATGGTTACAAGCCACAGTTCTACTTCCGCACCACCGACGTTACCGGTGAGGTTGAGCTCGAAGACAAAGAAAAGATTGTCATGCCTGGTGATACTGTCACCTTCAAGGTAAAGCTCAACGCTCCAATCGCTATGAACGACAATGACCGCTTCGCTATCCGCGAAGGTGGCCGCACCGTCGGTTCTGGCGTTGTTACCAAGATTGTCAAATAATTGATATATCTTACGCGAAAATCTCCTCAGCAATGGGGAGATTTTTTGTTAGTAAAATAATGCTTACTCTTGACTATATTGACGCGGTATGATATAAAAGTAAAAGTAGTCGTAGAGATTACTGTTTTTTGTTTCATTAGAACAAGCACATTAAAAAAGGAGGGGGTAATTATGCCTGAAAAAGTAGCAAAAACAGTAGAGAAAATCGCAAACGACATCTTCAGGGCACTAATCAGTCACATATGGGTGATAGTGCTGGCCGGTGGCGGAGGTACAAGGCTATTTCCGCTCAGTAACAAATACAGGCCGAAGCCCTTTGTGTCGGTGAAAGGAAAGCAGACCCTAATTGAGGAAACCGTAAAAAGGTTTATCGATCTGGGAATCAGCAAAAACCACGTTGTCGTCATTACAACAAACGAATGTCAGACGAAGCATGCGAAAGAAAAGCTGAGTGGCCTCGGTATTCTGCCGCAAAACATCTACCAAATCCTCCCGAAATACGGATATACGGGAGCCATGATTAAGGCCGCGGAGTTCGTGCTTTCTCGCGACAAGGATGCAGTTCTCATAAATACACCATCGGATCAGTTGGTGGAGGCGAATGCGTCGTTCGCGGCTACGATAAAAAGAGGCGTGCAACTTGCGACAAGCGGCATGTTTACCATCATCGGCGTTAAAATATACGATCTCGTAACCTTTATGGGTTCTGGGCACGTGTTTTATGACGAAAACGGCAGAGTTCTTAAGTTTATCGAAAAACCGGAACTCGAGATAGCTAATGAGATGATGTTGGCAGATACGACAGCGTGTAATACTGGAATCAACATATGGAGAGCCGCTGATCTGCTCGAGGCTATAAAAGGCGAAGACTACGAAAACCATTCGTTGTCTACCGATGAATTTATGGCCCTCCTTATGGAGAGGCTGTACACCGTAGTTGGCAACTTTGTATGGCACGACTGCGGCACATTGGGGGCTCTATATGACATAAATGAAGCATTTGCGACTCCCGAGCATCGCAATGTTTCCTTCGGAGATGTCAGTCGCCGGGGCTGTTGGCAGAGCTATTTTCGCGCAGATCCTGGGCACAGGATTGAGGCGTACGGTATAAAGAATGCTGCAATTGTCGTTACGTTCATCAACGGCGAGCCGATAATGGTCGCCTGCGAACGCAGACTGAGCCAGGATGTCCGAAATATCGCAGAAGAGTATGGGATTACAGGAAAAATCACTGTTGGCCCTGAGCACCATATTGTATGGACCGCTGACACCTCGGAGAAATGCGCATTCGGCATCATTGGCCTGCCCGGGTTGGATGTTACCGTAACGGAGCGTACTTCTCGTAATGGCGACAAGGTTTACAACTGGGTCGTCTCAATGTCTCCTAAAGCTGCATGATCAATATGCGATAATTACCTCACGACCCCCCGAAAGGGGGTCTTTTTCATGTGTTAAAATATAAACAGAAGCATCTAAAAAGGAGTTGCCTGTGAGCGTAGTCGAAATAATAATATTAATCATCGGGGTAATACTCGTGATTGCGGGGTATTCATATGGCAAGATTTCAGAGTCTAAAAAAGGAAGGAAGATTCCGGCGGGCTATGCTGAATGTATTGGGATCTGTAAAAAACATGAAGAAAAAGATGGGAGATTCTTTGAGGTTTTTGAAGTAATTCATGATGGCAAAACTATTAAATATAAGTTTCCTCCACAAGAATCGAAGGACAATCTTCGCAAAATTGATTCAATTGAAAAGTTTTATATCGATAAGTCCAGCGGCGCAAAAGTAGTGAAAACGTTGTCTGATATTGTCGGTGGCGACGGCCAAGTAGACAAGAAGACTCTTTATGCTTGCTATGCCTTAATGGGCGCGGGGCTAATCATTATTCTAATAATACTAATGAGGATAATATTCTAGAATAAAACCATGCAAGAAGAATACACGCCATTTATACTATTCGGCATAGCCTCCATCGCTATAGGAATTGCCATTCTGATTTCGGCGGCATTGTCTGGCCGCAAGGGGCATAGAGAATGCACCGAACGCGTAATCGCGCACTGCGTACGCATAACCAACGAAGCAGACGTGGTCGAAAGAGTCGTTTCTATTGGCAATGAAGGAAGCCTTAATTTCGGCATAAAAGCGCCCGTATTCGAAATACTATATAACGGCCAGACAATAGAGCTAGAGCCGCACGTCTATTCGAACGTTTGCAATACTCAGGTTGGAGAAGCGCGAGAGATTCTCATTGACCCAAAAAATCCCCAAAATTATTACGACCCCAAAGAGCGAAGGGCTAATTTTACGTTAGTCAAGGTAATCCCTGCTTTGGGTTTAATTGTATTCGGCATTATGTTTCTATGTATTCCTGTCCTTGGAATCTAGATAAAGGTTGACAGATAACATAATCTTTGATATAATATAAAAGCATTAACTAAATATTGTTTCGCAAAAACTCATAGACTGCACGTCTAGATGTAATCTGAGGTTATGCGAAAAGCAGAAAGGAATAAAAATGGCAGAAAAAAATGACGGACTCACCATCCGTATTCGCCTTAAAGCGTATGATCATCGTCTAATCGATGCTAGCGCAAAACAAATCGTAGACACAGCAATCCGCACCGGTGCGCAGGTAAGCGGTCCAGTTCCGCTACCAACCAAGCGCTCTACTTTTACGGTCGTAAAGAGCCCACATGTTTACAAGACTGGTGGCGAAGCTTTCGAAATGAAAGTTCACAAGCGCCTCATCGATGTTATCAACGCTACGCCAAAGACGATTGATGCACTACAGAATCTTTCTTTGCCAGCTGGCGTCGATGCAGAAATCAAGATGTAATCAAGAATCATCGCAAAAGATCCCCGCAAGGGGATTTTTTGGTTGGTATGGTATAATCAACCGTGAAGCCAATCAATATTTGTATTAGGAGGTGGTAAGAATGGCTTTGATTTTTAGGACTCCAGTAATCTTGACTTATGCACTATTAGCAAAAGATCCTGGCAATGAAGGGATTACATATCAAGACATCAGGCAATATTGCGATAGCTTGAAGGTGGCGTATTTTGAGACGAGAAAAGATGAACGCGCCTTCTCGGGCTTTGACATATCCAAAGACGACCTCATGCGATGTGTTGGAGAGTATGAACAACAGTTTTGGCATTTCGATGGCCGGTATTATAAGGGAATATTCTTTGACCCGAAGGCATTTTCGAGAGAGGATGCGCAAATGCGTGGGTTGTTGAAGTCTGTGGGCCTAGAGCTCAATTCCGCACTCTAGGCGATAGGTTACAGATGGTAGCTTTATGGCTCCTCATTCGAGGGGCCTTTTTCTAATCTTGGATTACTTGTTATATGATGCATTATATGTTATAATATATGAAACAAACCATGGGGAGGTAGTTTGTATGAACCTTATAGATAGAATAGATGCCGTCCAGCGCAGGATTGCTAGATATCCGGATCGGATGGGCCAGATAAAGAATCCCGGGAATCTCACGGGAAGCTTGAGGCAAAAACTGAATTCTGACGATGTCAAGTTTGAAATGAAAGTATTCCTGCAGGAGCTGGGGGCTGCAAGTATACCTCTGAGATTAGCTTTGGCAAGCTATACCAAAATCAAAAAAGACATCGCGTCGGACATTGAGGAAATCGACAATTTAACGGCACAGGCTTATGAAGAGGTTTCGCCTCAGAAAGCAGAGTCACTGGCTTTATCAAGGATACAGGCACTTCAGATGAATGCGATAGTTGAAACTAATATCGCCGCCTGCCAGAGCCAGATCGATGCAATTGAGGAAGCAGAAGGGCAAATAAGGGGCGCAAAAAGAGACTGGAGCGACCTCGTATTAGACACCCTGTTGAATACACTAAACACCTGAGGCAGCAACCCCCAAAAGAGGCACGCGTGCCTCTTTTTTCATGCGAATATACATTTGACAAACCATAAGTATTAGTGTATAATCAATACATGATGCCTATGCTTCGCGTAGGTTTTGTTGTTTTAAAGTACACAAGAAGGAGGTGGAATCGTTGAAGCGATTTACGCGTATCATTTCGAGACTGTTTCTGATTTCCCTTGCTGCAATCGTGATACTTCACTTAGGCAAGGGCTTTTTTATGAGGAGCATGGGCGACGTGCCGTGGCGTAGCGTGACCAACTACTTTTGGGCCGTGCTGGGAGCTTCCCTGGTAGGCATAATTCTCACTCACAAAAGCAGACTGAAAGAGTTGGAAGAAGAGCGAGCCAAGGCAGACAGGGACAAAGAATACGCCAAACTCTTGGAGCCCGAAGGGGTTCGTAATTACCTCCAACGAATCTGGGAGGAAAGCAGCGGCAATAGTGGCAGCAACGCTTTGGATATGCTCCGTCAGCTTGACCAAGTAGAAGAGCGCAAGAGGCGTTTGGAGAAGTTGATCACGATGAACGGCATGGGAGGTATCCAGGACGGCATAGATTCACTCCCTGAAATGGTGTTGGAGGAAATCAGCGATAACTGCAGAGCGGCTATCAACCAGTATATTGCTACTCCGGACGATAGTGCGTTCTTGACATTCTCCAAAGTTGCCATTGAAAAGAATAACGAAAAGCTCAAAATGCTTGACGAATTGCTCCGTTCGCTCGCTTGCAAGGCTAGCGGAGTCGACTTTAATGGTATTGAGGTTGAAGCGGAAGTGGGGAGCGAGGCGATCATGCAGCAGCTTATCGACGTAATGCAAAACTCACAAAGCTTACCTAGCGTGTACTGACAACTCGAGCGTCCGTAAGGGCGCTCTTTTTATAATATGTGGCACGTTGACAATCTAGAATAATTGTGCTATAATCGCCAAAGCATTTGTTGTGTAACATACGCAGTACTTTAGGAGGTGATAGACACGAAACATGAATTTCGCTTCTGCCTCACGCAGATTGCCGAGATGCTCGACGAATACGATGAGGTGAATCGGCGTCGAGTATGGGCATTTTCCAAGCGATTCAACGAGCGAATCGTAATTATGGATATGCTTGCGGATGCCATCGAGCAGAGCCTTAACTACACTAATGAAAACAGCACAGAGTGTAAAGCGGCAACGCGCAATCTTGAAAATGTAAAGAAACTGCGCGACGACTATGTCGCAATCGCTAAGCTCGGCCCGTACAGAAGGGGCGAAAAACGCCCCAGAATGGTTGAGAACAATAACCGATGGTTTGAGCTCGTTGCCAGCCTGAAGGCTTTCGTCAATACCTATTCAAGGTAAAACAAACGATAACCTTTAGTCATTAACTATACGTCTCAAGGTATGGCTATCACCACGCCCCTCGCAAGAGGGGCGTTTTTTCATACTTAAACATGGGCGGCCGACATGATGGCCTCTCATGTCACAAAACAATACCAAGGGGGGTAATCGGCTAGTCTCGAGTTGAAATCCGGTCCTGCACAAGCGCGGCCTTTTTAATCTGAAAATCTATTTGACAATCAGGGGTACATTGTGCTAAAATACATCCCGTATATTATCAACGTAACGGTCGCATTGGCGCAAGAGGTACTGGTCCGTCAATTGACGGAGACCACTCATAAGCCAATCGATTTTAATGGGAAAGGACGCCCACAGATGAAAATCATCCTCGGCACCAAGATTGGTATGACCCAGATCATCGGTGAAGATGGCGTAGTTACTCCTGTAACTATCCTCCAAGCCGGCCCGTGCACGGTGACTCAGACTAAGTCTGTCGAAAAAGACGGCTATAGCGCTGTGCAATTGGCATTTGGTCAGGGTAAGAATCTGAGCAAGGCCGTGTCCGGACACGTCAAAAAATCCGGAAAAGATATCAACCCTAAACACATCCGTGAATTCCGCGTCGAGAATATCCCAGAAGATGTCACGCTTGGTAGCGAAATCACCGTCGCCAGCTTTACGCTTGGTGATAAGGTCCAAGTTACAGGTACGAGCAAAGGTAAGGGCTTTGCCGGTACCGTTAAGCGCCACAACTTCCTGGAATCTCGTAACACGCACGGTTTCAAAGGCGACATTCGCAAGGTTGGTTCCATTGGTTCCATGTATCCCCAGAAGGTCTTCAAGGGCAAGAAGATGGCTGGTCGCATGGGTCATGACCGTGTAACCGTCAAGAACCTCGTTGTCTCCTATATCGACACCGATCACAACCTTATTGGTCTCAAAGGCGCAGTGCCTGGTCCAAACAAAGGTCTCGTAATGGTGGAGGGAAAGGACTAATATGGCAGAAGCAAAATTGAATAAAGACGTATTTGGTCTTTCCGTCGATAATCATGAGCTCGTCAAACTAGCTTATGATACCTATCTTGCAAACTCTCGCAGCTCTCACGCTAAGACTCTTAAGCGTGGCGAAGTCCGCGGTGGCGGCAAGAAGCCATGGAAGCAGAAAGGTACCGGTCGTGCTCGTTTTGGTAGCACCCGCAACCCAATTTGGCGCCATGGTGGTGTAGCTTTCGGTCGCACCGGCGAAGAAAACTTCACCAAGAAAATCAGCAAGAGCAGCAAGCTCCTCGCTGTACGTCAGGCTCTCAGTATGCAAAATACTGACAAGGCTGTCATAACGATTGCAAAATTTGACGCCAAGAGCGGCAAAACTAAAGATGCAGTCAAAGAACTAAAATTAGAAGCTGGTAAGAACTACCTCCTTGTAGTTCCTGAGAAAACCGACGAGATTCTTCGCGCTACTAATAATATCGCTAATCTCAAGGTCGTCCGCCCAACTTATCTAAATGTTTTCGATATTCTAAACGCTGACCAAATCATCATCGTTGAAGCTGCTCTCGAGCAAATCGAAAACTGGCTGATCGGAAAGGAGAACGCATAATGTTAATTCGTCCTATCGCAACCGAAAAAGCCTATCATGAACAAACCAAGCGTGGCTACATGTTCGTCGTTCCTAACGACGCTAGCAAACAAGCCGTCGCAAAACAGGTTTCCGAACAATTTAACGTAACAGTCACTTCCGTTCGTATCAGCGTGCGCAAAGGTAAAGCAACTCGCTTCAGCCGTGGTAAGCATGCCTATCCTGGTACAACTTATCGTCAAGACAAGAAAATTGCTTTTGTTACTCTTAAAGAGGGCGACAAAATCAAGATCTTTGACGAGGAGCCAGTAGCAGAAGCTGACGACAAGAAATCCGACAAGAAAGGGGATAAATAATGGCTATTAAAGCATATCGCCCAACTACGCCGGCTCAACGTCAGAAAACAACCCAAGATTTTGATCAAGTTACTACTCGTAAGCCGCTCAAAAGCTTGGTAAAGAGCAAAAAACAGCAAGCCGGTAAGAACAACTCCGGTCGCATTACGGTCCGCCATCGTGGCGGCGGCGTCAAACGCCACTATCGTATTTTGACTCACAATCTTCCAGCGGGTCTTACCCTAAGGATTGAAGAGATCGAATATGATCCAAACCGTAGCGCACGCATTGCTCGTGTCAAAGACCAGAACGGTGTATATTATTACATTCTCGCCGATACCAACATGGCAAAAGGTGCCGAGATTAAAACTGGTGATGAGGCTCCTATCGAAGCTTCCAACCGCATGTCTCTTGAGCAAATTCCAGTTGGTACCCAGGTTTATGCAATTGAATTAACTCCAGGCAAAGGTGCTCAAATGGTCCGCGCCGCTGGTGCTACTGCTCAGCTCATGGCAAAAGAAAATGGCTATGCCACTCTTCGTATGCCATCCGGTGAGGTTCGCAAAGTATTAACTACTTGCGAAGCAAGCATCGGTACCGTAGGTAACGTTCAACACCAAAATATCAAGATTGGTTCCGCCGGTCGCAAACGCCGCAAAGGCATTCGCCCAACCGTTCGTGGTGTCGTTATGAACGCTTGTGATCACCCACATGGTGGTGGTGACGGTGGTCGTCACGGTTCGGGCAAAGCTCCACGCACGCCATGGGGCCAACTCACCTTGGGTTATCGTACTCGTCATAATAAGAAAACTAACAAGATGATTGTCCGCAGTCGTCATGAAGGAAAGAGGAAATAGTCTATGTCTAGATCTCTTAAGAAGGGCCTTTATGTGGACGCCAAGCTTCAGAAAAAGATTGAAGCCCTTTCCGCTGAAGACCGCACTATTATCAAGACCTGGGCTCGCGAATCTACTATCAGCCCAGAGATGGTTGGTCGCACTATTGCCGTCCACAACGGTCGTGTCCATGTACCAGTGTTCGTAACTGAGAACATGGTTGGCCATAAGCTCGGTGAATTTGCGCCAACTCGTAAATTTAAGCGCCATGGCGGCAAGAAAGCCGCTGAAGCTGCAGCAAAGAAGGGGGCATAATCTATGGCCACTAAAACTGCACATGCATATATTAAAGGCGTAGACGGCCAGCCGCGCAAAGTTAGCGTTGTTGCTAGCTTGGTCCGTGATCGCTATGTCGCCGACGCCGTGATTATTCTCGAGAATACTCCACGTCGCGCCGCAAAGGCTGTTCGCAAAGCAATCGAGTCCGCCACAGCTAACCTATTGCAAAGTGGTAGCATCGACTCCAAGACTATCGCTATCAACCGTATTTCGGTGACAGCCGGTACTCGTATGCGCCGCTATGTTCCAGCTAGCCGCGGTCGCGCATTGCCTTATGAAAAGATTTCATCCAACATCTTCGTTGAGGTCGTAGGCGAAGAAAAAGTTAAGAAGACTGCTGAGAAAAAAGCTGATTCAAAGGCAGACAAGAAAGAAGAAAAGGAGAAAAAGTAAATGGGTCAGAAAGTAAACCCAGTAAGCTACCGCCTCCAGGTCAACAAGAACTGGAGCAGCAAGTGGTTCTCCCGCAAGGCTGACTTCAAGAATTGGCTCATCGAAGATGTCAAAATCCGTGAAGTTATCGAGAATCGCTTCAAGAGTCGCCCAACTATCGACCGTATCGGTATTGAGCGCAGCCCAAACCTTACTACCATTACTATTCGCACCGCTAAAGCGGGTGCCGTAATCGGCAAGCAAGGTGCCGGCATCAACGAGCTCAAGAAAGAACTCGAAAAAGTTACTAGCGCTCCTCTTCGCATTAATGTCGAGGAAGTTAAGAAACCAGAACTCAGTGCTAAGCTCGTTGCCGAAAACATCGGTTTTCAGCTTGGTAAGCGTATGAATTTCCGCCGCGCCGTTAAGATGGCATGTTCATCTACTATGAACGCGGGCGCCAAAGGAATTCGTGTTGAGGTAGCTGGTCGTTTGAATGGTGCAGAAATGTCTCGCCGTGAGAAATTTATTGAAGGCTCGGTGCCTCTACATACTCTCCGCGCAGATATTGATTTCTACGTCGAGCACGCTCAGACTATCGCTGGTATCGTAGGTGTTAAAGTTTGGATCTATAAGGGGGAGAAATAAATTATGGCACTTAGTCAACCACGCAAAGAAGCGCACCGCAAGGTTCGCAAAGGCAAGAATGAAGGTAAGGCTAGCCGCTGCAATTATGTAGCATTTGGCGATTTTGGCCTCATGAGCCTTGATAACGAACGCATCAATGGCCGCCAAATCGAGGCAGCTCGCCAGGCGATTACTCGCTACGTTAAACGTGGTGGTAAAATCTGGATTCGCATCTTCCCGCACACCCCAGTCACCAAGAAGCCACTCGATGTCAAGATGGGTAGCGGCAAGGGTGAACCGCAGTTCCACGTTGCTAAGGTAAAAGCCGGCACTGTTATGTTCGAAATCGCGGACGTTACTGAAGCGCAAGCACGCGAAGCTCTCCGCCTCGCCTCTCATAAGCTTCCAGTCCGCTGCAAAATCGTAAAGAAGGGGGAGCTCTAAAATGGCAGATAAGAAAACCGTCAAAGAAGCAAAGACTGTTAGCAAACTCCCATTGGATGAGCAGCTAAAAGCAAAACGCGAAGAACTTCTTATCGCACAGCAAGGTCTTGGTTCGACACTTCAGAACCCACACCGCATTAAAGCTATCAAGAAAGAAATTGCTCGCATATTAACGCAAATTAACGCCACGGAAGGAGATAAGTAATGGCACGCACACTTACAGGAGTAGTGTCCTCCGACAAGCGCAACAAGACAATTACTGTCGAAATCACCTCTCGTGAGACGCATCCACTCTACAAGAAGCAGTACTCCAAAACCCGTAAGTATACCGCTCACGATGAAAAGAATGCTGCTCATGAAGGCGATATCGTCATGATTGCCGAAAGTCGCCCAATCAGCAAGACCAAAACCTGGACTCTCGTAAAAGTTATCGAGAAGAGCCATGGTAAAGTTGAGCTTAAAGAAGAAGTCACTCAGGTCGAAAGTGACGAGAAAGAGGAGAAATAATAAATGATTCAACAAGAAACCCGTTTGAAAGTTGCCGACAACAGCGGCGCCAAAGAGCTTGGTGTCATCCGCGTTCTCGGTGGCACTCGCGCTCGATATGCGCACGTGGGCGACATTGTGACCTGCTCAGTTAAGGAAGCATCCCCAACTGGCAACGTCAAGAAAAAAGCTGTCGTTCGTGCCGTAATCGTTCGTACGCGCGCAACCATTCGCCGTCCTGATGGATCAACGATCCGCTTTGATGACAATGCGGCCGTTCTCGTCAACGACGACAAAACCCCAAAGGGTACCCGTGTCTTTGGTCCAGTTCCACGCGAACTTCGCGACCTTGGCTACGCAAAGATTATCAGCTTAGCTCCGGAGGTACTATAATGGGTGTACGAATTAAAACTGGTGACACCGTAAAAATTATTTCCGGCGCCAACAAAGGTACGACCGGTAAGGTTGTTAAGGTCGAACCGTCAAACAATAAAGTATATATTGAAGGTGTAGGCAACCGCACCCGCCACATGCGTGCAAGTATGTATCGCCAAAGTGGTAAAAAAGATATTCAAGTCGGCATCGATGCAAGTAATGTCGCGCTCGTGATTGACGCAAAGTCTGGCGATACCAGCCGCGTCGGCTACGGCAAAGACAAGGACGGCAAAACCGTTCGCATCGCCCGCCAAGCAAATAACCGGGAGATTAAATAATGGCCGAAACTAAATATGAAGCACGCCTCAAGACTCTTTATAACAAAGAGATCGCAAAGGCACTACAAAAAGAACTAGGTCTCGACAATATCAACCAAGTACCAAAACTAGAAAAAGTAATGGTCACTTCTGGTGTTGGTAAAAAACGTGAAGACAAACGCTTCACGGAGACCGTAGAGCTTACCTTAACTAAGATTACAGGTCAAGCAGTAACGAGCCGTTTGGCTAAAAAATCAATCGCTCAATTCAAAATTCGTAAAGGCATGGGCGCACCAGTTGGCTATATGACCACTTTGCGCAATGATAAAATGTACGAATTTGTTGATCGTCTAATCAATATTGCATTGCCACATGTGCGCGATTTCCACGGCGTCAGCCGCAAGGCCTTCGATGCTCAGGGCAACTATAACCTTGGTCTCAAAGAGCAGACCGTCTTCCCAGAAATTTCTTTCGAAGACGCAGCTGTCCTTCATGGCCTTGAAATCACATTTGTAATTAAAAACGGTTCACGCGAAGGGAGCATGAAATTGTTAGAAAAATTCGGCATGCCGTTTGAGAAGGAGGCAAAGTAGTATGGCTAAGAAGTCTGCCGTCCTTCGTGACGAAAAACGCCGCAAAATGTACGAAAAATACGCTGAAAAGCGCGCAGAGCTTAAGGCTACTGGCGACCTCGAGGGTCTACAAAAGTTGCCACGCAACTCCAGCCCAACTCGCCTTAAGAATCGCGATATGCTAGACGGCCGCCCACGTGGCTACATGCGCCGTTTCGGCCTCAGCCGTATTAATTTCCGCGAAAAAGCAAGCAAGGGTGAAATCCCTGGCGTAACAAAGAGTAGTTGGTAGGAAAGGAGAAGATATGTCTATTCAAACAACCGATCCTGTAGCTGACTTGCTTACCCGTATCCGTAACGCAATCGCAGTCGGCAAGACCGAAATTCGTGTCCCTACCAGCAAACTCAAATTTGCTGTTGCCGACAAGCTGCAGAAGATTAATTATCTAGAAAAAGTCGAAATCGAAGAAGCTCAACCGCGCGGCATCCTTCATATCGTTATCAATAACGAAGGTGAAAATGCTCGCATCAATGAGATTTCCAAGGTTTCAACTCCAGGTCGCCGTATCTATACTGGCGTGAACGAGATTCCGAAAGTCAAATCTGGTCGCGGTACCGTATTGATTTCAACCAGCAAGGGTATTATGACTGGCCAAGAAGCCGTCAAGAATAAACTTGGTGGAGAAATACTTGTCCGAGTTTGGTAATATTACGGCCTGAATGCAAGAATATCCTCTACGGGGGATATTTTTGTTATGGAAACTTGTTCAAATATATACACCTTTACGTAATCTTATGGTAAAATCATGTTAAGAAAGGAGGTCAAAAAAAACAAGATGCTATCATTTTGCGATAGCTTGAAGGTATAAAAACATTACGTCATGAACAACGTTATAGCTGGTATAAAAGATAGCGAGCTTAATGATCTTAGCCTCGAAGTGATAAAGTACCGTGATAGAATTTCCGATTTATTCGAGAAAGTTGATGCTTGCATGGAGAGACTGCAGTCGTGCTACGTAGGCGAGCCAAGCGGAAGAATCGCCAACTATGCCGAAAACTTGCATGCTTCTTTTTCAACGGCTAAAGATAATATTAAGTCATACGCGGACGATTTCGCTACTTTGATTAGTAAAATGCACGAGAATGACCAATATTTATCAAGTTTATTCCTAGAATCCACGGAAGAACAACAAACTAAAATTGATAATAACGATTTTTCAGTATAAAAAATAGGAGAATTTATTAATATGGCACTAAATATAGACGGCGCAACGACCGGGTACGATTCGGCTGGGATCGCATCTCTACTACAGATTATTCATGCTGATGTGATTCAGGCAGCGTCCGATAAACTAACGGCCGACAAAGCTACCTTGGATACAGCTCTTGACAGTATCTGGCAAGGTAAATCCGAACTTATATTCAAGAGCAATCTCGAAGCGGATGTTAAGAAAGTTTGCAAAGGTCTAGAGGATGCATATAAAGTCCTAGAGTCGGAAGTGACCCAGACTGGTCAGCAAATGGGAAAAGTAGACGAAAATTTAGTGGACAAGAAATAGGAAAGGATAAATAAATTATGAGCATTAATGATGCTACTGGCGCAATCCAACACAATGTACCAGATGCCTTCGATAATATACAAACCGCAAGCGCCGCCGTGCAATCTCAAGTTGGCGATCCAGCAGGCAATTTCTTCACGGGAACTGCTTCATATGGAGCAGACTTTGCGGGTATAAATTCTAATAATCTTGATGCATTTAATAACGCCGTCGATGCATATAGAGATGCTGCAATCCAAATTCTCGACGGCTTCGACACGCAGAAGTCAAATATCGAAAAAGCGTTCAAAGGATCGACTGCGGATGCGCTACAAACGTTCTTCACATCAATTAAGGATCTATGTAACGCATATGTCACCGCAATAAATACGGAGAAAGCATACCTGCTAGAAGTTAATCGGAACTGGATAAACACCACTGCGCAGATATCCCAAGATATTAATGCTGACGCTAGCGCAGTCGGTGCCCAAAAAGATACAATTAATCTGCAGTAAGGGGAACTTAAAATATGGCTTCAATTGGAGAATATCGAAACGATATAAAAAGATATCGCGCACTAAAAGAAAAAGTGGCGTATATTATTAGCGAGTTAAATTCGGGTTCCGAAAATGCAAATAAGCTTAGCAATGAAGTTGCGGGTAGTTTTAAAGTTAACAACATTCCAGCTAAGCTTACCGGTCGTATCGATATTCTCAATCGGAGCATGGCAGAAACTGCAAACTACTTAAAGGACACTATACTACCAAGTTTAGACAGGGCTATAGATAATGCGTATGATGAAATTGAAAGGCTTGAGGAGGAAGACTGAAATGAAAGCAATTTCATATGCGGACACAACAGAAATTGAAAGCATATCAGACAAGCTCCTTGTTCTAGCAAATGATATTAATTTGGAATTTAACTCTCTGTTTGAACGTCTTGCAGAAGTACCAAGGGGAACACAAGAATGGATTGGTGGGCAAGCCGACATATACTTCCGCATTACAGCAACCGAAAGATCTCAATATGTCAATTTAACAAATGCTATAAGAGATATCAGCAAAGAACTAAAGATTGAATCGATAGGACTAGATAACGCTATAGATAGAAACAATAAGGATTAAAAAAAATGAGCAAAATAAACTATCCTGAAAAAGGTCTTATAATCACCACCAAATCGCTGGTTGAAGAATGTTCCAATTCTATCTCAAATGCAAGATCTCGTGCTGATTTGGATGTTCCGCATCGCTACTCAAGAAGAGATTATTTGAAAGATTTAGATAATAAAATTGATGGTTTTAAAAAACAGCTAGTTGATATTCAGCGCGAAATAGAACAAGCAGACCGAGATTTTGGCGAGGTGTGCGAAAATGCTGTAAAAAGAATCGCAAAGATGAATACGCCTAATATAATAAAACGCATTAGGCGAGTAGTATAGAGGTTAAATGGATAATACTGAAATATACCTGCGACACGATAATGGCAGAAGCGATAAGGCGGAACAAGAAGAGCTGTCTACCGCTAGCAAGAATTCAGAAAACGATGACGAACCTACTGCGAATAATGCCGAAACGACGCAAAGCGAGAGTACCAGACTAATAGAAGCTGCCGATGAAACATTTAGGGTCAACCACGAAGAACTTGAGTCGGAAGAAATCGATATAGCGCCGACAGAAGTCGCAGAAGAAAAGCCGCTAGAAATGATTGGAGGCGGCGCAAGCTATCCACTTCCGACGCCAGAAATTGGAGATATGCCCCCTCCAGCACCACCAAAACACAATAATGACGACGAAAACATAGAAAAATCCCCAGCCTGACGGCTGGGGATGAGTGGTTTTTTAGGGAAAAATACCTGCCTGCCACCTCAATTACTGGGCGTATACCGTGTATGTGCCATACTGACACTCATACGTGCCAATCTCTTCGGCAGACGACATAGCGGCTTTGGCCAGTGCCCAAGTGTTTGTTCTGCTCGGCAGAACATAAACTTTAGCACCGCTCCAGGACAGTTCGAAGTCCGCGGCAGACTTTCCTTCGCAGTAGAATGTGGGTCCTTCGGACGTGGGAATGGCTGATCCTTTGAGGGCAGCTTCAAGCCCGCGACACCAGCTGGAGTCGTCGCCAATATTCTGGCTTACCCACTTGGCGTCTTCGGATTCGAATGCGTACCCGATGCCATTCGTTTCCATGAAGACGACATAGCCCTTCAGGGCGTAATCTTCATCGGACATCACGGCAGAAGTTTCAGTTGAGCCTTCATTCTGACCATCATCAACGACGGAATCGGGAGTCTCTGTGCGATCATCGACAGCTTCAGGGGCAGTAGCTTCTGTGTGATCCGTCTCCGTGTCAGCAGGCTGCTCGACGTCCTCGGGAGTAGGAGCCTCAACTTCTGTCTCGGTCACCTGCGTCGCTGTGGGTTCAGTCTGAGTCTGGCCACGACGACCGCCGGTAGTTACTCCGACATACATGATGACGGCGCCGATGATGACGCAAACGATGGCGATGGCAAAATTTTTTACTCTTTCCATAAATAAAACCTCCTTAAAGAACTTATGTGTTTTTGCAACAAATATACTAAGATTATAGCACGTGTACATGGAATTGTCAAGCATAATATGAAGTATAATAATAGCTCATTGCTACAATAACTAAAAAATAATATAATAATCTTAATACTTATGTTTAAAGGTGGGTCAATGTACAATAACGTCTGCCCATTTCCAATAAAAGATGATCATACATATATTCAATAACAGAGTAAACTATACGCGTAAAATATCGTCTACTGCAAGTGGTATGTATCCTCTTAATGTTGGCAACAAAATCTTAGGCAACATCATTTCAAACTATGACAGTTGGACCATTCAGCTCACTGATGAGTTTCATAGCCCCGAAGCAATTGGAGATTCCTTTAACCTCAAGCTATATCAAACTCACACCATAGTGTCAAAAAGAACTCGCGAAACATATTATGTAGTAGGCACTGAAAGCTATTACAAAGAACGAACAGTTCTTAAAGCACCAAGAGATTTCCTAGTCGGAAGCAGTGAAGTATGCGACATATACTATCGTCAAGAGTATAGCAACAAGGAAACATTAAAGCTTAGCCTAACCATGTATGGCTGGGTTGCAGAAACTAGCTCGTCAAACTTCTTTGCCTCTAGAGAACGAATAGTCGGCAAGAAGAAATTGTCCTGCGGTGATTATATTTTTTATTTTGGGCTAAAAATAATCTTACTTAATAACGCTATTATTATTAATAGCCCTACTGATAAAATTAAGATAGGCCCCAAGTTATCTCCAACAAAAATTGACTACGCTAGTGCCGGAGAGACTAAAGATGCCGGCAGAAAAGATCAAGATATCGATCAAGACTTGCCATTCTTCTCAGAAGACGATTATTACTACAAATCGCCAAGGTTCAACTACCTAATTGACACAACCGAGGTTACGATCGACGAACCGCCGGCACCGAATAAAAATGATAACATGCCTGCAATTTTAGCCATAGGTCCACAACTCACAATGGGCATAGCCTCCGGCTTATCTGTAGTATCAATGATAATGATGCTGGGGCAGGGTTCAATTAATCCAATTCGAATTAGGCTATCGATTGCTACTATGTGTGTTTCGATGATTGGCACGGTAGCGTGGCCGACCATATCGCGTGCTATTAATAAGAAGCGCTTAAAGAAACGAGAAGAAAAAAGGCAAAATAAATACCGCGAGTATCTATCCAAGAAACAAGAGCAAATTAAACAAATCAAAGAGGTACAATACAAAACCCTTCTTGACAATAACCCGCCCATAGATCAATGCGCTCGAATAATCGATACAAAAAACAGCAGATTGTGGCAGCGCAATATTGAGCACAAGGATTTTCTATGCGTTCGCGTTGGGACGGGCAACGTGGAAACGAAGATTGACATAGAAAAACCAGAGGATCATTTTAGTATCGATGATGAGGATCAGCTATTCGTAGAGCTCAAAAAAGTCGTGAATGATTCGCTACTTATCAAAGACGCGCCGTTAACCTATAATTTTACGAATCAAATAATCGATGCCATAATGGGGTCTTCAAGTTTAGTGAAGCCATTTATGGACAGCGTATTTCTTCAAATGCTTACATTCTACTCGTATACTGACTTAAAAATAGTAGTGTTTACTACCGAGCCGGAAAAATGGGATTATTTAAAAAACGCACCCCATTGCTGGAATAATGAGCGCACAACTCGCTACTTCGCGACATCTATCGAAAAGCTGACGACCATCTCGAGCGACTTAGAGAAGGTATTTAATGCTCGCAAGTCGAATGATGAAGAAGAAAAGCTAGAAGATAATGGCGAAAAACGCGCAGAGAGTGGGGTGAATTTTAGGGATTTTCGCCCATACTATCTTCTCTTTATCGACGACATGTCGGCAGTAAGGAATGTGCCGCTAATCAATAAAATACTTCATTACAAAAGAAATCTAGGTTTTTCCATTATTGCCTTAGCGCAAAGCGTATCGATGCTCCCAAGCGAGACCGCCGATTTTATTAGCATTACGAAAGATTATGCAGCCATCTTGACTACGGGCGAAAATGAAAAACAGATTTATTTTAAAGCCGACATGAATAATGAAATAGTCGACATGAGAACCTGTACTAGAAAACTAGCAAACATACCCGTCAAGGCTGAAAAAGGAAAATTTGAATTGCCAAAATCGCTACCTTTTCTCGAAATGTACGAATGCGGACGCGTCGAGCAGCTCAACAGTCTAGCAAGATGGAAAAGCAACGATCCAACGTCTAGCCTATCCGTACCAATAGGAGTGGATCAAAACAATGAGTGTTTTAATATGGATACGCACGAGAAAGCGTATGGTCCGCACGGCCTGATAGCGGGAACGACAGGCTCTGGCAAATCTGAGTGGATCATAACCTTTATTCTATCGCTAGCCGTAAACTTTAGCCCAGAAGAAGTCCAATTTGTTTTGATAGACTACAAAGGTGGTGGTTTAGCAAAGAGCTTCGAGAATGCAGAATTAGGAATTAGACTTCCGCACTTAGCGGGCACAATCACGAACCTAGATAAATCCGAAATTTTTCGCTCCATCTCAGCTATCGAATCTGAGCTCAGACGACGACAGTCCATGTTTAATAACGCTCGGGAAAAGCTCAAAGAAGCGTCAATGGATATTTACAAGTACCAACAGTGCTATAGAAAAGGACAGGTCAGTGAGCCTATGTCTCATTTGTTTATCATTTGCGACGAGTTTGCTGAGCTAAAATCCCAACAGCCAGATTTCATGGATCAGCTCATCTCGACATCACGCATTGGCCGCTCGCTAGGGGTTCACTTAATTTTAGCAACACAGAAACCTAGCGGCGTCGTAAACGAGCAAATCTGGTCCAACTCTAAATTTAAAATTGCGCTAAAAGTACAGAATAGAAGTGATTCAAATGAAGTGATTAAGAAACCAGACGCAGCATACCTAAAACAGGTCGGATCGTTCTACCTTCAGGTAGGAAATGATGAATATTATAACCTAGGACAAGTCGCCTGGGCTGGCGCGAAATATTACCCATCTAACTCTATAAAGAAAGAGATTGACGGTGCTGTTTTGCTAATCGACGATATTGGAAATGTCACTAATACTATCGAAGACAAAGTAAAAACGGAAAGCCAAGGCGAGCAGCTATTGAATGTGGTCGGATACCTATCGGATATCAGTAAAAAAGTCCAACTCCATACCAGACAAATGTGGCTGGAAAACATAAAATCAAAAGTACTACTTTCGGACCTTCGCGAAAAGTATCGCGCTCAACCAAGCGCAAAATATACCTATAATACCGTAATCGGCGAATATGACGAGCCGCGCCTTCAGAAACAGGATATACTACGAATAGATTTGGCGGGCGGAAATATTGCAATAGTCAGCAAACCAGACGGGAGCATAGAAAAACTAATTTCAACTATCGTTTGGTCTAGCATTTGCGACCATACGCCTGCAGAGATAGCCTACTATATACTAGACTTCGGATCTGAGACACTTCGAAAATTTGCCAAATTCCCACAAGTGGGCGAAGTCATCTTTCAAAATGAGCCAGACAGAATTGCTAGTATGATCAATATGATTAACGACGAAATGGCGCAACGCAAACAAATATTATCCGATTACAATGGGTCATTCGAATACTACAATCGCGTGGCAAAAGAAAAAATGAATTTAATGGTAATTATTATAAATAATTACGACATATTTTCAGAGACTTATCCAAAAGTAGTTGGAATGGTCGAAGACCTATTCCGCGACGCGCCGAAGTATGGAATCGTATTTATAATCAGCGCAAACGCAACTAATACCATTGGCTCAAGATTGTTGCAGCATTTCAATCATTACATTTTGATGCAAATCACGGACGATTCGATGTATAGAGTATTATCGAACTGCCGCCGAGGCTTAATACCTAAAAAAATAGTAGGAAGGGGCATATGTAAGGTTAATGCTGAATCAGCAGATTCATATTGCGAGTTCCAGACTGCTATGATTGACGATGAAGAAAACGAACTGCAGACCATCAAAACTTATGCCGAACAGTGTATTGAATACTATAAATGCAAAGTTAAACAGCTCGCTAAAATACCAGACGATATTACGAGTAACGATCTTATTAGCCACGTATCCGACCTATCCAGTGTTCCAGTGGGTATAAATCTATATGAAAAGAACCTTGCAATTTATGACTTCCTGGCACAAAAAGTTCACCTCGTCACTAGTAAAGATATAAAGACGAATATGGAGTTTGTGTATGCTCTTGCCGCACTAATGACGAAAGTGTCCAACGCAAAAGTACGCGTACTAGACTTATTGAAAATATTCCACAAACCTATCTTAGATATACAGAAACTCGATCAAGATCCAAACGCCGTATTTGAAGCGCTCGAAAAGGACGTATTAACAAGAACGGAGTCACAAGATTACGGTATTAATATAATAATCGGAGCCGGTAACTATAAGAGTGTTCTTTCTGAAGAAGGCGTAAAGACGTTCCAAAATCTCTTCGAAAATCTCTCGAAGAGTAAGAGAGTTATATTCGTATTAGTTGACAACTACGAAAGCATAAGAAATCTCACGGTCGAAAAATGGTATAGAGAGATGGATCTAAAGCAAGGCATTTGGCTTGGACGCGGGCTTGACAGCCAAAGCTTATACGATGTCGAAGTACGCTCCGAAGATAACAAATATCATTACCCAGGCCTAGGCTATATTATTTCTGGCAATAATTACGACATAATAAAGACAATGATGGATAAGGACGAATAATGCAGTATAAAGTACTTGTGCAGTTTCATGCGCCGGAAATCGAGGAAGATTACGAAGCATATATCCCCATCAATAAGACCATTGGCGAAGTATCAGAACTGCTTCTTAGAGTAATTCGAGAGAAATATAGCACCTTTGCTGAAGGAGGCAAAGTGAAACTCTACGATAAGTATACATACCGAATCTATCGAGAAAACGACCTTATTCGCAATACGGACATCAAGAATGGTTCGGAACTAATCGTAATCTCATAACTTCCTTCAGTACGCCTAAAATAAATATTAAATTAAAAAGCCCCCATTCGGGGGCTAAGATGAATTTCTACAATCAAAAGTATTATTTAATCTACGCGTAAGATATTCCACACGGGCGACTTGTAGCTTCTGGCAATAAGCTCCAATGCGTAATCGTCCCGACAATTAGATCTTCCACAGCGGTAGGCACCTTCGAAAACGTCACGCAAATCTTCTTCAAGCTTGCCATAGTTATCAGGGATTCGGGAGAAAATATTTTTACTAAGAATAGCTTGCGAGTTATCGCTAAGCTTAGCAACGCAGTTTTTCAGCTGTTTTGACTCGATGATGTACTTTATCTTCATGCATACAAAGCACATCGCGATAGCTGCCGGCGCAAGGCCGCCGCTGAAAAGATCGGACACCACCGCTGAAAACTTATTATAATCCTGGTAGCTTACCTTATCAGGACCATTCTGCAGTAAGGCATAAAATTTACGCACTTCATTATGCAGATCATATTCCATTTTCTCCCTTAATTTATCAAAATCTCCCTTCACGATATTAACAGCACTGACATGTGGCATATTCGCGAAAAGGAAATCATATCCGGGCACCTTCAAGTATTCGCTGATAACATAGTAGTCTTCACAAGGCCAATACCCGTCAGCACGGACGGCTCCGTCTAAAACGGATGGAAGACTACCATAAATTAAGTCAGGAAGACCACACTGTGTCGCAAGATAGATGATCGCAGCGGCGTTTGGCGACCATTCCGGCGGCCCCACAATGCTGCGTGTCCGAAGTTGCTCCAGAAGAGCATAGTCTATGGGAGACATGGACGGACCGGAGTATTCAAGCTTTGGCATAATAATCACCTCCTAGAAAAGCTGAACGTAAAGGAACAAAAAAGTAGAAATTCTTATAAGCCCATATTATATCATAAGTATGAGCATCTTGCAAAGAATGGCGCGAAATCTCGCACGGAGCACTTGCAGGCTAGTCAATAAAAATGTTACTATGGCGCACTATGTTTCTTGCAAAAGCGGCTCATATATGATAAAATACACGAGATATTATTAACAAAGAGGAACGCAATGAGTCGTATCGGAAAACTACCTGTAGAGATTCCTGCAGGCGTGACAATTACGGTCGGCGACAAAGAAATTACCGTCGCTGGTCCAAAAGGCACGCTTCAGGTTCCTGTTCAGGAAAATACCACGACGAAAGTCGAGGGTAACCAAATCATCGTGACGCGTAGCGACGATGAGCCAAAGTCTCGTGCTTGGCACGGTTTGCAACGCGCACTACTTAATAACGCCGTTACTGGCGTCACCAAAGGTTTTGAGAAAAAACTCGAAATCAATGGCGTCGGTTTCCGCCTCAGTGGTGGACCAAAAGAAATCGAAATGGCACTTGGTTTTTCTCACCCAGTCAAATATTCAGCCCCAGAGGGTATTGAACTAAAGACGGACAAGATGACCATCACCGTATCTGGCATCGACAAGCAAAAAGTCGGCCAGGTCGCAGCCGAAATTCGCGCATTAAAGAAACCAGAACCATACAAGGGTAAAGGTATCAAATATGCTGACGAAGTTATTATTCGTAAAGCCGGTAAGGCAGGGAAGAAATAATCATGAAAGCAGAATTTAGAGCGAATCGTACTCGCGCAAGGATTCATGGCACTGCTGATCGCCCACGCCTTAGCGTAAATATCAGCAATATGCATGTAATTGCTCAGATTATCGATGATGATAAAGGAGCTACGCTTGCATACGCAACGACCGTCGGTTCAAAGCAAAAAGGTAGCAAGACCGAACTCGCCACCTACGTTGGAACCGAGATCGCCAAAAAAGCAAAGAAAGCCAAGATCTCAAAGGTAGTCTTTGATCGTGGCTCACGCCTTTACGCAGGTCGCATGAAAGCTCTCGCTGATGCCGCCCGCAAGGAAGGATTGGAGTTCTAATATGGATAACAAGAAACAACCAAAGGTTATCAACCAATCTGGTACCACCAAGCTTACGGACGAAGCCGTAGCTGCACGCGAAGCAAAAGCAGAGCGCGAATTCCGTGGTCGCCGCCGCGACAATCGTCGCAATCGCCGCGCCGCCGAAGAAACCAAGAAAGAGTTTGATACCGTTAATATTTCAATTAATCGCGTTTCCCGCACCGTAGCTGGTGGTCGCCGCATGCGCTTCCAGGCTCTCGTTGCTATGGGTAACCACAAGAATAAAATCGGCGTCGGCATGGCTAAAGGCAACGATGTTACTTCTGCCGTTCAAAAGGCTGAGCGTCGTGCAAAGAAGAACATGATCACCATCAACATGAATGGCGACACTATTTGCCACGAAGTTGAAACGAAAATTACTGGCGCACACGTACTCATGAAGCCAGCCGCACCGGGTACTGGTATTATCGCTGGCGGCGTCGTTCGTTCGATTATTGGCCTTACTGGAATTAAGAACTTGATTTCAAAGTCACTCGGTTCCACCAACAAGGCAAACATCGCTTACGCCGTAATCGAAGGTCTAAAGCAGCAAGTTCCAAAATCCGAATGGAATGGCGCTAAAAAAGCCGCCAAAAAGGAGGATAAGTAATGAAATACAACGAACTTTCTGTCAATAGAAACGATGACCGCAAACGTGTCGGTCGTGGTATCTCTGGCGGCCAAGGCAAAACTGCCGGTCGCGGCACCAAAGGTCAAAAGTCCCGCACTGGCCATCACAAATTGCCAGCAGGCTTCATGGGCGGCCAACGCGCCATTATGCAAGCTATTCCAAAGATGAAAGGCTTTAAGTCTATCCATGCTAAGGCACAAGTTGTTTATACTGATGCACTTAACGCGGTTAAGGGTAAAGTCGACAACTTCGCGCTTGCTGAAGCTAACCTTATTGCTGATCCATTTGCCAAGGTAAAAGTAATTAGCCGCGGCGAAATCACCAGCAAAATTGAACTCGAAACACAATTTGCAAGCAAAACCGCCATTGAGGCAATCAAGAAAGCTGGTGGCAGCTTCAAGAAAGTCGCTGTTCCTGCTCGTAAAAAGCAAGAAAAAGAAGACAAATAAGCACCTAGTGTTTTATCGCAAATTGAGCCCTCCGGGGCTCTTTTTGCGGCCCTAAATACCTTATGCTTGACAATTTAAGCAGTATATGATAGAATAGATAAATGCGGTTGCTTTATCAGAGGGGAGGGCAAAGATGGTTCTTTATACAACCCAAAGTCCAGAGGTATATCGTATTATCCAAGAGGATGGCATTTGCTTCTGCGACATAAGGAAAAGCCAAGTTTTCGACCTCTTTGAAAGGTCATATAATTGGCTCGAAGGCAAAGTTGGCGAAAGAGTAAGACGTCCAGCCGCGGCAAAAGGCTTAATCTGGGCCTATCATACATTGCCCGAATGGTTCGACTACCACTACAGCGGCGAAATCGGAAAACAAAACGTATTTATGCGTCTCGAAGTTCCGGACGAACAGGTAACTTTTATCGAAGCTATGAAATGGCAGAACGTCATTGATTGCTTTAGTTTAGAAGAAGCCGAAGATTTTGCGGCCGAGGGTGAATATGACGTATTCGATACGTCCGATGCCGAAGTGCCTCCCGAAGTGGTGTTTTGGCAGATCGATCGCGAATATGTAAAAGAGGCAATCTTTTATATTTGCGAAGAACCACACTATGACGATTAACCGGGCAACGCCCGGTTTTTTCTTACATAAAAACAAATGTGCACATACCATTCTTAATAAGCTACCATTCACAGACCATATCATTTATGATAATATAAAGAGAGTAAATAAGAGGTAACATGAATTTTAAGACCATTTTTAAGTCTTTCAAGAACAAGGATATGCGCAAGCGTATTTTTGCGGTCGTCGGTATTCTGGTCGTCTATCGCTTTTTGGCCCATATTCCTGTCCCACTTGGAGACCAGACTACATTCAAACAAGCAATCGACAACTTTATTAACGGCACGGACTTTGGCGGCTTTATCAACCTAATTTCGGGTGGCGGCCTTACCAACTTCTCAATACTTCTAGTCGGTCTTTCGCCGTACATTACCGCATCTATCGTAATGCAGCTTCTTACCAAAGCCATCCCGCGCATGGAAGAACTGAATAACGACGGCGAAGCTGGCAGACGCAAAATTAGCCAGTGGACCCGTATGCTAGCTGTTCCACTCGCAGTCCTCCAGAGCATCGCTTATATTTATATTCTTTTCCAAGAGCTACTCGCAGCCAACACTGGCGGCTCCGTAGAAGTCAGTTTCCAGAGCTGGGCGTTAGCTGTTACATCAATGACAGCCGGGTCAATTATCTTAATGTGGCTAGGAGAGCTCGTAACCGAGCAAGGCATCGGCAACGGCATATCTACTATCATCCTCTGTAGCATTATTTCTTCATTGCCAAAAACCTTAACCCAATTCGGCGTAGCATTATTCAATACAAGCGCAGGTACATTAAGTTTATTCGGCTGGCTAGAACTACCAGTCAATCCAAACATGTTCTGGACTATCCTAGGTTTGGGCGCAGGTTTAATAGTAGTACTCTACATACTAATCAAAATCAACGAAGCGCAGCGTATTATTACAATTAATTATGCCAAGCGCGTGCATGGCAACAGCGCATATGGCGGCATCAAATCAATTATGCCAATTAAACTCATTGCGGCCGGTGTTGTACCAGTCATCTTTGCAGTCGCATTTCTATCCGTACCAGCATTTATCGGCCAATTAGTCCTACGTGCCGACCCAACAAGCGTTATTGCCAAAAACATCGTTAGTTGGTTCACCGCACCAAACGCGAACACTTACGATTCCGCCACGGGCCTACAAGCGAAAGATTTTGTCTATCCTACGCTCTACTTCATACTTGTGGTCATGTTTACCTACTTCTACACGAGTATTGTATTTAATGCCCAAGAAATCGCGGAAAACCTCCAAAAGCAAGGCGGCTTCATAGAAGGCGTCCGCCCGGGCAAGCAGACAGAAAAATATTTCAACAAAGTCGTGAACCGCCTCAACCTATTTGGCGCATTAGCACTAGGCATTATCGCAATGCTCCCATACATCGTAGACTACATATTTATCGCAACCACAAATGCTCCGCTTGGATTATCAATTTCTGGTACGGGACTCCTAATCGTAGTTACGGTTGCACTCGAAAATATGCGTCAAGTCAACTCTAGAGCACTAATGGTAACTTACGACGACTATCAATAATATGGCACTAAAAATCAATCGTACTACGCGAAGGGTAATTAAGGGTATCGGCATAGCACTACTGATTATACTAGTCGCCATAATGCTCAAAATCCTGGTATGGGAAAACAACTATTACAAGACCAAAACAGGCGAAGAACGCGCCATGGCAGATGTGCCCATTACACAAATCGTCAGCGCACTAAATCCCTCAGAGACTGAGCCAACAACAGAAGAGATCGCTAAATATCAAGTTGAAAAGAATACGCCGCGCTACCTGGACATCGAAAGATTAAATATTCATGCCAGAGTGATAAAAACAGAAGTTGACACCAATGGCATCTTGGCAACGCCGGACAATATCTATGATGTGAACTGGCATTCTGGATCGAGCGCACCTGGCGAAGGCGGATACATAATAATTAGCGGGATCAACTCGGGAAAGACAAAAACTGGCACCTTTGCTAATCTCGACAGCATGGAAAAAGGCGACGAAATCTCTATCGAAAACGGCGATGGCACCAAGTTTAAGTACGAGGTTAAAGAAATTAACGTCATCTCCGATCAAAAAGACAGCGATGAGAATCTCATCAAAATGCAAACTAAACTAGACGATAAGGAAACCTTATCGCTAATTACCGTAAAAACAAGGCAGAATAGTCGCGAATTTGAGTCTCTCGTGATGTTGCGAGCTACTATTAAAAAATAATTTATATATTTAGCTTTTAGTATTTACTATTTGCCAAAAATTTGATATACTACCAAGGTAATTTATGGCTAGTCACAAGAAAACCGCTAAGGTCGCCAAGAGAGATGCGGATAATTCCGTAGGCGCCAAGAATAAGAAGGAAGTTATTAAACTTACCGGAAAAGTCGTTGAAGCCCTCCCGGGGACCAAATTCCGCGTGGAGCTTGAGAACGGCCATATTATTGTTGCTCATATGTCGGGTAAAATGCGTAAGAATTATATCCGTCTCGTGCCGGGCGACAAGGTGGATGTTGAGTTAACCCCATACGATCTCACGAAGGGGCGTATCAGCTACCGCCAAAAAGATTAATTTTAATCGAAAGCGAGAGAATCCAGCTCGCAGATTTTATATCTGCAAGCCAGAACGATGCTTTCAGAAAGGTAATTTTCAATACATGAAAGTTCGTGCTAGTGTAAAGAAAATCAGCCCTGATGATATCATTGTGCGCCGCAAAGGTGTACTTCGTATCATTAACAAGAAGAAACCTAAGAATAAACAAAGGCAGGGTTAAGCATGGCAAGAATCGCCGGTGTTACCATTCCTAGCGAAAAGCAAGTCTGGATTGGCTTGACTTACGTTTACGGTATCGGTCGCACCACTAGCAAAGCCATCCTTGCGGCGGCTAAAATAGAGCCGACCACTCGGGTGAAAGATCTCACCGAGGCTCAGGAACAGAAACTTAACGATATTATTTCTAGTAAATATTCCGTTGAGGGTGACCTAAAGCGCCTCGTGACAAACAATATTAAACGCATTAAGGATATCAATTCCTACAAAGGGCTTCGCCACAAGGCAGGTTTACCAGTCAACGGTCAGCGCACCCGCACGAATGCGCGCACACGCAAAGGTAAAGCTATCGCAGTTGGTGGCGCTCAACCAAAAGCAGCAAGTAAAACTTAAGGAGTTAATATGGCAGAAGATACTACAGTCAAAACAGCTCCTGAAGTGGAGCAAAAAGCCCCAAAAGCTAAAGGCAAAAAAGGCAAACGCATTGTTCAAGCTGGTGAAGCTCATATTCAAGCCACCTTCAACAATACCATCGTGAGCGTTACGGACAAGAAAGGCGAAATTATCGCTGCTTCTTCCGCCGGCGCCAATGGCTTCCGCGGTTCCAAAAAAGGCACCGCATATGCAGCTCAAATCGCCGCGGAAAAAGTTGCCGAAATTGCTAAGCGTGATCATGGCATGAATAGCGTTGACGTCTACGTCAAGGGTATTGGCCTCGGCCGCGACAGCGCAATTCGCGCTTTTAGCACTATGGGCATTTCTATCAACAGCATCACGGACAAAACCCCAATTCCACACGGTGGTTGCCGTCCTAAGGGAGAAAGGAAACCATAATGGCACGCGATATTTCACCAATTGGCAAACAATCTCGCCGTGAAGGTTATGCACTTGCTCCAAAAGCGCAAAAAATCATGGCAAAAAAGACCGGGATTCCAGGTCAACACGCCGACATGCGCGTTCGTGGCGGTAGTCTATACTTGACTCAGCTCCGCGAAAAGCAAAAAGTACGCCGCATCTACGGCCTACTAGAGAAACAATTCGCTAAACTCATGCGCGAAGCACAACGCTCTGAAGGAATGACGGGCGAAAAGCTACTCGAATATCTCGAGCGCCGCGCAGATAACGTTGTTTACCGCGCTGGCTTTGCGACTACTCGTCGCGCTGCACGCCAGCTAGTTTCACATGGACATTTCACGCTCAATGGTAAGCGCGTCGATATTCCATCAATCCGCCTCGATGCCGGAGACGTACTAGAAGTTCGTCCAAAATCAAAGAAAAATACTTACTTTAACAACCTTGAAAACATTATCGGCGCAGCTAGCCAGACCCCACTTTCATGGATGAAGGCAGATGCAAAGAAAATGAAAATCGAAATCACAGGTACACCAAAGCGTGAAGAAGCAGAGGTGGGCATCAACGAACAATTAATCGTCGAGTATTACTCACGTTAAAGGAGAACTATGACAAAAGTTATTCACGAAGCAGAACTAGCAGAAATCAAGGACCTTGGTGAGAACAGTTCAAGCTTTGTTATCAAGCCACTATATTACGGCTACGGTAACACACTTGGTAACTCCCTCCGTCGTGTTCTTCTATCCAGCATTAAAGGTGCGGCCATCACTGCTTTTCGCATTGAAGGCACTACGCACGAATTCTCAGCAATCCCAGGCATCGTCGAAGATACAGTAGACATCATGCTCAACTTAAAGAACATTCATGTCAAATCACATTCGGATGCCCCAGTTGAAATCCATCTCGAAAAGAAAGGTACGGGTACCGTTCTTGCTGGCGATATCAAACTCCCAGCAGAGATTGAAATTGCCAACCCACAGCAGGTTATCTGCAATATCGATGATCCAAAATTCACCCTCAAGATGGATATGGTCGTCGATACCGGACGCGGCTATCTAAGTATAGAGCAGTCCAGCGAAGATCGTGTTCATAGCGACATGATTGCGCTAGATGCCGTTTTTACGCCAGTACTTCGCGTTCGCTACAACGCAGAAAACACTCGCGTTGGCCAAGACACCAACCTACAACAGCTCACACTAACGATTGACACTGACGGTACTATTACCCCACGTGAAGCTTTCGAAGAAGCTGCCGCCATCTTGGTCAACCAATATAAGGCGCTCGCCGGTAGCACTACCGTCGAAACCGCCCCAGCTCCAACTGCGAGCAAGACCGAAGACGAATCAGGCCTCATGCTTCCAATTGAAGACCTCGGCCTATCCGCACGCACTGCGAATGCTCTTCTCAATAACGACATTCACACCGTACGCGATCTCGTCGTATTATCAGAAAGCGACCTCAAAGAGCTTAAAGGCTTTGGTGCTAAAGCGCTCGATGAAGTTCGCGAGAAATTAACGGAGTTAAAAGTTTAAATGCATCGCCATGGATATAAAGGGCGCAAGTTTGGTCGCGAAACAGACCAACGCACTGCACTAACACGCGGTTTGATGCGCTCCTTGTTTAAGTACAAAGCAATCAATACTACTCTCGCAAAGGCAAAAGAAATTCGTCGCCCTGCAGAGAAATTGATTACCCTCGCGAAGAAAGGCGACTTGGCTTCCCGCCGTCTCGTCATCGCTCGCTTGAATGATCAATTAATTGGCAATGAGCTTTTCGATAATATTGCGCCACAAATCAAGCGCAATAGTGGTTACCTCAAGATAGAACGCACCGGTTTCCGCCGCGGCGACAATTCTGAAATGGCAACTATTTCCTTTGTTGATGAAATTAAAGACAAAGCCGAAGAAGCTCCAAAAGCCGAGAAGAAACCAGCCACCAAAAAGGAGGATAAGTAGTTATGAAAACTTATAGCCAAAAAACCTCCGAAATTAGCCGCGAATGGTGGATTATCGACGCTGGCACTTTGCCACTTGGCAAACTCGCCGTCGTTATTGCAGATAAATTGATGGGCAAATCAAAGGTTACCTATACGCCACATACCGATAACGGCGACTATGTCGTAGTTATCAATGCAAAGAATCTCAAAGTTACCGGCGAAAAGATGACCGATAAGCATTACTATAGCCATTCCGGATTCCCTGGAGGGCTCAAGGATCTTACTCTCGCTGAAGTTATCGAGAAGAATCCAGCTCTTGCTATTGAGCAAGCAGTAAAAGGTATGCTTCCAAAGAATAAACTACAAGCCGATCGCTTAGCTCGCCTCCGTGTCTTTGAGGGCGCAGAGCATGCTCACACGGCACAACAGCCAAAGGAGATTAAATAATGCCAGCTAAGAACGCAAAGTATACTTACGGAAACGGTAGCCGCAAAGCTGCTACTGCTACCGCTCGTCTTTACAAGGGCAAAGGTGAAATCACTATCAATGGCAAGCCAGCTTTAGAATTTCTAAGCGGCAACAAGACCTTGATGGCCGAAATCACTGATCCTCTTGCAATGACGCAAAAGCAAAAAGAATACGACGTTACCATCTTGGTTAAAGGCGGCGGCGTCGCAGGCCAAGTTGACGCTATCAAATTAGCCATCTCACGCGCACTAGTTATCGAATTCCCAGAATTCCGCCCAGTGCTCAAGAAGGCTGGACTCATGAAGCGCGACCCACGCGAAAAAGAACGCAAGCATTACGGTCTCCGCAGTGCTCGCAAACGCGAACAATTCTCCAAGCGTTAATACGCCTGAAAAACCAAAGAATCTCCCCAGACAATGGGGAGGTTTTTTGTATCTAAAGACTTGAACAAATAACCATAAATATAATAAAATATAGCTAATATGAGGGTCAAAGAGTGGTTTATTAAGAACCTCCGCACTATTGCGATGTTCTTAGGAATATTATTAGCAATATCAATCATAGGAGTGGTAGCCTTAAGGTTTTTCCGTAACGCAAAGCTAATAGTAATGGCAACTCCCCTAGATGCAACTATCAAAATAAATGGTGCAAAATATCATAACGGCAATCATATATTCTTCGCCGGCAAGGTAACAGTAGAGATTAGCAAGGACGGTTTTGATACCCAAAAATACGAAGTAGAGCTAAAATCGGGGCAAACCGCCACCGTATATGCCGCACTGTCCCAAAGCGGCGACTACAAATGGTACACAAAACATCCAGAAGACTACGAAGCACTAAAACTTATCGGCACTAACGAATCAAAAGACTACATCCAAGAAATCGAAAGCTCCAAACAAATCATTTCAGTTTTACCACTACACCAAGTCACGATGCTTACAAATGGCAATAACGCACCTGACGGGAAACCATTCTACGAAACCGTTCTTACCAACGGCACATCAGATAAGAACTGTAGAGCAGTTTTCTGTCTCAAAATAAAAAACAATACTGGCAACGATAGTGTCGCTAGAAAACTAGTAGAAGACGCAGGCTTTAAGTATGACAACTACGGGATTATTTATGAATAAAAAGATATTATTAGCACTATTCCTTATCGTGACGCTATCGATGGTCGGAAATAATGCTCACGCAAATACCAGCGAATATATCGACCAATTCGCTCAAAACAGAATCAGATTCTATAAGCCAGACGACTACTGCGGAACTGGCGATATTACTGGCGAATGTGGCGGCGAAATTACGAGCACGGATGTAGAAGGTCGCCTCCGCGAAGTGACCGAAAAATACGGCATCCTTTCCATGAAACTACAAGAAGAAACGGGTGTGCCGTGGGAATTAGTATTTGCACAAATGGTGCACGAATCAAGCATGGGCCTCTGTACAAACTGCGTCGCCTCACACGTAGAAGAGTTAGGAGGTTTTAACTGGCTCGGTTTATCCTATACGGGTAGCGGTTTCTATAATAAACCAGAACCATACGACGCTGGAAGTAGAAAATGGTCAATTTATTCATCAATCGAAAATATGATGGCCGGATACGCCATAGACTTCTTGCGCAACGGAATCTACTCCGACGCCTTTCAATATTCATCAGCAAGCAACTTTGACTTAAAACAGTTCTTTTATGCAGAAATTGCACATTACTGCCCATCGTCAGACGGCTGTAACCACGATAATTATTGGAATGCTATGAAATGGGCAATCGATATCTCGGATGAGGTTGCAAAACAAAAAGGATGGCCAAATTCTGAAGAGCTCGCAAAACAAAAAAATATCCCAGTCGGCGGCAAATATTCAGATATCAACTCAGATATCCATAAGATTTCAGAGTTTTCGGGCACCGAACCACACTCGCTCAACATGGAATGCGCCAGTAATAACATTAGTAGTGGCGGAGTAGACGAAGATACCGGTGTTACTGCCGACGGCAATAAAGTTACCTTGGTAGGAGACTCCATCTCTGTGCATTCAAAGAAGGAGCTACAAGAGGCAATGCCGGGCATCGATATTGATGCCATCAGCGGATCAATGTGGTCGGGGAAATGGAGGGCAGATAAACCCGATGGTCTAACACGCCTAAGAGGTAAAGGCGACAAAATACGCAGCGTAGTAGTCTTCGCATTGGGCACAAACGACGATGATGTAACCGAGCAAGATTTCAAAGATCTTATGGAAATCGTTGGTACAAAAAGAAAAGTAGTCCTTATGACTTTTTACAACAGAACAGACAGCGGCAAAAACTCGGCCAAGTTTAATGAAAAAAACGAGCATCTTAAAAAATACGCAGCGCGCTACAGCAACATTGTCATTGCCGACTGGCTTGGCCCTGCATCAAAAGACCCAAAGAAGTACATGATGGACCCACTTCACCCAACCGATGACATCGGGTGCAAACTATTTGCTAAAATTATTGCTCAAGCCGTCAACAGCACAACCGGCAAGCAAGCAGTTAGCGCCACTTGGTCAAACGGCTGGATTACAAGCGGAATTGAAGGATACAAACGCGAAGAAGTAATTGGCAACTATACGCCTGGCGACAGCGAACATCTTAAAGATTTTAAAACCAAAAACTCGAAAGACGGTACTACCTTCGGCCCAAACAAAATTACTCTGCATAACACCGAAGGTGGCGACGGTGGCGGCACTAGCGGCTTAGCTCTATATGGCCAAAATGGTTTTCCTGCCCACTTTACAATCAACCTAAAAAGCAAAACCGTATTCCAGCATCACCCTATCACAAAACCAGCAAATAGTATTGCATCTTATGACTATTCAGCAGGCGTACAGATAGAGATAATCGGTTTTTCATCAAAAGGGCATGAAAATGACGACTGGTATCTATTAGACAAGACCAAATTCACGAAAGAGGAATGGGCGTACCTTGCTAAATTATTAGTCGCAATCGGTCAAGAAACCGGCATACCAATGGACACTTCGGTCGACTGGGAAAACCCGCAACGTCTTGCGGCTGGTGAAGATTTTGATAGTTATAATGGCATTTTAGCCCATATGCACACGCCAGCACCAAACGATCATACTGATACTGGAAATATTTGGCCAATGCTAAAGGAGGCTCTCGACTCCATACAGGCGTCTACTAACACAGGTTTTTGTGGCGCACAGGAGAAAGCATGGGGCGGCGATGATTTTCCATGGTGGGATCAATGTGATGAAAAATGGGCAAACACGGATTATGGCGGATGTGGCACGACCTGTACTTCAGGATGCGGAGTGACCTCCTTCGCTATGATGGCTACCGCCTTGACCGGAAAAGAGCATCTTCCAGATGAAGTGACAAAGGTAGCCAGCAGTAAAGGCTTGCATGTTTGCGGTGCTGGTAGTAGCTGGACACTTCCATTAGTACTCGCTCCGGAATACGGGCTAGAAGCCGAAAATATAGATGGTGCTAGCATTGATCAGATTAACGCTAAATTACGTAGCGGATATATGATTTGGACCTGCGGCAATGGTTCTAATCCATTCACTGGAGGTGGACACTGTATCGGCATTCGCGGAATTACCAGCGAGGGGAAATGGCTATTGGCCGACTCTAACGGAGAAAAAGGACGCGTCAATAGTATGGAGACCGAGTGGGATCCGTCTAGCGTATATCCAAGGATGAACAACTGTAAGGCTATCAAAGCGAGGTAAAAAATGGGAAGCTATAAAGATTGGAAAGATAAAAACCAAGAGCTAATCAACATCATCGTATACGCCGTAGTTAGCGTCGCAATCATTGCAATAATAATATCTATATTGATATACGGCTATAGTCTCACTCAGAATACCGCTATCGTTATTGATATGGCTTCCGGTAAAGAAATAAATGAAAAGAACCTAGGCGCAGTCAATGACTGGAAACTGTCTTTAATCGGCTTCGAAGACATTAGTGCCGATTACGAACAAGATGCCTATGTAGAGATGATGGAAGTTATTCAAAACTATTTCTCAATCATTCATCCGAAGGGAAAAAAGATTAGCTATCAAAAAGATAGCTGGGTGGCGAACGACGAAATAAAAAAGTTTAAAGTAAAAATAGCAGATACATACGATTATACGATTCAAACTAAAGAAGACGAGAACCAGAAAATCAGTCTCATTATTAAAGAAGGTAATTCAAAAATCTACGAATACGCCAGCGGTAAATACGAGCTCAAAAAGCAATCGCCGTCAGCAATCGATAGTTATTTGCCATACGTAGGCAAAACAGATAACGGAGATAGCTACACCGTAATACGACGCAAGAATGATAAGAAGCTTGAGATAGCGGTAGATAGTTGCGGCGATGCGGAAATAAAAGCTAACGCGCTGAAGCATTTTCAGGCTTGGCTGGAAAGGAATAATTTTAACGTCTCAGAGTTTACTTTCGTAATGCCAAACTATTGCGACTCGAACAGTGGAGAATAATCCAAACAAAGACATATGAACTATTTTATATTGTTGCTAAAGCAATTCGCGGCAGGCCTGCCATCAAACTGTATTAACACTATATTTTTTGGGCAAGTCTGCGACGACTGTCACGGTAGCGCTATCTTTAAAATTCTCTCATTTGTCATTAGTACGTTTACTATCGGAATTGGGCTACTTGCGACCATTGGCTTAATCCATGGCGCAATCTTAATCATGACATCCAGAGACCAATCAGATAGAAAATCTAAAGGCATAAAACGCATCATCGAAACAATAATCGGCATGCTACTATATGCAACGCTAGCAATTTCTATATCGATGTTTATCCCGGGCGGAGATCTAAATGCATTTTTAAACCCCCAAGAATCAACAGAAGGCTGTACTGAAGCTGGCTCACGGGTAGTCGGAGATGGCACAATAGACTTAAGCCAGCCCAGCGATGGCTCCAACGACCAGAATGGCGGCAGCTCAACCTGGGGGAATAGTAGCACCGGCGGCGACCAAGGCGGAAACACTGGCGGGGGGAACGAAGCAACGCAGACCGATAAGCCTATCGGGCCACTTACGAAGGATTCCGATAAAATCCAATGTGACCCCAGAACAAAGTTCTACAAAACTTACGACAAAGCACACGTTAATGGCAAATTGGTAAAAATAAACCTTTGCTCCATTCCAAACATAAATGGAGACGTATATGTAAACTCGCGTGTATCTGGAGCATACTACGCTCTTGCGGAGGCCTACAAAAAAGAATATGGGCAACAGCTTAGCGCCAGCCAATCATTCCGTTCATACGAAAAACAGCAAGAACTCTATAACGAATATAAAAACAACGGCGGACAATACGCTGCAAAACCAGGCGAATCACCACACGAAGGTGGCTTAGCAATAGACTTTAGTATTCCAAAAGGCGATACTAACAATGACAAAAAGACAACCTGCGCCTCCACGCAAGATTGGGGCAATGTTACAGACAATCAATCTCCCAATCGCTGGCACTATTCGATCACATCACATTGGTTCTGCGACAATCTAAAGAACTATGGCATGCAAAGACCGGTTAAATCAGAAGTATGGCACGTTAATCCTACAACGAACTACTTTTAGGAGAAAAAATGAACAACAATAGCGAAAGACCAAATCAAGAGTTTATCCAAAATTTCATAAATAACAGTGCCAACTATACGCAGATACAACAACAAAAGCAGAAAAAACCAATAAAGAAGAAGTTGATAATTGCCGGAGCGATAATACTGCTGTTTGTCTTCGTATTTGCAGCAAGAGCCGCCATTAGGTCAAAGAACGGAAATGCCGTTATTGGAGATACGGCAATCTTGAATGTTAGGCTAATCCCTTCAAGCGCCAGCGTTGAAATAAATGGCATAAACTACACTAACGGCACTCATCGTTTACCGTCAGGCAAATGTCACGCCGTCATAACGGCTGAAGGCTTTATACAGAAAGAATTGGATTTTGAGTTAGTCGGAAACGCAAACTCATATTTATTGCAGTATCTGTTGCCAGATACAGGAGCCTATACGGAAGAAGAATACGACTTACTTAGATTTATCACAAGAGACCAAACAATCGAAAAGATGCTCAACGAGTATATGATCGATAAGGATAAAGACTATGAATTTCCTTCCGAAAGAAATAGTATTTTTGCCGGCGTCACAAGAATCGCCGCTAAAGGCTATTCCGACTATGCAAATAAAGTGATACGCCAAACAATCTCCGCATTCTTCTATTATCTACTCCCAGAAGTACGCGATTATCAAGATATTAAATATAAAGCGGACGGAAGTTTTACGGTGTTGCTAAGAAATAGCAAAACAAGCTATTCGGTATCATTCATATCGACTTACAAGAATGGCGTAACAGGGGAAAAAGAGATAAATGGTGTTCGCATTAAAGAGACGGGGCAACCATTCACGATATTCGAATATTACGGCCAATTTACGTTCGACTACAGCAATCTAGAACCAATCATCGACAAAGTTGACAGAGACGACGAAAGAATCACCATGCAAGAAGGCATATCGGACGAATAACTAATTAAACTTCCTGACAATACCAGTAGCCTCGTTCCATAAAGCGAACTACTGCTATATCGGTACGATGTCCAGTATTTATAAATTGAATCGTGTCATTACTCAAGTCGGGACATTTGGAACCAACTACTACCGAAACTACATCGTGATAAGCTACGCCATTATTGTCTATTCTGTAGCGCAGAGAAGTACGATTCTTTTCTATTAAATTGCGCACAGCCACAACCTTAGTAACGTTACCCGGGTCAAGATCAACAAGATAGCGTTTTAGGGGCTCACTAGGCAACACGGCCACCCAATTGCCGTACTCATCAGAACTAAGAACATCGCTACCACTTCCAGAATCTGGCGGGGCTTTGCCGTGATTATTCTTTGTGTAGTTTTTTACTGCCGCAATAATAATTGCTACATCCGCACGTCTCTGCGAATCGCGTTGAGCGGCCTGAAGAGCGGGAAGGGCAATAAATACCATTAAAAAGACAAGTCCCGCAATAGCTAGAACCAAAACTACTTCAATAATAGTAAAACCCTTATTATGCCTATTAACCATAAGTAAATTATAGCACCATAAATGCATCATGCCGCCACGGGGTTTTCATTATTTCATTGTATTTAGCGCCAGGAGCTAGATTATCAAGCCACCCTATAGATATAGCGGGGTCGGAAATATGAGTCATATCGTATGGCTATTGACTTTCCATTACGTTTATGCTATAATGAACAAAAGGCATAACTAATGCCTAGTACCCTTGTAGTTAGGATTTGCCATTCTAATTCGAGACGGGATACGGCTAGATAGCTTATCCGTCTGTCCATATTCCGTCTTGAAAACCCAAAGAGCCCAACACGCTATGGAGGAGAAAAAATGGCAAGAAAAAAAGAAAAGAGTATATTCAGGCATATCACAAGGAGACGCAGAAATATCTCGAGGTTCATGATTGTAGTCATAGCTATGAGCTGGATCTCGTTGCTCCTGGCGACGCCTTGGTCTCATGCGCATTCATATCGGAGTAGCCATGTCGACAATGGGTCGAGCTATTTCGAAATGCCGCTCGGTGACTATGACAGCGAAAGATACATGTTAGACGATACGTCTGACCTGCATTATAAGAACCCTTACTTCACGTTCACGTTCAAAGATGGTACAACCATTACCTTCCGGTTGCCCACTTGTCCTAACTATTAATTGTAGGGCCGAGAGCTATGCATTTCTCGGCCTTTTTCATGCTAAAACACTGACAGTAAAGTGTACTTTGATAATATTTAATCGCAAACATAAAAAATACCCCGGGCTATTCGCCCGGGAAATATGATGCGTGATTACGGCTCGCGACTTCAGTCGCTAAACCAACGGGCTGCAAAACTCCCGAAGTATTACGCTTCTTCTTCCGCCTTCTTTTGAGCCTTCCGTACGATCCTTTCATATGCAGCAATTGTAATCTTCGACTCGGCGAAGACTTCACCGTCGCACTTGATGCGTTCTATGAAGCGCCAATGAGCACCCCGAAGCGGAAAGTGATCATGCGCGCATTTGTAGGTGACAACATCCCACTTTTGCCCATCTATATCCTCGAAATGTGCGGTAAAACGATCGCGTTTCCTTATCACGGCGCTCTTCTCACTCTTAAAAGTGCCGAAACTGGTCCATGTCTGGTAGGTCTTTTCTGGAATCAAGCCATAATCGTGCCGTTTCAGCCCCTCAGCTATCTCCGTCAAAGCAAAACCAATCGTTCCATAACATAGCTTGTATTCGCCTCTACCCACTTAAATCACCTCCAATCCGATGGGTGGCCGTTTCTATGTAAGATAGCGGTTATTATACCACAACGGGGGAGAATAAGCAATCATAACATGTTATCGCAATTGACAAAATATATAAGTATGATAAAACATATATTGCTATTTAGTTCTATCAATCCCAAGGGCTAAGTAAGTCATTATCGTCGAGATCATGTGTGCGATTGCGAAGTAGCATCAAAGTTGGTAAGACATATATTTTCGGCAAAAAGTCACAGATCGCCTACGTATCTACACAATTAATTACTTTTTTCTTCTACAGTATATGTATCTCTCCTAATATAAATATCAAAGGTTATTTTTTGACCATCGGGTGACTCTAATATAAATTCAGTTTTACCGGCTTTTTTAAATTCTGCATGAACTTTCCAATCTTCAATACCACTTTCATATCTGATGCTTAATTCACCATATTTATTATCAGTAAGATAAACTTTATAATTATCATCAAACTTATATTTTTCGCCATTGAATAATATGTCGGTACTATATACTGGTGGATTTATTATACATATAATTGTGAGTGCAATAATTATTATGCTACTTATTGCTACTCCCGTAATTCTTATTTTTTTATTATTAAATATAGCTAATGGATAAACTATTAATGCGCTCAAGCAAAAAATAGTTGTTAAAAGATGTCTTGGAAAAGAAAACATCGTTTTCGATAAATATCCAGCACACTCTTCTCCAGCTAATAACAACATAGGGATAAGAATCAATAATCCCCACCATTTATCTTTTTTCATATAATAACCAATAAATCCCATTGGAAGACATGCAATTGTCCAACCAAACCAAAATCTATAGTAAGTAATAAATAAATTACTATGGTTTATTACATCTTGAACTAAATAAACTAATGGTTGACTAATTAAAAAGAAGATAAAACATTTTAACGCTGAATCTTTTGCAGATTTGCTATTCGTAATAATAAATATTCCAAAAAAGATCCATACTTCAAAGGTAACAGTTAAATCACTAAATGAAGTATCTTTTGCTATAGGTAACATAGCCATTATGGCAGTATAAATTCCTGCAATAATAGCAATAATAATTAACTTTGGCCAAGTTAAATTAATCCCACCAAATATCTTTTTCATAATATCTCACTCTTTCTTAAAAAAATCATACCATAAAAAAGGGAGTTAACAGCGAGCGTATTCATGAAAGTCTAGATGTCCTATCTCCGGACGAATTTGAGCAAAAGGCTGTTCCGGCAAAAGTCCAGTTTAACAGGGGGCACACAAAAAACGAGGAGTCCGAAACTCTTCGTTTTAGAAAATCTCACATCACTTGGTGGAGCACAGGAGATTCGAACTCCTCACCTCTTCCATGCCATGGAAGCGCTCTACCAAATGAGCTAGTGCCCCAGATTTTTACAACATAATTATACACCATCAGCGCCAAAAAACCAATGTGTTAATATATACCTATGAGGAGAGGTATATTCAAGAAGTCAAGAAATTGGCTCAAAGCATTTGTTCGCAGCGATAGCTTTAAGTATTTCTTATGTTTTCTAGCGCTGCTTACCGTTGCCTATATGGGTTTCCTTAATCAAACTATCATATCCGACAATATTACCGGCCGCATGGAGCGGTACGACTCCGAAAACATCATAGAGTTTATGAACGAAGGCGCCACCGCAATCAATGGCCGTTGGGGCAATATTACTTATTACTTGGTGCACAAACCATTATCACTACTCGGCTTTAATTACACGCACAATCAGTGGATCTTTTTTGTCATCGATATTACCGTATTCGCCATTGCGCTCACGGTAACTTACGAAGTTTTTCAGAGGTTAGTCAACCGCAAAAAAGCAAACCTACCGCTATTTTTCGCGGTCGCCCTAATGGCCGTCAATGCCTTTATGGTTGACGGCGCCTCGTTCCTGATTCCTAGCCACCCGCAAGCCATGCTATGCACGGCATTAGTTCTATACTTCATCACTTCAAAACGGCGCTACCGTTACTTAATCGCTAGTATTTTCGCATTAGGAGCAATCGTGACCTACCAGAGTTATTATGCGCCTATTTTAATTCTAGGAACTCTAGCAATCTATATCCAAAATAAAGATAAGCTAAACAAACAATTCGCAGTTAATCTCGCAAAGCTCTTTGGCATAACTGGCGCCAGCGTCATTATTCAATTACTGTCCACGAAAATTTACTGCAAACTCGCAGGAATAGGCGAGGCGAAATCTACATCATTCACTTTATCAATTAGTAAAAACTTGCAAAAGCTCTACAAAGCATGGGGAAGCGCCAGCGGTTACCTCGCGCGCGGTTTTGGCATATATCATCTGCAAAACATTTTGATCATAGTACTTGTATTACTACTTGCATTCATAGCTATCGCCATAATTCATCAGCACAGCTACTCCAAGATTCCATTCAATATAATCTTTATTTGCGCTGCAATTATCATTCCAATCCTATACACAATAGCCGCAGACAATGTCTATTTTGCAGCCCGCATACTCGTGGGGTACTTCACGGTTATTGCCGCGATAGCCATCCTTGCAATCTATCAGACTCCAAAAGATTGGAATTTCCCAATATTGACATATGGCCTTGCCATCTTCGTCGCCATAAACGTATTTCATATTGCCGGCCTAATCACCGATATTCAAATATCAAACCGCGTCGAAATGGCAGAGTTACGCCTAATCCAAAATAGAATCGAAAACTACGAATTGCAATCCGAACAAGAAATCACAAAAGTCTATGTCTATAATGCCGACTATGGCATACGCGACTTTTCCAAGCTAAACACCAACCACCCAAATAATACTTACTACAGCTCCCATCAGCTGCTGGCCGCACCTTGGAGCGACGTCAATTCACTAAATCGAGTCATGGGGCGAAACTTCGAACGTGTCCAAATGAGCGAAGCCACATTTAAAGAAAAATTTCCAAATCATGAGCAGACAGACATGAAATACTTCGATCCCGACGAAAGGCTCGCCTTCGACAATGGCGTTCTCTACTGGATAGCATATTAAACTCATGTTATAATAAAGACATGTTTTACCTTTCAGCATTTATACCATATTGGCCTTGCGCCTACCGTACTGCTTTAGCTTGATTTTTAATGCATTTTATGATATAATGAAAGGACAATATCGCTTTATGGACACAATTCTTACCGGGGTACGAGTAAACGAAGAGCCGACTTTGGGAAATTTTCTTGGCGCCTACGTACCAATGGTTAACCTTTCGCACGAACATGCAAAAGATAGCCAGATTAATTTCTTCGTGCCAGATCTACATTCTTTCACAACTCCAGTCGAACATTCCAAACTATACGATCTAACCATTAAGGGCGTCAAATATTACATTGCTGCGGGCCTAGACGTCGATAACCCAAACGTACACTTCTACCGCCAATCTCGCATTCCTGCCCATGCACAACTCTGCTGGATTCTAGATTGCTTTACCCCATTCGGAGAAGCGTCGCGAATGACACAGTTCAAAGAAAAAAGCGCTGAACACCCAGATGCTATCACGGTGGGACTATTTAATTACCCAATCCTAATGGCCGCCGACATCCTCCTCTACGACGCCAAATATGTACCAGTCGGCGAGGATCAACTTCAGCATCTAGAACTTGCTCGCAATATCGCCATCCGCATGAATAATAAATTCAATCAGGAGTTATTCACGTTACCAGCGCCAGAGCAAGAACAAATAAAATTCATGCATCTAAAGAAAGCACTCCGAATTCGCTCTCTCACCGACCCAACTAAAAAAATGTCCAAATCGGCCGAAAATGAAAAGTCAAAGATTCTATTGAGCGACGACCCCAAACAAGCCGCAAAAAAGATTATGTCTGCCACTACCGATTCCGAAGGTGTAATTCGTTTTAATATGATTAATCAACCTGGTATTAGCAATCTTCTTACTATCGAAAGCCTCCTCACCAATCGCGATATCCAGGATGTAATATCCGACTGGGCAGGGCAAACCAGCTACGGCGATCTCAAGCGAAAAGTTGCCGATAGTGTTACGCATTTTCTATCCGGTTTTCAGGAACGCGTTAACGCAATTACAGACGACGACGTCAAGACTATTCTCGAAAAAGGCGAGTTATACGCAAACGAAATTGCAAACAACAAACTATTACAAGTAGAGAAGGCAGTGGGACTCTATAAATAACATGCGCAACAATCGCAAACGAATCTCCAGGAAGACAACAAATCAGCATGCCGTCGCACACTACGGTGCCGATATTTTGTGTTCCAAAGAACACAAGAGATGCGATAAGTTTATCCAACATGGGGACACTACGGTACGTAAGCACACTACCTCGGTTGCCTGCATGGCGGTCGCAATAGCACGCAAAACGCACCTGAAATTCGACTACCAAGCCATGATACGTGGCGCACTACTGCACGATTATTTTCTCTACGACTGGCACGAGCCGCATCATGGCCTGCATGGATATACGCACGCCAGTCTTGCACTAAAGAATGCTGCGCAAGATTTTGCAATTTCACCAATTGAGGCTGACGTTATTAAGAAACACATGTGGCCACTGAACATCAAACCACCACGCTACCGCGAGGCTATGATAGTCACAATTGCCGACAAAATCTGCTCCGCAAAAGAAGTATTCGGCAAGCCCATCTACAACAAAAAAGTAGAGGAAATTCTAAATGAATATAAATAATATTCCAGAATATTTTATTTGGTTCATTATTTATTCATTCCTGGGCTGGGCCTGGGAGACGCTCATCACATCAATTCCGCAACGTCGCTTCGTGAACCGCGGTTTCCTGAACGGCCCATATTGCCCCATCTATGGGGCAGGGGCTTTGCTGTTCATCTTTTTTACTAACAACATAGAAAGCATAGCCGTCCGCTTCATCCTAGGTGCCGTCATCGCCTGCGCGCTCGAATATCTCACATCATGGGTGCTAGAATTGATTTTTCATGCACGCTGGTGGGATTACGCACCCCGCCGTTTCAACCTAAACGGACGCATCTGTTTGGAAGGCTTTTTCGTTTTCGGCATAGGAGCGGTCGTCGCGCCATATTTCCATCAAATCATCGCAAATATCACAACACAGCTGCCACCTGCAATATTAAACTCTATATTTTCAATCATACTCATTGCTTTTATTGTCGACGTCATTATTACCAATCGTGCACTTTCGAAATTCAACCGCATCTTGCGTGAGTATCAAAAAGCCATCGATAAGCGCAGGCTCGACTTCCTGGAATTCATACGCCATGGCCGCCGCGTATTTGAGATGAGAATCGGCAAAAATAATCGTATCCGCGATGTCCTAAGCTTCCAACAACGCCGCATCCTCGACGCATTCCCGCACTTTGATTCAACGTTATACGAAGAAGCGCTCAGTCGCCTGCGTAAGCTCAATTCCGATTCGCGTCGCAACGTAATCATCGAAAGAAAATCCCAGATACCCGAAAAACAAAAATCTCGCTCCGCCCGCAAAAAAGCACGCCAAAAAGCCACGGAGCGCGCCAGAGCCAAGCGTCGCAATTAGCCAACATCGCAAAAAGATGTTAAAATATAAGATATGGGTAAAAAATTCAGCAAGCCAGAATTGTCTCGCAAAATCAACGGCGATATTCCTTTTGACGATAAAAATTCTACCTCACAAGATGAGAAATCATTACAAAGACTAGACGTCGCCACGCTAGAACAGTATCCTCGCTATAGCCGATCTACTATTCAAAAATTCATCAAAGACGGACACGTAACAGTAAATGGCGACGTACAAGACAAGCCAAACTATCTAATAGACGAAGACGCCCAAATTGAGCTAACCGCTCCAGAGCCTATAGAATCTCAAAAACCACCCGTTATCTACGAAGACGAGAATGTCATCGTTTTTAACAAACCGAACGGCATGCTCTCTATCAAAAAGGGCGATTATTCACCAGAATCAGCTATCGAGGATTGGGGCGAAATCGTTCATCGCCTTGATCGTGATACGTCTGGCGTAATTATAGTAGCCAAGAATTTCGCAACCAAAGCCAAGCTGCAAAAACAATTTCAAGAACGCAAGACTCACAAGACGTACTATGCAATCGTCGAAGGAATCCCAAAACAGCCACACGCCATCATTAATGTCCCGCTTGCGCGCAATCTAAAAAAACCAACTACCTTCATGCCAGACGCCAAGGGGCGCGAAGCAATTACGGAATACCGAGTTATTCAGCAAGGACAAAAGCGTGCCCTGGTAGAGCTAAAACCAAAAACCGGACGCACTCACCAGCTCCGTATTCATATGGCCCATATCGGCACGCCTATACTTGGCGACCCAGTTTATAATCCAAACGGCGCAAAAGCCGACCGGATGTATCTCCATGCACAATCTCTAGAGATAACTATCCCCGGCAAGGAGCACGGAGAGCGCAAAACCTTTACGGCAGAGCTACCAGAAGACTTTAAAAATGCAATTAAGTAGCGATTCCGAAGCGGAAAAAATCAGCCAAAAAACGAACTTTGCGATAATCGAGTTGCCAGAAAGCAGCTTCGACCTTATTCTGCCAAAAGCTAGCCACTTTAAGCCGAACGAGAAGGGGATATATTCAAAAGACGATATCGATAATATATCCAGCCTAGTACATAGTAAACAAACTGACGAATTAACCTTAGTTCTAGAAAACGCCGAGAAAATGAATGAGTCGGCAGCAAATACATTTCTTAAGACTCTCGAAGAGCCAGGCGACCATGTGCATTTTATTTTTCTAGTCAAAAACGCCAGCGAAATCCTGCCAACCATTAAATCACGCGCCCAAAACTACTACTTGCCAAAAATAGATAAGATTAACAATCCACCCCAAGTTTCACCAGAAATTCTCGACTTGGCAAAAAAGTACATATCGTGCAAACCTAAAGACCTGCCAAAATTCTGCGATACTATCGCGAAGGACAAGAAAGACGCACGCGCCAAAGCCCTAGCAGTAGTCGATGCATCCATCCAACTAGTTTACAAATCATACTTCATTACAAGCAACCAACAATTTATCGATAAACTAAACAACCTTCTCGAAACATACGATGCCATTCGCTCAAACGGCCATATTAAACTACAGCTGATAGCCGGAATGGTTTAAAGCCTTTCTTAAATAGTGCTTGTGTTATAAACTATAAATATGGGAAAAATCAAAGCGATATTGTTCGCTGTCTTTTTAGCAACGGCTTCAATATTATTTGCCGTCACCAATACTTACGCTAATGAGGTCTGCGTCGCAGCCGGCGTCAGCGATCCAATCTTATGCGGAAATCACAACTCAAATGAAGAGAGAGAGCTAATAAACCGCACAAGCAACGTGCTTAGCGTCGTATATACATTCATCGGCATAGCGGCAGTAGTAGTAATTATTATCGGCTCTATAATCCTAATGACATCCAGCGGCTCGCCCGAAAAAGTCCAAACAGCAAAAAGGGCCATCTTGTACGCCATTCTTGGCCTCGTAGTTACACTTTCGGCATTTGCCGCGACGACATTAACCATAAACGCACTAGAGGGCAACACGCAAACCTCAGCTGCCGACGACGAAAAAATAAGGCAGCGAAACACCGAGCACGCTAAGGTTAGAGCTATTTCAGCCATTAATGAAACGACGATACTTATCGACCAAAGCATAACACTTAAGCCAGTAGTAATTCCAGATTATGCAGAAAATAAGAGCCTATCATACAAGACCAGTGACGCCAGTATTGTAACCGTAGACGAGAATGGAAAAGTTACCCCGAAAAAAGTTGGCGATGTGACTATAACAATCATATCCGCAGATGGCCCAACAAAAGACGTAAAAGTACACGTCGTTAAACCAATTTCCGTCGAAAAAATCAATATCAATCCCACAGCCCTCACCTTGAGCATTGGCAAAACCGCCACAATAAGAGCCGAGGCATTGCCGCGAAACGCCCTAGATAGGACCATTACTTGGACTAGCAGTAACCCGCAATCCGTCACGGTAACTCAAACCGGAGAAATAAAAGCAGTTGGATCCGGAAAAGCCACAATCATTGTCGCCTCAAAGGATAAATCTGTCACAGCTACCGCATTAGTAACCGTACAGGGCGGCGGGGACGGCTCTCTAGAAACCGAACCTGCACCAGTAGGCAAAAAGGCACCCAAAAACCTAGATTTTAGAGCCGCTACGCGTAAAATTATTAACCAACACAAGAAAGACTTTGACTGGTGTAACTACGAATCAAAAATCAAAGAACTTGGCGGATACACGGCCTATATCAAGAGTCTTGGCGGAATCTTTGCGGATAACGTAAATAAGAAATTTAAAGTGAAAACCGCCGCAGAGCTACAATATGCAGCAGAGTACGTCTGGGGGCTCTGGACAATTTGGGGGCCAGATTATGATAATGGCAATACATATCACAAGTGGGGTCTTGGCGCGGCCGACGGCTTCCACAATTGCCATGGCGACCGTCATGCCGGCTCTGGCTACTCGCAGGCAGAAATTAATGATTTGTTATCTAAAAAGAAAAAAGTGCGCACAAACTGTAATGCATCCCAAACAACATTCAATAAAACAACTGACTTATTCCAAATCGACTCTACGAGGTTTAAAGCTCAAACAAAGATGAGTCCAGTCGGCAGAATTACTAAGACTAACCAACTTCAGGTTGGCGACTGGGTGCACTTCTTTAGGCAGCCAGGCTACGCGAAATGGGGGCACGTTGCTATGGTGGGTGAAGTATACGATGATTATGTCATAATTTACGAAGGCGGAGGCCGCTTCGTAAAATCAACTTATTTTAAACACAAGCTCAAACGCTCGGGCGACGGCAAACTTAGCGATAGCTACTCCCACTATAAATCATGGTTCGGCGTTAGGCCGTTCAAGATTGATCAAAGCGTATATCTAAAAGGCATGAACCCATGAAAACGAATACAAATAATAAAATTAATCTAATAACACCAATCATTATCAGTGTCGTCGCGATCGCTGTCGTAATAGTTACTTGCATAATCCTAGTAAACATTAATTCAAAGAATATAGAAGCCGTGATTCGCGAAGCCATTGACTCGGGAATCCTTGAAAAAGACTATTCACCCCTAATGAAGCTCAGCAAAGAACTAATCGGGCAAAAAGTCTTCCTAGACGACGCCGAAGAAAAATTTTCAAACGAAGAAGACTTATTCGACTTCTATGTCTCGGAAAACAACGGCTATATTGCAGATAAAAGTTCGAGCGAAAGAATTACATTCGACATTATTATCGAAGAAGCAGACGCGCCACCTACCTTAATTGATTTCGTTTATCACGAAACTATCGGCGACAATGATTCTTTCGTCATGAAAACAAGCGAAAACACTTTCCAACATTTTAATGGTTACGTTACTAATGAGTTCAATAATCTTGACGAAGCCCTAAGGGATCATCTAATCGTAAGGGAGGATTAGCTACGTGCAAAATCAAAATCAAATATTAAGCCCCATGCCATCAATCAATCAGATGCCACAAACTCCTAAGCCAGCTCCACAGCAATTCAGCAAAAAATCCACCATTATCATCGCTTCAGCTATCATAGTAGCAGCAATCATAATTGCAGCCACAATCGTCATTCTGAATAGCCACAACCAAGAAACACCGCCGGATAGTCAAACGCCAGGAGGTGCAGGCGGAACCGCCAAGGAAATAAACGAATTTAACGAGAAAGAAGACGGCACCAAAAATACACAGACACTTATACAATATTCGTCCCTCCCCAGCACGATCAGTCTTACCGAACTAAAGAGTACAATCGGGAATACTGGAAAAATAGAAATAGTCGATAATTCAGGCGACATCGATTTTGGCGATGATGACGAATATATCTCATTCGACATCGATGGCGACCAGGTAAGTAATTTTATATACACTAAAGACCAAGGCGACTACGCACTTTTCATCCAGGAAACCGATACGGGAACATTCGAATATTATAGCGGCATAGGTACATATGCCGTAGAAACGAAGCAAGAGGCAATCTCCCTATATCTCAAGACAAAGCAAGAATAAAGCGTGTTATAATCATAACAGCATAACGCTTATGTAGAAACTAATACGGGGTCAATCAATGCAAGAGCAAAACTATATACAACTTCAACCAGCCTCAACAGTTAACGCCGCCAAACAGAGTAGGCTGAAATTGGTGTTTATTATAGTCTCAATCGTAATTATCATCTTAGCCATAATTGCCACCTGCATTGTGATTTTCAAAGAGAACAACACTATTTTCGTCACTAACCATGGCTGGACCATCACGAGGGACGAAAGAAGTAATGAAAACATCATCACTTTAGCTCTAGAAGTCGAAAACACTTCAAAAAACAAATACGCAAGCGACATAACGGTAGCTGCGGAAGTATACGATAACGGCAAGGAAGTCGCAAGCATCGTGGACGCATGTTATATCGAATATTTAGCCCCAAACGATAAGGCCTACTGCGCGAGCAACATAATTCAAGAGAGCGACTATAATATTACAGATATGGCGTTCACGATCAACGGCAAAACCTTAAAATATAGCAATTACAATGCCAACGAGCAAACAAATAGCAACTCATTTGAGGTTACCGATATTGACGACGAGGATAAGGAGAACATATCCTGCACAATCAGAAATAATAGCAGTGTCACCGTAAACAATCCAATTGCGACTATAGTGTTTTATAAAGACGGGAAGATTATTGGTGGCGCTAGTGGTGAAATAGAGGAAGAAACGCTTCCATCAAAAGGAGAAACATCAATCCAATTCTACGGAAACCGCATCCAGGAATACGACGAATACAAAATAGGCGTAACTGGTATATGAGAAACAAGCTCTCAACCATACTAGCCGTACTTGCGCTCATACTTACGCTAACGCTTGCTATCACGCCAAAAGCATATGTATTCGCAGGCGGCGACGCGTGCTCGATAGCCGGAAATTCAGACCCACTACTTTGCGGCAATCAGCATAGCGACGAAGAGCTAGCATTGATGAAGCGCGTCAAAGATGTCCTGCATGTTGTATTTACGGCAATCGGCATTATAGCTGTCATAGTTATCATTATCGCAGGCATACAACTGATGCTATCGAAAGGCGAAGCACAAAAAATATCCCAAGCAAAAATGGCAATATTTTACTCCATTAGTGGCTTAGTAGTGACATTTTGTGCTTTCGCATTCACGGATCTAGTAATCGGCGCCATTTATGGACAGCTACCAGGCGAAACCGTAGCAACAACTCCAGACAAAGACCGCACCGAAGTTAAGGCAATCAGCTTAATGCGCAAAATCGCCATGACCGTTGGTCAAACTTTACAGATTAACCCAAGAGTTATTCCAGATTACGCCACAGACCAAAGTCTCACATACAAGTCAAATAATACATCTATCGCTAACGTAAACGACGCGGGTGAAGTTACGGCCGTCACAAAAGGCGAAACGGATATCGTCGTGTCGTCAAAAAACGGCGTCAAGAACCAGACCACAATCGTAGTCTACGATAGAATACTAGCTGAAAGGATAGTAGTCAGCCCTACCACCGTATCGTTACAAGTGGGTCGAACTACTCAGGCAACAGCAATAGTATATCCAACGAACACGACCGATAAAACCCTAAAATGGACAAGCGCCGACGAAAATATAGCTAAAGTAAACATAGCTGGCCTCATTTCGGCAGTCAAGCCGGGCGATACAATAATCACGGTCGTGACAAAAAACGCTAATGCCTCACAGCCAGGAGTCCAGGGAGTTATCAAAGTGCACGTAGAGAGCCCCGATAGAGGCTACGTCGTCAATCCTTACAATCCGGATGACGGCGGCAATACCGGAGGCGGCAAAGAAACTACAGGCGCCACAACAAATGTAAAGTATTCCGGATGGCTAGATTTTCGCGAAGAGACCAGGCAGATCGTTAAGAAGAATATGGACGGCATTAATTGGCAAAATCACGATTCTTTCCTAAAATCGCACGGTGGATACGCCAACTATATCAATAGTCTAGGAGGTGTCTTCTCAAAATTTGGCGGCAAAGATGAAAAAATCCCGATCAAAACCGCAGCCGATCTACAAGAGGCAGCAGAGTATTTCTTCGGCATTTTCTCAATATACGGGCCAGACTATAGCGCCGGCGGCCGTTGGCCAGTCTGGGGAGAAAATCAAAATAATCACGGCGTCGCCAAAAAGGGAACACCCGACGGATTTTATTATGGCTACGACGACCGACCATACAAGAAATCAAGTGCCGCAAAGCCATGCGGAAGGCATGTCCAGATGGCTATAGATTACGAGTTTGGCAAAGGCTACAAGGGCGAGAGTTGTATCAAGAAACGCGTCCGCGGCAACTGCAATTATAGCCAAGACAGTTTTATCCGCCAAACGAACCTCCAACTACCATCATCTAGTAATAGCTGGACATCTGAAAGCACACACCACAATAAATCTAAGATTAAACACGCCAATGAGCTACAGGTTGGCGACTGGGTACATTATTATTCGGGCGGAGAATGGAAACATATCGCTATAGTCGGAGAAGTATATCAAGACATAGTAGTACTTTATGATGGCGGAGGACGTTTTAATAGAAGTATGCACTACAAAAAAATCATGTATCGCAATACGGATTCGCTCAAAGGCACCGAATATAGCGGCTATAGTAAATGGGACGCCGTACGTTTATGGGACATCGACCAAAACGTAACCCTCAAAGGAATTAACGATAAACCCAAAAACTGGATTTGGTAATATGAAGAAAAAGAGCGTCATTATAACATCGTCAGTAGTGCTACTATTTATAGCAATCACGATCGCTACGGCAGCAATCGTCTTTGTCAATAAGGCTCAAACCGGCCAACAAACAGAAGACGATCAACCCTTCGATATTGATTACACTGATATGCAAGAAGTATATTACAACTTCGAAACAGAAATGCAGCTTGACGAGATTAAGCAATTCGCAAAAGAAATCAACGAAAAGATTGAAGTGCAAACTGGAGAAGATTGGGGCAAAGTTCTACTCGAAGATTCTCGCGAATTTATTGATTTCACGCCAGTTACATACGATGGAAATATATATGCGGAAGACATAATATACTACGATAGGAGCGAAGGCGTTACGACCTATATCCTCAAGAGTAACTACTCCAAATATACCCATTTTAATGGCGTTTCAGCGACCGAATTTGACACCATAGAGGAAGCAATCAGCGACCACATCCAATACACGAAATATCGAGAGTAAAGACAAAGATAGATAAACCCGTCAGTTTAGTTGGCGGGTTTTTTATATGTTGCACAATAGCCGCAATATCACTCTAAGCCCTATATAAGCTCCTTGAATGGCTTTCTGCTTGAATAATAGTAGCCAAAGCCATTAAGATTGCAGTAACTCTTGATTGTCTTTTCTCTATCCTTGTTGTCGCCATACTCTAGAAGATAAACAAAGAGGTTTGCCGCTTTTACCTTCTTGAGGTACTTCTTTAGATACTCGGTATCTTCAGAGTTCTGCTTATTGCCATCATTGTCCGAGAAAACCTCCTCCTGATTTACGCCGTCAAACAATTCCTTATATGAACCATCTTGGATTGATCTGGTCACAAAGTCATCCGCGCCATTTATCATAACTTCCATACCTCTGCTATGGATTTTTCTCAGAATATTTTGCAACCCTGCATATAAACCGCTCTTTTTATTCTTGTAATAATAATATACATCCAAGTTATCGATATAGTAGCCATCGGCACCCTTAGCTCTCAATTTTGGCTCGAGCTCTTCCGTAATAAAATCTTGCCACACCTTACTAGACGCATCTACCCACCTTTCTGCATCCCAACCTTCATATTTGCCTAAAATAAGGTTTTTAAAACGTTTATCGCCACTATAATACCGAGAGCCATCTGTCCACTCAATTGCACCAACATTAAGGTAGGAATATACTTTTATGCCTTTGGCATGGAGCTCATCAATGAACGCTTTTGGAAATCCTTCTTGGAAGTCTATTACTACATGATCATGATTATATAGTCTGCTTAATTTACTTTTATCACTATAATCAAGCCCAAGATATACTCCGTATTTTTTACCGATCTTTGCCGAAGACTTACCGGTCACGGTTACTTTTACTTTTGCAGATTTACCGTTCGCCGTTCGAGCTGTAATAGTCGTTTCGCCAACTTTCACGCCTTTCACTTTGCCAGCTGACACGGTCGCAATTTTTTCATCGTCGGACGTCCACGTCACACCAATATTAGTCGCATTTGCAGGGTATATCGTATAGCCTATCGTCTTAGAATCACCGACACCTACCTTTATGTCTGTCATGTTTAATTTAATGCAAGTCGGTTGCACACCGCTAGTTAAAGTCGTGCCGCCACCAGAAGAGCCACCATTGCCGCCGCCAGAAGCAGATTCAGAATTATCTCCAGTATTCACAACTGGCGAGAAATTCCCGATCGGCATAATCAGTAAGTCTAATACAATCGACATGCCACACCAAAGCACGAGCCCAATTACAATCGCATAGAAACGATTCTTAGCCGACACGAGTTTGCCAGAATCGCCCGCTGCCGTCATTACAATGTAGCCAGTAAAAAGAACACCCAATGTGCCGGCCATCCCCGCAGAAATAGTCAAAAAGTCAATTACTCCGTTAATAATGCCGCCAATTGATGCCGTAGAGTTTGTTGGCGAACATAAGCTACCTGGCAAAATCGAGGTACATTGGATTTGACGAGTAGGCGCAACCGTTACGGGCGGATTATCTTTGGGGTCTAGATGCTTGCGTGTCGATGCGATCCCGCATTCGCAATTTACATCCGACGGATCACAACCACCTTTTGGATCAGAAACAATTAGCGGATTATTAATATCAACATTCGTAGACTCGCTAATGCCCAAAGTTTTACCACTAACCGCGTAAATAGCAGCACTATGCCCCCAACTAGTGCGAGCATTATTCGTCGGGACCATCATGAATAAACCGCCATCGCTACCAAAGGCCAACCCCTCAATAAGCCCAGTTTTTACGACACTCTCGGAAATCTCAATATCCTTTACGTGCTTGTTTTCTTTATGGTTGTAAAAACGTAAAATTGCGCCATGACCATGGACCATATCGTTTACCACTAAGTAATTTCCCCAAGTAGCAGGGCCTTCCTCATACTCCGTGCCGCTATAATTATCCGTTTTAGTGTCTTTAATGGTTTTAAGATTGCCATCCTTAATTTTGTGGCCCTCATTCCCAGTCCAATACCAATCGTATGTTTGATTATATGCAAGTTTAGCACTGCCAACACCGTCTATCTTTTTTTCATACTTCATCGTCACATCATCAAACACAAACGTCCCCGCCTGAGTTGCTAATAGCAATTTGCCAGATGTGTAATTATATGCAAGAGAACTAGCATGGCCGTAGCAACCGGGGTCGCCGTATCTACTACATGAAAAATGTCTCTTTTCCGGTATCATCTTGACGACCTTAAAAGTCTTACGATCTATAAAATAAATTCTGCTTCTCGTCGTTGGACTATAGCCACCTTCATCAATTAGGAACGAGATTACAATATGCGTTGGCGTTAGAGTAAAGCCTTGCACCTCACCATCACCATCATTATCGACAAAACAATCCGTGCCAACACCGCAATTATCTCCGGTTTTAAAGTGCTTCACAAGTTTTATGCCACTACTTATTTTAGTTAGGGCCGTGGCATTATTTGAAAAGGATAATGCCCCAATCATCATAAACGCAAAAGCCAATAGCCAATAGAATTTATTCTTCATAATTCTCCCTAATGTAGCAATTCAATATAGCATACGTAGTAGAATCAGTCATTCTTAACAAGGCGCCATTCGTAGAAAGCATATATTCCAAATTAGGGCCAGTTCCGCCAGATACATTTAAGTACCCATCTACGCTATCGTAGAGATATTTTCGACTATTATTCTCGGTTAAGTCAATGAAGTTGCCCGCTTCATCGATCCGTATCATTTTACTATCATCATTACATCCCCATACGCCAATAATACGAGCAAGAGAAGGCACTTCAAAATCATCCTCATCAACATATTCAACTATGCCAGTATTCTGATAGTCGTCATCGCCAGAGACCTTATTGCCGGCATAATTATTAATCGAAACGGTCTTTACAATCATCATCACAATCGACATAATTACAGCGCCAATCGCAACACATATAATAATCAAAAATTTACGCTTATCGACATCCGGATACATAAAAACACCTCAACCATCATTAAATTCAATTATAAACAATTTTTTTGTTTTTTGTATATTCTTATGCTAAAATTATTTCAAATGGGAGAAATATTGAGTGAGGTAATAATCTTTATCGCACTTAGATAAATGAAGGCAATGAACGAGAACAACAAAGATACTAACCAAGCCGAGAAGGAAAGAATAACCGTCTCGCCTAATATCAGCGTTAATTCAGACGATTTAAATGAGCTACAGAAAACCATTTCCGTTAGCTCGGAGAATCTCGAAACAACAAAACCGACGACCAAACAACAAACCGAGATGAAATTCCGCTCTGCGGATATTAGTCATCTTGACGGCAAGAATCTGATGGTCAACATCGAAGGCTCCCAAAAGCGCAAAATAGAAGAGGCTAAGCAAAAAAAGAAAGACCAGCAAGAAGCCGAAAAACGCAAGAAAACCGAAGAGCACAAGCGCAAACATGACGCACGAGTGGTCAAGCGCAACAAACGCATTAATAGTTTAAAAACTATTGCTCAAAGGATTTGGAAACTGAAATTTGTTTTCCTCGGTATCATTGCAGTGATTGTCGTATTCCTATTAGTAACTAAGATCGGAATTCCTACCGTAGAAAAGATAAAAGATGAAACTAAAAAAGCCACCGAAGAAAAAATCGTTGCCGAAAACAAAACTACCATGATAGAAATCTACCAGGAATTGGCAGGCAAGATGGTTACAAAGGAGGGCATAGACAGAGTAATCACTTCTACGAATTCAGACATAATTGCAAAATACAACAAAAATGACGGGCTGATATATCACACTGACGGCAGTACTGAGAGCATAAGTTTTTCAATTAGTGAAGACGGCACCATTATTAACTTTAATTACTTAGATTATATAGGCAATGAACGCGTATCGATATTCGGCGGCGAGCTCGGCTATTATTACTCAAGAGGCGAAGTATTACAGGAATACGATAATTGTTACGATGCTATAAAAGATTACGTTATAGAAAAACAAAGGGAGCAAGGGTAGAAGTGGAAAATAAGAAATGTGTAAATAACACTAAAAACAAATTTTACGGCATCACCATAATTGTTTTGGCTGTCTGCGCTACTATATTACTACAAAACCCCGTATCCGCCGCCTGCAGATCGTATGACGCAAAAAAAGATAAGTATGTCGGAAATTCAGAACTATGTTTAAAAACAATGCCAAACAATGAGCAAATTAACGAATGGAATTTAGATAACGTAACTTCGACAGAAGTCATTCTAGATAGAAATGCCGTAGCGATCACTAAAGCCGCGATATCATACGACGAAGAGGCTAAAGATGAATACGAAGTCGTGTCTTTCGATACTTACAATGTTCTATCCACAGTAAGTGGAAATAATAAAAAGTCCATCAGATATAAAACTGCACTTAAAAAAAGCGACACTCTTTATGAACTTCCCGGAGAAATATACCTTAAATATAAAAACGCCGCAAGATCCACTTCGGGCGAAAGATATGATATGAAAATCACGATCAAAAACATTAAAGTAAAGGCGGGAGCAGATAGGAAAAAAGGCATCCCAATCGTCTGGGGTAGTGATGAAATACTTAAATTCGGAGCTTTTAGTTATAATGGCGACGGTAATGGCGGCTATCACGGGATAAAATACACTATTGTCGTGCAATTATACGTATCGGGAACAAATTTTAAAACACACATACCGAGCGGAAATAAAATGCTATGGGGATTCGACGATGTTGATGTGCCCGACAAATTTGCGGATGAAAAACAATACAGAGATTGGAGTGATGGTAAAATTACAAAAACTAGACACTGGGCCGAGCATGTAGAAATCCCAAGCGATGGTTACAATGGCGCTTTTTATATATCATCTGACAGTAATCTATCTATAGATAAGAACAAGGATGGTACAGTCCACATATATAATTCCGCTAAATACGGCGAGACTGGTAAAGAAGATGTTTTATATTTAGTCGATCCTAATGGTTTTCATTATATATGGCAAGGCACCGATTGCGCTACTGTAGCAGCCGCCATCGCAGGTACAATTTATTTTGGGCATAGTGAAATATACAGCGGGAATACTCTACTTAGTCAAAACGGAACCGTAACCGTACATAGCAACTCAAAATCTATTAGATTTAGACACTATATCGAACGTAATAACGAAGGCCCACAAACCGACAATGAACGGTATTATGTAGCAAGTGGCACGTACGCTCCCCCAGCAAAAGGTTCAGCGACATCACCAAAAAGCTATACATCAGAACGAAGCAAGACGAAGGAAGTCTATACCACCGATGACAAAGATAATCCTAAAGATATAGCCATCAGCCCAGGTCAATCGTTTAATGTTTGGCAAACATTATATTATGAAGCTTCAAACACAACAAACGTATTAGGAAGAAACGTCGATATAACATGCGACATTAATAAGACCGAGGTGCAAGGTACTGCCTGTATTAAACTCTATCGCCCACCAGCAACATTTACCGCAACAGTTACGGCAAACGCAAAACTTAACGGTAACAATTTCGTAGAACCAAGCAACAACAGCAACAAGGTTACTACCAGTGACGGAAGTTTCTCTATACAATTCGGCGGCAAAATCAAACGCATTCTAACCGAAAACGATTCCGAAAAAGACGCCGGCGGTACAGTAGCTACAGAATTCGCAACATTCCAATCAATTGGAAACGCTAGTTCAAACAATATGGTTGCCAATACACGAAATCCTGAAGGAAATGACACCATATCGACTAACGCACTTTCGGTTGACGGTACGCATAATATTTTCACGAGCAAGAACGTCTACAACGGCACCCTCAAATATGGCGAAGAGAGAACAGTATGTGGCGTCGTACATTACCGTAATGTCATCGATCAACGATTAAGCGGTGGATATTCAAGTACTTCCGCTTACAAATGCGTCAAAGTCTACCGCGACCCGAAACCCTGCGACATCAATACGGGCATCGAGTTTGGTATCCATAATGGTGAGAACCTTGGCCGCATCGGTGCCGTCAACTACAGCGTAAGCGGAAACGACAACTTCTCTTATACACCTAACGACGCAGCATCCTACCTAAACGCCTCCGATCACACTCAAAGGGTTACGGTCTGGGCACGCCCTGGCGATTCTATTAAATTCGAACACAGTGGATGTGCGGGTGCTCAATATGCCATTAATAACAATTCTAGCCTCTCGAACGTAACCAGCTACAACTCTACCGGTAGGCTCAGACACTACACGGCATCGTCATGGTCAGTGAACCCTGCAGACGTAAACGTCAACGACTACTTGTTTGGCGAAAAGCTTTCGGCAAAAAGCCAAGACTCACCATTAAAATACAGTTCGTCTAAGACCTGGAGTAGCACCGACACTGGTTCTTCCTTCCTGGTTGGCGACAATGTTGAGTTAAGCGAACAATCCCCATCGGACACTACTAATTCTACCTATGCACGCGATACGTATAATAACAAGAGCTATTCCTGTCTTAACCTAAACGAAAACGCACCGTTCCAAAGCAACCATTACCAAATCGCTGGCGTAAATAATACTAACGACACCTCCTGCCATGCCTACTCAAAGACTACCGTTGCTAGCGATGCTGGCCACATTATTACGCAACGTCTAAACTGGAATTACCTCAAGGTGGTCAACGACAGTCTTAGCTTAAGCGGAAGAAACACAAAACTTACAGCCGAAGCTAACGTCATGATCCCATACAACTACAATGCTCAGCCATATATTAGTGGTCCAAATGCTAACGTTGTCTATCGCGGTTCTAGCATGGGCGTTAACTTAAAGGTCTTTGTTACTCCACGCAAGAATGGTGCTTTTGGCGCGGGAGACACCGAACAAGATAAGGCGCTTAATACTTATGCCACCATTACTAAACCGACCACGGTTACCGCTCAATACTATTACCGCTCTAGAAACAACTTCAACTCCATTTTTGGCCGAACCACAATTAACGGCGCAGCTTATTCTGGCCGCCTCAACCAAAATGGCGCCTTTAATGGTAATGCCGACGATTCTAGCTCTTTGTCCAACGGCGGTAGTACTGTAGGAGAATTCTCTATTTCAGTACCAGACGAACTAGAAATTGGCGACAAAGTCTGTGTTAGCCTCACCGTTACACCAGCAGATAGCCACAACAAATTCATGCAATATGTAGCTGGGTCAGGAGATAATTACGTTGCCGTCACGGAAACCGGCACTAGCAGTAAGACTGCCGAATTCTGTCGCACTGTCGCTAAATTACCAACCATGAGCGTAGAGGGATCTAATGCCTTTACCGGCGACACTGACCCTAATGGCTATGGTTTTAATACCTCTAGATTTAGCAAAACATTCGACAACAGCGGCGCTAGCTACATGTTTGGCTCATGGTCGGAATACGGTGTTTACGGTAAAGTAACCGTGAATAACAACCATGGCTTTGCCTCTGGCGCAACCTTCGGCTACCAAACTGGCAATAATGGCAATATTGCCATCAACCAAACTCGCTCCAATAGCGGGGAAGTTGCCAAGAGCGGCGCCGCCCATAGCAGCACTTGCGTCTATTCCACCCAGACTTTCGTGAACGCAAACTGCAACAGCAACGATGTTGGCAAAGCCGGCATTGGCGAAAATGCCGCAAGACAATTCCGCGAGCGTATTGAGGATCGCTTCACTTCTGGCTCATCTCCTTGGATTAGGGAGTCCGAATATGGCAACGACTGCGTAACAAGCAATTACTACCATACTCACAAATGCATCAGCGCCAAAGGCGACTATGCGGACGGCGCTTACCATAAATACGCAGATTACGATGTCTACATGAACAACAACAAGGACGAAAACGGCGAATATATCCGCGATGAAAACGGCATGATCCATGTCCGCATCGATGGCAACGCCTACTTCGGCTCCGCTACATCGAGTAACTCCACCAAGCTCGACATGGTCATGAACCATAACTTCTGGAGCGATACTGAGACCTTCAACTGGACCTATGTCTACGAGATTGGCGGCACCTTTGTTCTGGATGGCGACATCAAAGTTGGAGACATTCGCAACGGTCAGAATAACTACCGCGACGATCCAACCATGCAAAGATTAGGTAACGTTCGCGTGCCGATCATCTCCGTCAACAAGTTGCATCTTACCAACCGCGTTACTCGCATTGATGCCATCATCTTGGCTAACGAGATCGATACCTGCGCCTACAACTCTTACGCAGACTTCGTCAGCGGCAACAGGATTAAGTCCGACCGCAGCAACCTGAGTGCAGACGTCTGCAACAACACTGTCGAATTTAGGGCCCCAGTCTACACCAAGAAGCTTATCCTAAACCGCACAGCTGGTAGCGAAAGAGGCAACAGCACTATCCAACGCGCCGAGATATTTGACATGAATATGGCAGCCTATCTTTGGAGTTACAACCAGATGTCCCGCTACAGCCAAGCGGTGACGGTAGAGCAAAGGGAAAGCGCACCGAGGTATTAGAAGGCACGAGAAGTGTGATATAATGCTAACATGCTAGCGGCAATTCTAATATTGGTTCTTATATTTTACACTGCATTCGTAATCTCTAATTACAGCACCGAACCAAGCGACGATGAAGTAGACATCAGCAGAACCCCTCAGATGAAAAAACTGTGGAGCCTTGCTCAGACTGCAATACGTGAGCGCAAGCCGCTAAAAGCCGAAAAGGCATTACTCACTATTCTAAAGTTCGACAAAAAGAATGCCGCGGCATACAACCGCCTCGGCATTCTTTATGCCAAAGAAAAGCATTACAAAGAAGCTATCGAGTGTTTCGAAATCGCCCAATCGCTAGACAATAATGCTTCAAGCCTTCACAACGTTGGCCTAATCTATCTTGAAACCGGCAAATTCGAAAAAGCAGCAATGGCGTTCTCGCAGGCAATTGAACTAGAGGGCGATCAGCCGGGCCGTTACATTGCCTACGCAAAAGCACTAGAAAAAATCGGCGAGCGCCATAAAGCCACCGAGGCACTCGAAACGGCATATAGTCTGAACCCATCCACAGTAGTATTAAGGCATCTGCTAGAGCTATACGAGAATGCCGGCGACGTCGAAAATATCGAGTTGACTCGTAAACGCATCGACGAACTGCAGGCGGCAAAGGAACAAGCCGCCGCCAAGGCCGTCAAACCAAAACGCCGCATCATCAAGCGTGAGCCAAAGGCACCAAAGCCACCAAAAGAGCGCAAAGCCAATAAGGCTGCTAATGATAAGCAAGCTAAAAAACGAAAAATAATTTGATTATGCATAAAAAGACCGCGTTGCCACCAAAACTAATAATATTCGGATACATCGTCTGTGCTATTATTGCTATTGCATTTATTATTACGGGCGGCGTTAAAAGTGGAACCGTCACGCAAACCGGCACCGACGAGTGTTGCGATCAAGGTATCACATATATCACAAACTCAACCGTAAATATAATTGTTTGCCACATTCTTTTGATCGTAAACGCGGTGCTATTCGTCGTTCCGATAAACAAATACAAACACAAATTGCTAATAGCTATATTACTATGTCTCCCAATATTGCTCATTCCCATCCAATTTACGACATTTACGGGCGGGATAGGAGTCTGGACAATTCAACGTACTATTAGCCCACTGCTAGTAATCGAAAAAATGAACGACGAAATTCGCATTTATCCACATATTATCCTATTGCTCAATTAAAATTCGCCACACCTTGCGCTAAACTAAAAAATCTATTAGAATAATCATATTGCATGCCGCAATAGCTCAGTTGGTAGAGCAGCCGCCTTGTAAGCGGCAGGTCATCAGTTCAAGTCTGATTTGCGGCTCCAAGACTAGGATATTTTCCTAAAAATATCTTAATCTTGGAAGGCATATCGCTTCACTAAAAAGCATCTGGAGGGAATTGGCATGATTGAACGAGAAAAGCTCGTCAATGACAAAGATACTAACAATGATTGGGACGCCGTCGCACACCCAGATGCCAGCGAGGAACAAGAAGTTGAAGCTCCCAGAGCATTCGAGTTTTACAACAATATCGCAGATGAAGCCGATATTCCGATTTTAACCCACCTAAACAGCACAAACCCCGAAGCAAAGACGGAGTTTTTATCAAATCCCACACTTGAACGCCCAAATAATGAGTGGGCCAAACTCAAACCTTCGCTCTACGAGGAAAATATCGCCAAAATAGAAGCAACAGAATCGCAGTTAGAAAATGACGACCGCCTATCTCATCGCGAAAAACTTCTACTCAAAATCGAATTTAGCTATATCGAGAAGAAAAACAGACTAGCATTAGCAACTGCCGAGTATAACTCCGCCACAACGCCAGAAGAACAACAGACGGCTCGGATAGAACACCAAAAAGCAAACGCCGAACTATACGGCATACCCGACGAAGGTGTTTTCTATGCTTTGCTTAAGCAAAAAATTGGCAAAATCAATGTAGACTCCCTGTCGCCAGAAGATCGCCAAGAGTACGACGAATTAATGGGCATGCTCGGAGACTTACCGATAAGCACCGAACCATTATACGCCCCGCAGCAAAGCACCATTGACCGTTTTGGCGAAATGGTCAAAATCTTTTACGAACCATTTCTACACCATATCCCAGAAGACAAAGAATCTTTCACAGCTCAGGATACTACCGATATTGTCAACGAAATAATCCACGATGAGATCGGCGAGGAGACCGCATGGCACGCAAAGGTTAAACCGAAAGCAGGAATGGCCAGCGTAGGGTCAAAAAGCAAAGTTATCAATTTTCCTGGCGCACGCAGCAAAGGCGATTATACTACGCAAGAGTTAGAAAAGATTATCGTACACGAACTTGGCACACACGCACTTCGAGGCATAGCCTACGAAGACTCCACTATTCAAATCTTCCGCACCGAAAGCCTTCCCGGGCGCGAAACCTTTGAGGAGGGCATAGCCAAAGCAGTGGAACAATCTCTGGAAGGGAGATTCGAAGACCCAGACTCTCCGGCCCCATCGAGATATATCATGATTGGGTTAGCAAACTTCCGCCAAACAAACTTCCGCCAAACTTTCGAAATCATGAAATGCCTAGAACATCTGACTGGCGGCTGGAGCGAGGAGCAACTCTACGATAATCTCCAACGCGTATATCGCGGCACTGGCGCGCTACCAAACAACAAAGACCTTGCCTACTACAACGGCAACATTGACGCCTGGAAATTCATCGAAAAAAATATCGACGACCCAAATCTATTTGACCGCATCTTTTTATCGGGCAAAATCAACTCTGAAGATCCAGAGCAGGAATATCTCTCCTACGAGATGAAAACCGGCGCAATGGAAACCGGCAATAACTAGCACCCCCCTTTCCAAAATATACCCTAATTATAGCATACATAAGCATAATAGTCAAGTATCTCCTTTTGTACATCAAGGCAAATCATGTTATAATATGCATATCGTTCATAATCCGCAAAACCAGCTTAGGAGGTGAAGCATGATATCTTTTACCGAGGAACAGTTAAGTAAAGATTGTCCGGACTGCGTAGAACAGTTTCGGCAAATCAGGGAAATTATCAACGAAGCAACTTTCAAAGACGTTGGCAAGCTGAGCTGCCACGTGCTCGCCAGATTACTGAAAACTCGCAAAGCTTGACGAAATGACATTGATGTTACATAATTAACCAGAGCGAAAATCACACGAAAGGGGGTGATAGCTAGTGATAACTAAACGCTTGAACATCGGAAAAAAGGAGATACAGATTAAGTATCATCCATGCGACTGGACAGAATCACCATTCGTAAAGGAGCGCGACCTCACGAGCATTTCGAGGTGGATCGTAAACTACGACATGATGAACAAGTGTACGTACGTCAGCAAAGATGCTCCGAGCTGGTACGTAGACCTGGCCTGTCTGTATGAAGAGATCTGCATTGGCGGTCTATATGATGAAATCTTGAATCTTCCGCCCGGCGACTCCCGCTGTAGGCGCGTCGAGGAGTTCATTCTCTGTATCGCCGGCGAGCACCGCGAAGAGTACATCCGTGCGCGAATCGACATGTATGAGCAGCTGCTCGAAAAGAAAGGATACGCGCCCGGCATGGATATACGCATGCGCTGCGCGCTTGCCATGCTTAAGGCGATGCAGGGATGGCAGCTACTGCTCGATGAGTAGTCAACCTAAGCGCTTACGTCATCACAAAACCAAGCCCGCAAGTAATTGCGGGCTTTTACTTGCACATGTCTCCCAAAAATGCTAATATATATCTATTCGCTGGGATAGCGAAGTGGTCAAACGCATCAGACTGTAAATCTGCCGGCTTCGGCCTTCGTAGGTTCGACTCCTACTCCCAGCACCAAGGAAAAATCCTGAGCATTAGCTTGGGATTTTTTCTTTTTAGTAAGGGGGGTAGGAGGAGAACCGTAGGTTCGGACGAGGTAGGAGACGAGTGAAGCAGAAATGCTTGCATTTCTATTTCCGAGTCGACGCCCCGAGTTGAGCAACTCAACGAGTTGCGTTCTCCTACTCCCAGCACCAAGCAAATAGCCCGAGTTTCAGCTCGGGATTTTTGCTTATTGGGATAGGAGGAGAACCGTAGGTTCGGATGCGGTAGGAGACATGGCACAAATATTGTTGTATAATCATAAGCAAGAAAAGGCGAGGAAAATGCAACAAAACTATATAAATTTGGCCGGAACGACGAGCCAAAAACCGAAAAATAGCTTTATTAAGCCAATCATTATATCCGCAATCATCATTGCAATCATGATAATCGCCGCCATCATCGCTGTTAATGTTGTACCTAAAATGCTCATCGACGACGCGCAGAATCAGAGCGACATCGTCAATCATGCCGACTACTACACGACCATGCAAAAGATTTTTACCAAGGTTTGTGGTCGAGAAATCGTCATCAGCACTCTCAGAGACGAGCTAAAGGATATCTCCAACGAAATCGACATCGAGGACTACAATAGCTATGGTCGAATCGTGCTAGCAGGAACCAAAGAATACATTCAATATCTGTCCGTCAACGAAGAGTCCGATTCTCCCGACACGGCCGTAGATTTCGTCTACCATGAGCCAATCCAAAATACCGACACCTTCATTCTCCAATCAGGCGAAAAAACTTTTCAGCATTTTAACGGAAGTTTAACTAATGAGTTCGAAACCCTCGACGAAGCCGTCATGGACCACCAACTATTCCAAAAGTAATATGTCAGACCAAGAATCCTACCAACAACCAAAGAAATCCTCGCAAAACGAGTGGAATACACTAGAGTTGCAGAAAGATACTGCGGCAGAGCTAAAGCAAAAAATTGCCACCGCCGCCCAGATAGAGATACCAGAGGGCGTCGCCGACAAAGAAGCCTATCGTCGCTCTGAAGACTATTATGCAGACATGTGCCAATCGATTTTTGCGGCCGCATTCGATAATCCGCCCGAAGGCCTATCCGAAGACGACATCAAAACAGCCACTATCGACGTGCTTATCGACGAATCGCAAAAGTTTATCGCAGATGGCGGCAAGATGTCCGGCGATTTGGACGAGATATTATTCCCAGACCAAGACCTTACGGAAGAAGGATCTGCCATGTTAGCTCACTACGAAGACAGTTTGAAGGTTTTACGCGAAGCTAGACTAAAACAATACGCCAACGAATCGATGCGAGCTTTCCAAAACTTGGCTCAAAGGTTTGACGAAGCAAGAAAAAACGGAACCCAAATGCCAACTTTCCGCTTTTCGGAACCCCTAAGACGACTAAAACAGCTCAAGCAATACGATACCGATAACACTTCAGGTCTCGACTCAGTCTTCAATTACGTCCAAAAAAATATCATACCAAATTTCTACCCAAACCGAGCTGTGCCGATAAATGGTCGGCGTTCTCGACTACGAAGACACTCTTCGTTGAGAGATAGTTCCTATAGCCATTTGCGGATAAATCGCAGGTTTTATATGAACAAATTGCTCGATTTCGCCGAAGGAATGCCAGAACTCCTCGACGACGCCCCCGAAAACGTACAAAGTTGTATAAGATTTTTGAACAACGCTAAAAACGAATTAAGCAATCAGGATTATAATTCAATTGAAAGAATTGCCGCACTAGGTCTCTATGGCAAAGGCGGCGAGGCAACGTTGTTTGACGAAAACGGCAAACCAACCGAAGAGTTCCAGATCGCCATCATGCTAGATTTTGCAACAACTGGCACTATTTCCCGCCGTAGTAACAGGCCCGACGTCCAAGATTTTATAAATAGCCGCAAAGGGCTGTGCGAAAAATATCTCAACGAAAAACAGCTGAAAGTTATACAGGATCTGGCCGAGCAAAACTTAGAAAAACCACTTTGTGACGAAATTTTAGCCTCCTTATATCTCGAGAATGATCCCGCCATTTATGCCGCAAAGCTTAAGGCTGCCAATAAAATTAACAACGCGGACTATTTCAGCACTGATGCAATAGAGATATTGGCACAAATTAATACGCCGGAAGACGCCGATTTGCCAATTGAAGAACTGAAAAAACGCGCCGAAAGCAAACTTTTTCACATAGGCTACCAGCGCGAGCACTTTCCAGACACAAAGCCATACGACAGGATGCATATCTACAAAGCTTACGAAGAACTAATAAAGAGATTTGACAAGCAGACTATCAAAGGCCCAGACGGTTATTTCAACTACGACACTATCGGGATAAACAGACGGATTTTTGAACAGTATCTCCTGACGGCCATCGATGGTGAAAGAAAATTCCACCAGGATGACCTAGATGCATTCATTGGCCAGCTAGGAGCAATCGAGCAAATCTACAACGACGCCAACATCGACGTAGTCAGACGCACGCAAATTCTCAGGCAAATTACACAAAGCAACGAGCCAATCAATAATAATTCCGCGCATAATACTGAATGCCTATATAAAAACGCCAAGAACTTCCTAACCGCCTACAATAGAGAATACGACCCATTTGGAGACGACAGTGTTTTTACGACCTTTTTGGGCTTAGAAGAAACTGGTAAATATGAAATATCAGAAGAGTCCATCAATGGCATTGAAGACCTAATCAATCAAATAACCTATTCAAATTCAAACAGCCTCCAGCGTTTAATGGCGCCAATCATCTCAGAGTTTCTGCGCAGCGGCAACTATAACATTGGCGAAGACGGCAAATTATCCTTCGATTACACTAGTGCCAAAGAGAAGCTCGAAAAAATCGAGACAATTTTCCTACGCAACAATCTCCCACCAGTGGCAAAGAATTTCTTAGTCTTCAAAACCATCCACCCAATGGACCAATTCAAACGTGACTTCGTTGAAGGCGCCGAATATAAATTATCACCAACCCTTGCGCAGGCAGAGGTACAAGGTCCATTTGGAAGTTACGGCATAATTTTGCGCAACCTCATCAAAAGTTCACTCGAGTCCAACGATATCACCATGCGCAAGTATCTCGAAAACATGCGTGATGGTCAAAAAATCTTGGACAACATCAAAAGTAACGAAACAACCTATGACGAACTAGACGAGGCATCGCAACAAACAATCTCAAACTTAATCAAACATATCGCCGCCCTCTACAACCAGACCGAGAGCGGGCAAGAAAACCCCGTCGATGCCAGCCTCGCACCAACCAAAGAAAACATCCAAACACTCGAGCAAACGCTCCGCGTCAGGGAGCGCGATACTATCGCAGACCGCGCCGTACGCTATTTTGGCTTCACGGCTGGCCTACATGGCGTAGAAGACGCCTTGCGCAGGATGGACCAAAACAGGGAAGCTGCCGACCGGCGCAATCGCGAAACCGCCAAACATCCACTGACTATCCACAGGGGCGACCTAATCAAAAACGTCAACGGCAAATACCTCGACAATATTCTAATGTATGGCTCAAACTCCAAGGAGTTCCTCGGCGAAGATGCCGACACTGACCAAACAGCCCTCGATACCGATGTTACGATGCGCCTAGGCGAAGATGCAGCTATCCAAGATTGTACCGAAATTCAGGACAACCCCAATGGCAACTACGGCTATGTATGGTTTGTAATAGAAAACACGCCAGACAGATTTAGAACAACACGTCAAGACGATGGGCACCCCGGCGAAGTAGAAGATGTAAAGTTGTCAGACAACCGCCTAGAGCTATTCCAAACGGGCGTATTGGGCGAAAGTCACTACGGCATCGGCGTCGGCTTCGGTTCAGAACATATTAAGGCGATGGTAATCGAGCAGCCCGACGGTAAAAGCCTAGACGATGAAATAATCAAAAAAGGCGAATATCTCGACCGCACCTGTTTTAGAATTGTCAAAAACGGCTTTTACATCCCAGTCTACGACAGAAAGACCGGCAAGCTATTATTCACCGAGGAACAATACGACAAAATGCGCGCACAGCTATCCGGCAACCCGGAATATGAGACCGGCCCATATCGCGCCGCCAGCGCTGAAGATTTCAATAACGACATTGAGCGCATTACGCAGCTAGGCCTTGGCCAAGAAATCGATACTGTCGCCAACAAGGCAGAAGTCGACCGCAAAGACAAAGCTATTCGGGATGCCATTACCGCAAAGCTACTCGAAAGCGATCCGGGGTTACGCGACTATATTGACGGCGACGTTGTTCCGGGCGTAATCGAAGTCAGTAGCACTGGTTCCACTGGACGTGGCACCAATATTCCTGGCGACGGCGATTTTGATTATATCTTCCGCATCGATCGAGATATCTATGCCGATAGCGAAAGAATGAGCCAACTAGCGAATCGCATCAAGTCCGCTATCCACATGACCGCAGGCGTTAGTAAATCTCGCAGTGGCGGCATCTCCCCCTACGATATTCGTACCAAACACGTACACGTGGATGGACTAGAAGACGAAGTCGACATCGACATCACCTTCATTCAGCGTACCGACAAGATAACCTATGCCACTGAAAAAGCCGTCAGAGACTATCTGGACAACCTAGAGGGCGCCGAACGCGACCAAGCCATCAAAAACATCATTGCCGCCAAAAAGCTATTCAAGCAATACGAATGTTACAAGCCAAAACACGCTGGCGACAAGGATGAGGTTACCAACGAGACATTGGCACAAGGTGGCCTAGGCGGCATCGGCACCGAGAACTGGATTCTTCAAAATGGCGGCTCGCTCACTGCCGCAGCACGCAGCTTCCTTCAGGCTGCCGGCCTATTAGACCAAAACGGCCAGCGTATCTCTGGCGCAGAACCGACCAGATTTACTGAATTTGTGAACAATTACCAAATCTGGGACCTTGGCGCCAATCATACTTCGGAAAGGAAGGGTAGATATCCGCACGACAACTTCATCATCAATAATCTCGACGAAACCGGCTACCAAAAAATAACAAAAGCATTATTGGATTATCTTGGCGTATAATAGTTAATAAGGAGTCACATGGATAATAATCAAGTCATTCAGACGCCAACGTCTTTTAACCAACAAGCGGTACCGGCGAATGCCCAAAACAACAATAACAAGCATGCCGGCCTCAAAGTTGCTGCCATTCTGATATCTATCGTCCTGGTCGTCATCGCCAGCATCGTTACGATTACTATTCTCACAAAACCAACCCCGCCAGCGGAACCACCCAAAACCGGCGACGAAGATGGCGAGGATTATCATCCGTTCGCTTCTGGGCGCAAAATCTTCGCAGACAACGAAGAGCTCGATAAAGATTACAGCGACAAATACGACAAGATGACCAAATTCTACCTCGAGCTAAACGAAGAGATGACCTTCGATCAACTCAAAACGCTTGCTAGTTCGCACGGCTTCGACTCCGTCAAGGCCAATGGCGACAATGGCAGTATCAGCCTCGGCGAACTAGTCTTCGTCAAATTCGACGTCACCGAGAAAAATGGCACTCAAATGGTCAGCCGCTACACCCTCAACCGCGAGATGAACGGCCACGAGGATATCCGCTTTGTTGTTCCGCTAGACGAAGACGGCAAGTATGAGTACTATAACGGTATCGATTACGTCACCTACAGCAGTCGCAAGCGCGCCGTCAACGCCTTCATTCTCGATCTTGAAGAGGCCCCAGTAAAGAACACCAACACTGGCAACGACGACTACGAGCCAGAAGAGAATTGATCAAGAAAGAGGCGCCTCGCTACGCCTCTTTTTCATGCATTAAGCTTAAGCATTATTGACAAAAATACGCACCCGTGGTATAATATAAGTATTCCTATATCTTTTCATGTTATAGAAAAGAAAGGTGTAATTTAGTAGTTAGTTCCACCTCAAACCAAAAAAAGGAGAAATGTGGATGAGCAGAAAACGACGCAATAGATTTCCTCGCTCAAGAGTGACTAAAAGCATGCCGCTCTATATCAATAACCAGGCCAGCCTCACCAAACTCCCAGCCGATATTTGGAATAAATACACAGGGCTGACGCTGAGAAACTACTCCGGCAACGTAAAGTTCGCCGGCACTCTCGTAAGTGATAAGGACGTCATCATCGATGGATGTCCCAACATCACTACGTTACCGGCAATCAAGGCGGGCGGTCATATCTATATTTTCGATTGCCCCAATTTGACTAAACTCTCCGGCAATCTCGAAGCAGGAGAAAGAATCATTATTGCCGGGTGTCCGAAGCTGGCTAAACTTCCTGCTAAGGCGGTCGCGAAAAGATCATTCAGCATTTACGAATGTCCAAAAGTGGTCGCACTCCCTCGGGAGCTCGAAGTTGGCACAATAATCGAACTGAAAAATTGCACGAGCTTATCTACTCTCCCCAATCACCTTGAGGCCAATGCAATAACAGTGAAAAACTGCCCGAGCATTACTGGTCTTCCTCGACACACGACAGCAAAAACGCTCAGTCTTATCGGCTGCCCCGGCATTTCCAAGCTGCCGAAAGAGATAAAGATCAGTGAGCCGATCAGGTTGCGCGATTGTGCCGATCTTGCAGCTCTCCCCAAAGGTATCGGATAACAGAGTATGCCACAATCATTGGTCGCCCAGCGCTCGAATCTGAATCAACTCGAGGCTTGGCGACATGTAGGCAAAAAGGAACTAAAAAGCCAAAAGGGGCGCACCGTGCGCCTCTTTTTCATGCATAAATTTATACCACAAAAGACCGTATTTTAATGACGCTTATACTTTCATTTACAAGAAGAAAGTTGTATAATTAGAACAACTATTAACCAAAGTGAGAGTGTTGAGAAAATGAGCGCAAACGAAGACTCTGTGTATTCTTCTGAATCTGCATTTGCAGACTCTATTTCTGTGCGCAAAACTTCCACCGCCCAAAGTAAACTCCGCTCCATACCATATCTTGCCACCAAACGCCTCTTTGATATCTTTGTTGGCATCCTCGGATGCATTCTGCTTATTCCCGTAGCCTGCATAGTCAAAATAATCTATCTTGCCCATGGCGACAAACATCCCATATTCTTCACGCAGAAAAGGATTGGCAAAGGCGGCAAAGAGTTCACTTTCTATAAATTCCGTACCATGGTCCCAAATGCGGACAAAATACTAAAAGAATATCTCAAAGAGAATGAGGCTGCCGCCGAAGAGTACCGCATAAACAAGAAACTCAAGAATGATCCACGCATCACGCGCGCCGGGGGACTCATCCGCCGTAGTAGCATCGACGAAATCCCGCAATTCATAAATGTCCTCAAAGGCGACATGTCCTTAATTGGCAATCGTCCATATATGCCGCGCGAAAAGAAAGACATCCGCGCCGATCAATTCGAAATCCTAGTCTCCACAAAGCCAGGCCTAACTGGTTTTTGGCAAGTCTCCGGCCGTTCTAACATCAACTTCAATGACCGTATCCGTATGGAAATCGTCTATTCCGAAAACGCCAACCTAAAATTCGACCTTCAGATCTTTTTCAAGACTTTCAAATGCGTTTTATCTAAAGATGGAGCAGACTAAATGCCCCAGAAATCTTTAAAGGAGGTCAAAGTATGCCTAGTTGGCTCGAGTGGCGGTCATTTAACTCATCTTTATATGCTTAAGCCGACCTGGAGCCAAATGAAGCGTTTTTGGGTCACATTTGATAAAGAAGATGCAAACAGCATTCTCGAAGGAGAAAAAGTATATCACTGCTATTTCCCAACTAATAGAAATGTCAAAAACTTAATCAGAAACACGAAGTTAGCGCGAAAAATCCTTAAAGAAGAAAAGCCGGATATTATCATATCCTCCGGAGCCGCAGTTGCTGTGCCTTTTTTCTATCTCGGAAAGCTCCATGGAGCAAAAACTATTTATATTGAAGTCTTCGATCGCATCGACAAGCCAACATTAACAGGCAAGTTAGTGTATCCAGTTACGGATAAGTTTATTGTTCAATGGGAAGAAATGAAGAGTGTGTACAAAAAGGCTGACAACTTTGGGAGTATCTTCTAATGATTTTCGTTACGGTAGGAACTCACGAGCAGCAGTTTAATCGCCTAATTAAGGCAGTTGATGATTTGGTCGCCGATGGAACTATAAAGGAAGAAGTAATTATCCAAAAAGGATACTCCGATTACGAACCAAAGCACTGCAAAAGCTACAAACTGATTAGCTATGAGGATATGCAAAAATATTACGATAAGGCACGCGTCATTATTACTCACGGCGGCCCAGCGAGCTTTATGGCCGCACTAGAGCGTGGGAAGACTCCAATCGTGATGCCAAGACTAAAGAAATATGGCGAGCATGTAAATGATCATCAAGACTATTTCTGCAGAGAAGTCAAGAAGCGATTTGGAAATATCACCATTATTAATGCGAAAGAAGAATTAAAAAATATTTTGAAAAGTATAGCACCTGCAAAAAAGAGCAACTCGAGCAATAATATGAAGTTTAATAAATCTTTGCGCAGAGCAATTGGAGATTTGCTATGAAGAAGTTAAACGTCGGTATTATGTCAATGCAACGAATTAGTAATTATGGGTCATTCATGCAGGCATATGCTTTGAAAAAAATAATAGATAGTTTAGGATGCATAGTCCAATTCGTCGATTATCGCAAGGAAGAACCTCTCATAAAGGACGAGAAGTCTACAAAGCTACGAAAAATAATAAAAGTATTTGGCGGTAATGCAAGATTAACTCATAAAATACAATACATTCTGCATAAAAAGCATTTCTCAAAATATCAAGAAGTCCTAGGTCTTTCCAAAATACCAAATTACAGTCCGAAGCTCGATACGCTAGTTATTGGAAGCGATGAAGTTTTTAACCTCATTCAATCGAACGATAATGTTGGCTATTCACTAGAACTACTCGGTAAAAATAATAACGCAAAGAAAACTATTAGCTATGCCGCATCATTCGGGAATACCACACTAGATAAAATAGAAAAGTACAACAAAACGGCAGATTTCATAAAATACCTAAGAGAATTATACGCAATTTCCGTCCGAGACAAAAATAGTGAGAAAATCATTCAAAGACTGACAGGCCAAAAGCCATCACTTAACCTTGACCCTGTTTTAATTTATGATTTCACTCAGGATAGAAACTTTAACACTGAACGGCAAGTAAAAGAAAGATATATGGTTTTGTATGCGTATAATAATAGGCTGTCAAAAAAAGAAGCGAAACTCATTAAAGATTTTGCCGAAAGAAAGAAATTGAAACTATACTCCATTGGAGGATCGCAACCATATGCAGATAAGTTCATCGACTGCACGCCGTTTGAAATTATATCATGGTTTAAAAATGCAGACTACGTCATAACGGACACTTTTCATGGAACTATTTTCTCAATAATCACAGAACGCCCATTTGCAACAATAGTAAGAAAAAGCTCCGGCCCAAACTATGGGAACGAAGAAAAAATAACAGACTTATTAGAAAGGCTATGTCTAAAACAACAAACACTAAAAGACATGAATTTGCTTGAAATAATTCTAGAAAAGAAAATTAATTATTATCACATACATAAGATAGTTGATAAAGAAACTAAAAAGGCAAGAGACTATTTAAGGAATAATATAACATGTATACAGAATTAAAAGCTTACCAATACATAATAGCATATCTAAAAGAATACGGAATAAAACACTGCGTTTTGTCCGCTGGCAGCCGGAATGTTCCATTCGTTCATTCAGTAGAAAAAGACCCATTCTTTAAATGCTATTCGGTAGTAGACGAAAGAAGCGCTGGTTATTATGCGCTTGGATTAGCACAAGAATTAAACGAACCAGTAGTAATATCTTGCACTTCATCAACTGCGACTTGCAATTATTGGCCAGCAGTAGCAGAGGCATATTATCAGGGAGTTCCGTTAATAATACTGACGAGCGATAGAAACCCATCCATGCTAGGCCAATGGGAAGACCAAATGATTGATCAAGTTGGTATGTACGATAGGCACGTTAGATATTCCGTAAACCTCCCAATTATCCACGACGAAGATGACGAGTATTATTGCAAAAGACTAATTAACGAAGCATTTCTAGAACTGGATCATCACATACCTGGGCCCGTGCACATAAACATCCCAATGAAGTCATACAACAACTCGTTCAATGTTAAAAAACTGCCGGAAGTTAAAAAAATAGAGCGCATAGCAGTTAGCCAAGAAGATAAATGGAAGAAATACGCGAAGTTTCTCACGGACTACAAAAGAATACTTGTCGTATGTGGTCAAAACAGCAACCCCACAAAGGAACTAATTGAAAATATAAATACTTTTTTTAAGAAATTTAATTCAACAATATCAGTTGAACATATGTCGAATCTCCAAGTCGAAAACGGATTAAATCTAAGCATCATAATGGATCCCAGATATATTACGGCAAGGAAAATGCCAGAGCTTGTTCCGGACTTAATTATCTCTTTCGGGGGGAACGTCTTCTCTGGCATAAAAGAACAGCTACGCAATTATTATAAAGAAACCAGGCACTGGTCAATTCAGCCAAATGGTAAAGTCGTAGACATGTTTAAGTCCCTCGAAGCAATTTTTGAATCTACGCCCGAATACTTTTTTGGCATGATGAACAAATATGCGCAAGGATCCAATGATAAGAAATATTATGAGAAATTAAAGTCATATGCCAATAAAGTGGTATATCCAGACTTTAGGTATTCACATATATACGCAATCAAAAATGTAATCGAAAAAATACCGCCAAATTCAATTCTACACTTAAGCATAAACGATAGCATAAGAATTGCAAATTTCTTCAAATTAAATAATAATATTAAAACGTACGCAAATATTGGAACTCACGGAATAGACGGATGCCTATCATCATTTCTTGGGCAATCAGCAGCACGCCCAGAAAAGCAGGCATATTTAATAATAGGCGATCTTTCGTATTTTTACGACATGAACGCGACTAGATTAAAAAATATTTCTAAAAATGTGCATATTTTACTAATAAATAACAATGGGGGTTCGGAATTCTACTTTAATAAAATGTGGAAAGATTCTTATAGTGATCTCCACACAACGGCGAGGCATAGTACAGTTGCAAAAAATTGGGTAGAATCTAATAACTTTCGATATATAAGCGCCCACGATAAGCAGAGTTTCGAAAAGGGTCTAGTCCAGTTCTTTGATAATCAAGCCGATAAGCCAACATTCTTCGAAGTATTTACCGAAATGAAGACAGATGCTGATGCTATATATGACTTTTACGACCTAAGTAGACCGCGTGACATAAAATCAGAAACAATAAGAATCAATAAGGAACTTATAAAGAAAACAATCGGCCAAGAAAGAGCAGAGAAAATAGCAAATAAAATAGGTTTAAGAAAATAGAGTTATTATGAGTCTGAAATCGAAATTGAGAAAAATTGCAAAGTTTATCCTAACGTCTTCTAGTGACAGAAAAGTCACAATTACCGTCGAAAGTATCCAAAACGGAAGTATACTAAAGGGCAGAAATATTCTAATTACCGGAGGCGGAAGCGGGATAGGGAAAGCTATTGCAAAAAAAACGTCCTCAGAGGGGGCTAATGTGGTTATTGTTGGAAGAAATAAAGAAAAGTTAGCAAAAGCTGCAGAAGAAATAAAAGATAATGTAAAATATATTGTGTTTGACGTCACTAAAATAGACTGTTTTCAAAAACTATTGGAAGACGCAAGTAAAAAAACAAGCAATAAAATAGATACATTAATATGTAGCGCAGGAGTATCGCTACACGAAGGCGATTACAAAAGAGTAACTCCGGAATCGTTCGACAAACAGTTTGATACAAACTTTAAATCAATATACTTTTTAATAAAAACCTATTTAGACTATTTAGAAAAAGAAAAAATAGACAAAGGAAACATAATTGTCATTTCTTCCGAAACTGGAGACCAATGCTACGACATCCCTTACGGATTAACGAAAAGCGCCCTAAACAGCTACGTTCGAGCTATTTCGAGAAGAGTTTACAAAAAAGGAGTAAGAATAAACGCTATTGCGCCAGGCGTAACAGCAAGTGAGATGACGAAGGAATACGCAGACATCAGTGATGGAAATTATTATAGAGATTGCGCTTCAGACAGAATCTTTCTACCAGAAGAAGTCGCAGAGGTGGCATGTTTTCTCGTAAGCAATGCTTCAATATGTATTTCGGGAGAAATCATCCACACTAACGCTGGAAACCACTTAAACCCTTTTTGGGAAAAATAAGATTGGGCTTAGCTAGATGAAGAAACCTATTAGAATATTGCATGTATTACAAAGGATGGAAGCTGGCGGAACCCAAGCACTCTTAATGAACATATATAGAAACATAGATAAATCACTAGTGCAATTCGATTTCTTGGTTGAATATCCTAATAGGCAGTTTTATGACGATGAAATAGAAACGCTCGGCGGGAAAATATATTATTCAAACGTAAGAAAAGATAAAAACATCTTCAAATTTCAAAAACAATTAAAAAACATACTAGCCCAACAGCATTATGACATTATACACGTCCACACTTATAGTATAGGCTATTTCGTGCTAAAAACAGCGAAAAGATGCCATGTTCCAATCAGAATTGCACACTCGCATAGCAATGGAGTTAAAAAAGATTTTAGAGTATTATCAAAAAAAATCCTTCAAAAGCTCTACCCGATATACGCTACAGATTATATGGCCTGCTCAAAAGAAGCAGGTAACTACCTATTTAAAAATAGACAATTTACAGTTATAAAAAATGCAATTACGCTACGGGAGTATCGAAACTCTAGAAAATATCGAATAGATAAAAGAACGCAATTGGGCATCAATGGCGAATTTGTTGTTGGTAATGTGGGGAGACTCGAAAAAGAAAAAAACCAACTATTCGTTTTAGATATCTTTGCCGAAATAAAAAAAGTAAAGAAAAAAACAAAGCTACTTATCGTAGGAGATGGATCTCTAAAAAAAGAGTTACTCGACAAAGCGGACAGGCTCAATATTGTCGACGACACGATTATTCTGTCAAATAGAAAAGACATACCGAAGCTATTGTCTACTATGGACGTATTCATCTTGCCGTCATCTTATGAAGGACTAGGAATTGCCGCCATAGAAGCTCAAGCGGCCGGATTACCCGTTATTCTATCGGACAGAGTATCAAAAGATGCTATCCTAACAAATAACGTGACTAGCCTTAGCTTAAACGATAGCCCTAGAAAATGGGCCGAAATAGCTTTGAATAGTAAAAGCTCCGATATCGACTATCTAAAAAAAATAAAAGAAGCCGGGTACGACGTGGAGTCAAATGCAAAAATTGTCCAAAACTTCTATTTAAATAGGGTAGGTAAATGAGAGAAAACAAAAGCGTCGGAGCAGTATTCACTTATATATTCATAGCTTTGCTTACAATAGCTAAGGCTATAGGGCTCTCAGCCGGCAATAAAATATACGTATTGATATTTTTAATTGGAATGACACTTGGCGTTTTTAAAATATTTAATGAACGTTTTAACCATCGAGAAATTGCCCTAATATCACCAGTAATTATTATTGGCATTCTATGCTTCATAATAGGAAAAGAATCAACGTTATTATTTACGGCCTTAGTTATGATTACTTTAAAGAATGCCGACATAAAAAAGTTAGTAAAAATGATGCTATGGATAAAAATCATTATTTTCGTCTGCGCATTGCTATTAGTACATCTTGGTCTTATAGAGGATAATACTATAATAGTATGGCGCAACGGAGTTGAAATTATGCGTCATTCGTTTATATACGGACACCCCAATGCCGCCCACCTAAATCTAACGACAATACTCATTGCGTGGATATATGTCTACTACGAAAAAGTTAACATACTAAGTGTATCAATTCTAGGCATAATGAATTTTATATTTTATAATTACACTTTATCTAGAACAGGATTTCTAATAGGAATGCTCTGTCTAATATTAGCAATACTATACAAAAAGAGCAACGCCATACGAAAAGTATTATTCAACAAGGTGAATTGGGTTTTTATAATTATGTCCGTAATCACTTTTACGACGGCTTTATTATACGGAAAATGGAACACTCTGTACTATATAGATAAGCTATTCACGGGCAGAATATATTATAATAATTATTTCTTGACCAATATACAAATACCACTCATAGGAAAAAACAATTATGGCCATTTACTGATAGATAATGGATATATGTCTCTTGTTTATAACGGCGGGTTACTAGCGTATATATGGTTTATCTTTATGAATATAAAGACAGGCGAACTTCTAAAAAAAGAAAAATGCGAAAAGGAGGCGCTATTAATGATAGTGTTTTGCATATATTCTTTAACTGAAAGTTTTTATATGAATATTATAATAAATATTAGCCTGTTATTTTTCTCTTGGTTTATATTTAACCAAAGTCAAACAACGAAGAAGAAAAGAACAATATGCAAATAGCCATTTTAACACCCACTTTTAATAGAGCAGAGACGCTTTCAAGATTATATTCGTCGCTAGTATCTCAAACTTGTCATAACTACGTATGGTATGTAATCGACGATGGATCTTCTGATAATACAGCCGAACTAATTGGTGACTTAATAAGAATAAATAAAATAAAAATAAAGTATTACCGTAAGAAAAATGGTGGCAAACATAGTGCGCTAAATTACGGCGCCAAAAAGGTATCTGAAGAACTAATATTTATAGTCGATAGCGACGACTGGCTCATGCCTAACGCCGTCGAAACGATTTTGAAGCTATATAATAAATATAAAGAAGACGAGAAAATAGCAGTACTTTGTTTCCATAGAGCATACCCGAACGGCAAGCTAAGCGGGCCGCATTATAAGAAAAAAGAATTCACGGACAACCATATTAGATATCGTATAAACCACCACATCAAGGGCGAAAACGCCGAAGTAGTAAAAACGAAATACTTCAAGGAGTTCCCTTTTCCCGAAATAACTGGAGAAAAGTTCCTAGGAGAAGGATATCTATGGATAAACTTAGCAATGAAATACGACACAGTTTACGTAGATGAGCCGATTTGTATATTCGACTATCTAGAGGATGGCCTCACAAATAACCTGGCTAAGCTTCGCTATAATAATCCAAAGGGCGTAGTTTTAAATCAAAAAATATGTTTTGACAAAAGGTTTGCCTTAATCCCAAGAATAAAAGCAATGATTAGATATATAGCATACGGGAAAATTGCCAAATATGGCACAAGATACCTGTTTCGAGAAGCCAAATGTAAGGTTCTATTTATAATATTATATCCGCTAGGAAGACTTTATTATTATATGGTAAAAGTATGAAAATCAAAAAGAATACAACGATAATAAATATCATAGCTAGCATATTACTTCAATTAATAACAATCATATACGGTTTCTTGATACCTAAAATTATAATTTCTTATTTTGGCTCCGAAGTAAATGGCTTGGTTTCATCCATATCGCAATTGCTAAGCTATATTGCACTTATCGAGGGGGGAATAACCGCCATTGTAATAGCGAGATTATATAATCCGCTCACAAATAATAATACAAAAGAAATTAGCTCTATTATCGCCACTGGATCAAAGTTCTTTCATAGAATTGGCTTACTGTTTGCGGCGTACTCAATAATATTGGCCGCCATATCCCCGTTATTATACTCAAATTACGGTTTCTCAAGCCAGTACACATTCACCTTAACACTAATACTCTCAATTGGTTCGCTGACACAGTATACAACATCACTATCGCTAAAATGCCTACTTCAAGCCGACAAGAAAATGTACTACATATCAATTACTCAAATATTAATCATAGTATTAAACATAGTCTTCGCTGTTCTTAGTATAAAGATTTACCCAAGTATTCATCTATTTAAGTTTTTAACGGGCATAACATACCTTGTTCAGCCAATAATGTACAAATCATACGCGGCAAAGAGATACAGGTTGGATAAAAAATCAAAGACAGATTCAAAACTATTGAAAGAGCGCTGGAATGGCTTTGCAAATAATCTTGCTTATTTCATACATTCTAGCACTGATATAACAATTTTAACCTTCGCGTCCAACCTAGTAACCGTATCCGTATATGGAGTATACGCCCTAGTTACTTCAGGTCTAAAATCCATTATTGGCGCCATAAACACTGGCTCTTTTGCGTCAATCGGCCACTTGTATGCTCAAAAGAATATAAAGAGACTCCAAGAGAAATTTGATATTTATGAGTTTATATATCTATTGATTCTATTTATCAGTTTTACGGTTGCGGCATTACTAATTACGCCATTCGTGTTTTTATATATTGGCAACAATGATATTAATAGTCCGTATACTCAATACTTATTTGGCTATCTAATAGTTATCGCAGCCGTATTAGATCTCGCAAAAGTGCCACACGTAAATCTCGCATATGCAGCAAACAAGTTCAAAGAACTAACAATACCTTGCTTCATAGAGGCGATCATCAATATAACCGTTTCGATCATACTAGTTATTAAACTAGGGTTAGTCGGCGTTGCAATTGGCACCATATGCGCAATGACATATCGAATTATTTATCAAATACACTTTACCTCAATATTAACAGGTCGAGCAGAAAAAAAGTTTTATAAAGTATTTATCGCATTCTCATGTATAGCTTCTGTTGCGGCTTATCTGTGTACCTTATTGTATCCAATTAACACCAATAATCTAACCGTCTACGGCTGGATAATGCATGCTATCGTGTATTGCATAATTGTGTCAACTACTTTAATTACGGCTTCCTTGGCACTATTTAGAGAACAAGTATTAAAGATAATAAAAGGGAAAGAATAACATGAAAAATCTATTAAGAGCAATTAATAGCTGGATAATATACTTGCGCTTGAAAATAAGACTCATAAAAAAACAAGGAATTATTAAGTCCACAAAGGTAGCTAAGAATGTCGAGGTAGGCAAAAAAGTCAGAATTGGGAAACATATAATAATTCAGCCAGATGTTTCCATTGGCGACTACAGCTACTTCAATACGCAATTCGGGCAAAGTTATATTGAATCCGGTGTTCAAATCGGCAAATATTGCTCTATAGCCCCTAATGTCTGCATAGCCTTAGGTAACCATAATACAAGCTACGTCACCACATCTCCCATTCTTTATGATAAAAAAAGAGGATTTATAAGAAAAAGAATCGAAAATGTTATAAATACTGAAAAAACTATTATTGGCAACGACGTTTGGATAGGCGCTAACGCCAACATCAAAAAAGGAGTAAAAGTGGGAAACGGCGCCGTTATCGCTATGAACTCAGTAGTCACTAAAAATGTCCCAGACTACGCAATTGTTGCAGGGAACCCTGCTAGGATTATACGATATCGCTTCAGTGCCGAAGTAATTAAAGACCTCCTTCTTACGGAATGGTGGAATTGGCCAGAGGAAAAGATTCGAAATAATATTAATTACTTTTACGACATAGATGCATTCCTTAAAAATAACCGAAAATAGTATTTATATAATACGCAAGCAATATTAAAAAGCACACTATCACTAATCAGCGCTAAATATTATTGGCGGCAATACCGACTATCTTGCCAATACTTTTATTAAGACCGGTTTTGATAAGCTCCTGCCGCAAATTCTTCAACAAAAAGTCTGGGTCGGTAGCTCCGCTGGCTCTTGCGTTTTATGCCGCAAAGAGCCTGATTGGGCCCAAAAGACTATTTACCAAGAAGATCACCAAGCCGATCGCTTCATGAATATTGTGCCAATCGTTTTCCTTCCGCATCTACATGGCTTCTATAAATTCGATAGAGCAGAGGTAGCCAAAGCTTCTAAACTCACCGACCTGCCAGTCTACGCCATGTCGGACAAATCCGCCCTCAAAGTCGAAGACATTAATCATCCAGTGCTAATTGGCGAAGATTATCTAGTCACTCAAAACGGAACAATTTAACCACACAATAAACATCCACCGGCCTAGTCGGAGTGTTTTGATATAAACTCTTCATTCTTCTCATAAAACCGGGGGCAAAATGCCTTTTTGTTCAATGCACCAGTTTTTAAAAAAATGGCGCATATTTGACAAGTCGTTTTATTTATTCCGTGGTCTCGATAGTAACGTTCACGGACACCTTAATGTTATTCGTCGCGCAAAAGAGCAATGCGATTTTCTGATTGTTGGCATCTCTACTGACGAGCTGGTCCAAAAAACGAAGAATAAAACTCCAGTAATTCCATTTGAGGATCGCTGCAAAAATATTACTGCATTAAAATATGTAGATAAAGTTGTTCCGCAAGAAAATAAAGATAAGATTGCAGCTTTTTATAAATATAAATTTGACGCCATGTTTGTAGGGGACGGCTGGAAAGGCTCAGAATTATTTAGCAAATGCGAAGCAGAGCTTAAAAAAATATGGCGCCGATGTTGCGTATTTTCCATACGCAAAAAAGGTTTCGTCAACAAAACTTCGTCAATATTTAAAATACGGTAAGCGTCCAGTAGATATCAACGACGTTTCAATAACTACTGCTGATATCCCAAAAGAATTCCGAGCAGACGAAATTAAATAAAACGAAAAGCTCAAATAAACTATCATCGCGATAATACCACAGCTACAATAAAAGCCGCCGAAAACGCTAAATCCGAAGAATCATTAGTAATTACCAGCACGGAAGGCTACATCTATGTTCCAGCGCCATGGTGAAAGATGGACTACTTCGAGATTCGTTACGAAAATCAAGAAAATAACAAACGCTATTTCTATCAGCTTGACGGTGAAGGTATTCGCTATGAATTAGTAGCATTCGCCAGAGCCTCTCAGGACAGCAAAACTAATTATAGCTACGTCACCGAAGAAGAATCCATCGCCATCCGCAAAGTAATGGAAGACTTATAAATTGCTAAAATATAAACATTATTTCCGTTTACATATTATCTAGCTCAAACTTTTATCATCCTCCAAACATTTTAAGGCTAATAAAAAAACACTGTTTAAAAGTATTCACCAATGAAAGATGCAAATTTTCTATAAAAATCATCCATATCGTCAATTCCTGAATAAAACCCAACTCTCTCCGCAAAAGTATCCGCATCACTTCCATGAATATCGTCCCCTGACAAAATATATTTATATCTACCAGATGGAGCCCACACTCGTTCATTTATTTTATTATATCCCCTTGTAGCAAAGAAAATGGCAATCAACAGCTCGGCTGAAATAAATTTATCTTCATAAGAGTCTGCCAAAAACAGCACATCGTCCAATATTGGCTGTAGTTTTTTGAATACGTATTCATTTAATGGATATCTATAATTCTTATCTGGAAAAAATACACCGAATTCTCCGTAATGCTTAATTACTAGATTTACAACACTGTCAATAATCGCATTTCTACCACCACTATACTTCTGCTTAAAGCTCAACTTAAATACTGATTCTATCAAATCATAATTCATCGATTCCATAGCGCATATAATAATTGCTAAATACAACACATAAATTACAAAAGCATTTCCATACTTGTTTACCCCCTGAGATTCCAAGCATGGATGTATATTAGATATTATCTTTAAAATTATTTTTTTATGATTATCGACGTAATAAAAAGACAAAAGAGAAGCTATGGTAATTAGCCCTTCTGCATATTTAAAATAGCTATCAATATATTCACGAAACCCGTCTTTCGTGCTGGGAAAGGCCAAATCTTTAGTATTGTTAATAAATAGAACTAGCTGTTCGTTGACGAACCTATCGAGCGCAATGAATTTGTTTCTATCTGAAATACAAGACGATACCTCTTGTATCAGGGAACATCTGTCAGACAATAATACCTTTGGCGCTTCAAACCTTTCAACCATTATGTCATTACTTACGTCACCATCATCATCCCTAAGCGAATCTAAATTCATAATAAGATCCCCTTCGCCTTCCATAGTCCCACCATTAGGCGTTTGTCTTGATGCGGGATCGTTCCCCACAGCAGATACCATATAATTAATGACAGACGAAGCACTAATAACACCGTTGCCAGTAATGGCTTCTCCCTTCAGAGCTTTTATTAAATATTCTGTAAATATAGAATGATTAGTCCTTGGCGAACCATCAGAGACAGACTGTTCGCTTCGGCCAGCGGTTAAAACCTGAATAGCCCTTCTCGATATTAAGTCTCTAAGAAATCTGCTTGAAATGCCTCTATTACCGCGGAGTAGGGCTAAACCTCCATAGCAACAATCCATAATAAAGAAAATATGTTTAGCTGGGATTAACCTCGCCGTCTCAACTAATTCGTTAAATCTTACTAAAGAATTAATATTAGATTCTGTACCATCATATGGGACAATAAAGCCGACATCCATTGAGTTAAAAGATCTTGTTACTCCATGCCCTGCAAAGAACACAACAAGCGAATCGTTCTTTCCAGTATTATCAATAAAACCACAGAGCGCATCCTTAATTTTCGCAGATGTAGCGAAGTTATTTGTTAGTAAACGAATATTCTCCTTCCTATATCCCAAATCTTTAATTAGAACATTCTTAAGCTCTTTTGCGTCGTTTACGGCATTAGATAATTCGTTTGGATGATATTTATATTTATCTATGCCAATTATTAGAGCATGCCTCTCTTCATATTTGTCGCTATAGTAGTCCATACATTAATGATATCAGATAATAAACACCCCCCTTAAGCTGCCTAATTCTTCTATGCTAACTAAAAAGCTACAACCATCACACCGTCAGCATACATCAGGACGCGCCCCGCAAAAGTCAAAGAGGACTTTATTTTTGTTCGAGAAATGCAAAGCCGTCATTGGCGCCATTAACTATGTAGACGAAGTTATCGAATCCGAGCGCGAAGACAGCGACGTCTGGGCTCATCATAAGTACAACATGCTATTTTGTCAATTCCGATCATAAAGGCACCGAACACTTTAATCACTACGAAGAATACTTCGCCAATAAAGGCGTCGAAATAGTCTACTTCCCATATACTCAGGGCACTAGTAGTACCAAACTTCGCAAAGCGCTAAGCGCTATCGCTGAAGCAGCAGAGAAGAACAAAAACTCAAATTAGTGTTTTTCACAAAATAGCTCTTTGCGACTATCAAAATTATACTTCTCACCCACAATATCCATTAAGCACTTTTCAATATCTCCGTTGCCACGATAAGGCTCTTCCATCCCTTCTATAGGCATACATATACACGGAAAAGCAATCCATTCACCAGTTTTTTGATTAATAGCGCACAAGAATTGAATTCCATAAGGGTCACATCCGCATTGTTCTGCAATATATTCATATTCTCGAGAACGTTCATCGTCGACATGGTCCGTATCTACGCGAACAGTCAGCGATAATTGCCTCCAGTCAGAAAATGCATAGTCGCACTCTATATGTGCATGGCATTCATTTTTATAGGGCTTGTATAACGGTTCTATTTTTGCGATATCCTCAATGGTTTTAGGGCTCATGTCCAAAGTTCCTTTCTATCTTAAATATTATTCTCCCCCATACAGATTATTACCCCTTGGGGTCTAATAAAAGAAAAAATTGATGCGATTTTAGATAATAATTATAATAACAATAGATTAATGATAAAGCCATAATAATAGTAGAGCTAGATAGTCCAGTTCATTTTCACAAAGAAACACTCGGACTCCAGCTTCCCATTACAGTAAACGGAAAAGAGTGTTATAAATACCTTCGATGTGGAATGTTACACTGCGGCGGAACAAAAAAGATACTCTCTTAGTTGCGATAGTAAGAACGCCATCCATCTAGGTAATGCGATAACAATAAGAGTTATTTCGACTAATTGATTATGGAAAAACTAGCTGAATCAAAAAAATGAGGCCTCGGCTCCGCTATCCAGCAGTGATGTACCTCATAAAACTATGATATATCAATGCAATACTATAGTCAATTTACTTTATTTCTTTTATCTTGTCGTCATTAACTATAACAAGCATTTTTCGCACCCTCTTTCCGAATAAATTAACCTGTCTCTCAACTTCTTTTAGACATTTACTCTCATTAACATGCATACGTCTTAAATCGATTATTATATTATCCGACTGACGCAAGGCATTTCTAATGTTATTTTCTATCGTACGACTACTATTGCCAGTCGGTGATTTAATTTCCCATTTCTCGCCTAAATAATAAATATCAGGAGTTCTATAACTCGCCTCTTCAAGAAATCGTACGTCGCCTTTAGTGATTAGAACTATTGCCGCCATCATCTCATGATCATGAATAAGTCTCTTCCTTGGACATATTATTCTATACTTTCTACTCATATAGTTCATATTAACCGTGCAACGGGTGGCAACAAAAACGTAAGTTCGATTAATTAATAGATTACTTCGACTAGGAGCACTCCCAAATCTAGATAGTCCGTCATGTATATTTATGACCGGTTTACCGGGAGCAGGAAAAACAGAATTCACAAAAACTATCATCGCCGAGTCTCAAATTAAAGTTGTTCGTATCGATATGGACGAAATTGCCGAGCAAATTGAATCATATACACCACAAGACGCTGACAAGTTTAGGCTCGGTGCATCAATACTACAAACAGAAATTTTTAAAAAATGCAGATCAAAGTATTATCCATTTATTATGGACGGGACTATGTCACACAACATAACCTTAAATTGCATATTATCTTGCATAAGAAAAGGCTATCACGTTAAAGTAACTTACATTAAACAACATCCCCAATTGGCTTGGCAATTCACTAAAGCACGAGAAAAATCGATAATAAATAGTAAAAACATGCGATAATTCAAAAACATTATGCTCAAGCTTTTTGTTTCATATGAACTTTAATATCCTTAATTAGTATATAATTACAGTATGAGAAAGGAGAGAAATATGGATAATACTGCCGTACTCGAACCTACTTTTATTAACCTTGACGATAAAAGGCAAAAGAAAGACAAAAAGACAATCGATCAAAAGAAACTCAATAAAATAATCGACAGCATTAAAGATTCACTTCCGGACAGCGACCATGGCGAATCTCATCTACAATAAAGACGAAATCGCCCAATATGCAAATGGGTTTATACTAGTAGATAACACGGCACTAATTGACGCCTCAAGAGAAGAGGATAGCGCGATGGCGCAGTTTTTGACACGTCTGACAGAGGTGGATTGCGATCTAATATCAACACAGGCCGTCATGCAGGAATTTACCAGAGGAGCGAAAAATATCACTCAAAGCAATAAGTTCATAGAATTTTTGCAAGCATTAAATATTGAATCCGTTAATTGCAATGAAAAACAATTCTTATCCAAGGAAAACGCGCTATTTCGAATCGGATATTGTCAAACCGCAAAGAAGGCAAGCTATGCTGATATGAATTTAGCGCTATTAGCCTATATTTATAGATCCACAAATATAGGAATATTAACTAGTAATTATTTAGATTTTCCAACCAATCTCTTCGAGAGAACTACATTCATATCATACATTTGCGCCGACACCATAAGAACCCACGCCATCTTTAAAGTACACTCAGATGCCATACTTGCCAAAATTCTAAAGGAATATAACCAATAGTTTAATCAACGAAATCTCCCACCAATGCTACAATCGGCATATATCGAACTTTCTTCTTGCCGCATAATGTTCCAAGAATTTATGCTACAAAAGAACGTTTATTTGCGCCCACATCAAGACATGTAATAATATTCATTAAACTTTAAGTTTAAAACAAACGCAAAGTAGCAGCACTACTTCTCTAGAATAGGCCACCTTTACACATAATCAGCCCAATCACTGCCGACAATGCGCCAAACAACACAAAGAATAGAGCAGGGGTTGCAATGGCCGTATCTGGTTTTTCAACACTTACCAGCGTACCTATCTTCTCCCAACTCGCCTCGATCGTTACATTATCAAATGGTATCGTGAATTTATTATTCCTAATCGAAATTGTGCCATCCTCATTCTTTATTACATCTTTTTCTTCAAAGACTACCTCTTCACCATTATCAGACGTGAGCTTCAACCTCTTCAGGGCGAACCCAGGACTCGCAACCACTTTAAGCGTCACTACTTCGTCGCCCTTGGCGCTACCTTGCGCCTCAATCGTGACATTACCGTCCGTTTTAGTCTTAATGGTAAAGCGGAAATTAATATCTGCAGTTTAGGTAGCCTCGGCAGCGGCTCGGACGATATTCTTCGTCAGATAATCATAGGTATAACTTCCGGAGTTGTTGCCAATACCATTTCTGTCGACTTTAAAACTGCTTTAGACGCCATGCAAAGAAAGATATATATTAAACGTCACCGCAACAAAATCTACGATGCATTATTTAAAGAAATAATTACAAGAAAAAACAAATGGGACTTAGATGAAATTAATAGGCTATTCTATTTTACAGACAAAGAGTCGGAATTTTTACTACGCAAATTTAGATATCACAAAAACAATAAAGACGAATGGGTGCGCAATAAGTAGCCTTAATACGTCAACCACATACTAACACCACCATGATGTGAACATGCTCCGCGCCCAGTAGCATTGCTTCTGGTCCCGTCTCTACAAATAGCACCATATCTCGTGCCGTTGCCATAACTCGGCGCCCTATATGTTGGTGCTGGCTTAACGTAATAACTCCAATGCAAAGTCGTTCCTGGATATGCATCATACCAACAATTGAACTTTGAATTGTCCGCACGACATTCTGCGAGCGCTTTATCTCTTTGTTTTGTCCATGATATTTTATGTTCACATTCGTCTCTCGCGCTTTCGGTTTCATATTCAACGCCATTGCTGCATTTAAAGAATTGTTTCGTACCGATAACGACTATTTTATTCGTCGGTTCTTTTTCGACCTTTTCAGATTTCTTTCTACGGTTGGTTTCGTCACCAAATCTACTCGTTACTTCATAGGTTACAGATTTTGATCCGTCTTTTCCGTCTTGTGTAACCTTAGTTATTCCTTCACGAAGAGTATTATCATATTTGGTTACGGTAGAGTAGGGAATAGCCTCTTGCTTAGTAAAATCCTCCGTAGAGTAACCGCTACCAAAAAGTGCCCATGTACCAAATGGTATACCTGCGAGTAATAACCAAGCTTTGACTTTCTCTTTCATTAATCTATATTATACCATATTTTTATTAATTTATCAATGAACAAACGGGACCATAACCATCACTTTATCTATAACCTTTATGCTATAATAAAACCATCATGGAGCAGGGAGGTAAAAGCAAAAATATCCTATTTTTAGCCGTCGCTATCCTTTTCCCGCCATTCTTCCCGCATTATTACGCCAAATATCTCGCACCGACTCGACCAAAATATCAAAAACCTATATATGCAGTCGGCCATGCCTGGCTTATTATTTGGCTCTTTATCGCCACTACAACCCTCCCAACTCTTCAGAAACCCCAATACGAACAAGCCAGTTACAACTCTACTCCTAGCTACGCCTTTGCTTCTGATGCTTACGCGGAACAAAGTTCCGCCTACGAGCAGAAATTCTACGCCGAACTCAAAAAAGCTCAGCCTATCAAAACCGAAACCAAGACTAAGACCGTCACCCAATCTCAAAGCACTACTAGTCAAACCCCAAGCTCCACACAGAAGCAAAACACTAAATCTCAAACCACAGCTAATACTACCTCCGCCATGTCCGGCATCAAGATTGCCGAGGCGGACAATTCGCCATATCTTCGCGCCAACTACGGCAAAGGTTGGAATGTTGGCACAGGATGCAATATCCGCTCACGTCTCCTTACTGCCCAATCTACCGTACCGGTCAAAACCTCGAATGGCTGCCTTGTTACTTACGGATCCTGGATCGATCCATACTCTGGCGCCAAGCTAACTGGCAATCCTTATCAGGGCGATGGCGAAGATAACGATCTTGATATCGACCATATCATCCCGCTTCGTTACGTTAACCAACATGGCGGCTACGCATGGTCTCACACTCAAAAACAAAATTACGGCAAAAGTTTGTCCGCCATGAACAATGGCGTATATATTGCTGTGTCCTCCAAAGAAAATCGCCGAAAAAGCGACCAAGGTCCTGCCGACTATTATCCAAGCAATCCGAATTTTTACTGCGAATACGCCAAACGTTGGCGCGATATTGCTCGAACGTATTCAATTTCACTCTCTCAACGCGACTACAACAAAATTGAAGGAGCCCTATCTCAATGCGGCATCAAGTGAATCAAAAAGCTCTTGAAGACTCCATCTCTAACGGCTACATTATTACATTGTTGATTATTATTCCGCCCGTCGGTTTCTACTTTGCTGCCAAATACCGTAAAAAATGGACGCATCGCCCATTATTTGTGGTCGCATACGTTATATATCTCGTCCTAATCATACTCGGGCTCTACTTTTTGGGAACATACCCAGGAGCTGTCCGATGAGCAAAGATGTCACCGATTACTCGCCGCAGGAATATGCACATATCTACCGGCAATTAAACGCAAAATATCGTTCTAGCTTTAATACTGAACGCCAAGAACTCTCCGCAATTAAACAATCTGCCCAATCCGAAATATCCGCATTAAAAATCGACCTTACCAACGTTCGACAACAATACATTATTGGCTCCTATGGATCAGCCATAGTTTACATCGACCGTCTCGAATGTGGTAATAGTGTAATAAATTTCAACGAACCATACATCGTTGAGCCATATTCAACCAAAATTCGCGAAATCTATGGCTACTACAAAAACGGCAACCCGCGCACGCATCTCGTCAACTACTCGTTTGCGCGTTTCGTATCAAGCGAATATACAATCGATATCGCTGCCGGCAACACTAAGACCGAAGCCAAGCAGCTGATTAATGATCTCAAACAAAAAATCGCTGCTAATGCCACGAAAAAACCAGAATTAGACCAGCAAGTTGCCGAAATCGAACAAAAAATTCAAGCCGCTGAAGCAAAGCTAGCCGAGGACCTCGCTACTGCCAAAGAGCATCACCAAGATCAACGCCAAAAATATACAAACGCAATCGACCGTCTTTTTTCGTCAGGCACATCAACACAATATCGACATATTTTTAGGCCGTCTCGCCTAATATTATTAGCTTGTTCATTATTACCCGGACTTGCAATTCTATTGTGCAGCTTTTCTGGCTATTCGACATTTTTTAAAACAATCGCCGAATCAAACTACGATTACGATATCGTCGTCAACGATGAAATAACTCTCGACTGCAACCTCAACTACGACAACGCAAAACATTACTTCTATTGTGAGCAACAGGAATATACTAGTAAAGTCTCCAAAACCGAATCAACCGATTTTACTAATAATAATGGCAAACTTAGCCCCACCGCTTCGGATACTTTTACAGCCGTTACACCACTGCAAATCATCCCTTCTAGCAAATGGGCGATCGAAGATATCAGCTTCAACAAAACCGCCGAAGCTTTTAGCAAATCTTCCGACAAACTTAGCCTATATAACACTTTTCTTGGATTGACCGTCGCACAAAAAGAAGTCCGTATTAATTGGAATTTCTCGCAAGAAGACAAAGACCTCATGCGCAAAGTCTGGAGCGAATGGAAAACCGAACAAGAAAATAAAGCCCGCGAACAATTAGCCGCCGAAATTAAGGCTAAAGAAGAAGCCGCCAAGAAAGCCGCCGAGGAGGCAGCGAAAAAGGCTGCCGAAGAAGCTGCGAAAAAGGCCGCCGAGGAAGCAGCCAAGGAGGCAGCTCGCATAAAAGCCGCCGAGGAAGCTCGCAAATCTCAAAATAGCATCACGCCAAGCCCAAGCACGCCCAACACAACCAGCCCCAATAACGGAGCGGGGCAGCAATCGGGTGTTCGGACTGGCGCCATCTGCAATGACGGGACCAGTAGTACGGCCACAGGACGCGGCGCCTGCTCTCGTCACGGCGGCGTCAAATATTGGACATATTAGTACAATTAACCTTCACCAAAAACCAATCACCTCCGTCAAGATCGACGGAGGTTTTTATTGCTCCTTGCTAGCATATTATGCATTATCAGACTTTTTAACTCCATGAAAAATCCCGCACATCCGTGCGGGAATAAATGTCACTCTCCGGGCTTTATTACAATCGCATTGCGACGCCGCTTAACCTTCAAATCTACATCGTGCCAGTACCGATCGTTCAGACGCCCCTCCGCAAGGTATTCGTCGTACCGATCGCTGTCGATGGAAGCGGCCTCAAACGCCTCTTTATGTAACTCATCGCGAACAAACCACCGAAGCACATTCACGCCGTCTTTGGTGACCACATAGATAGAGTACTCTTTGTACGTAGTATATGTGCAAACCATATCGCCGTTGCGCACACCCAACATCACAATATCTAAAAAATCACTCCGTATGATACTACGAGTTTTCGCAGCCTGGCAATTCGGCTCCACAATCCGACAGTAGTCGAGGTCCTCGTCGTAATCCTTCATTAGCACGAGATGCGTTTCTCTCGAACGAGGACGTTTGGAAGTAATTATCGGAAGACCAGCCAACTTGGACTCAGACGTGAATCTCTGTATTATAGTCAGATCTTCTCGCCATCCATACAGTCGCCCTCCGACACCTCCGTCCACTAACGCTACGACGGTTTCGCCAATACCAAATACTGCAAACGCCTGGCCGTCAAGGGTCTTCACCTTTAGCTGTATGCCAAAATAAACTCCCATTTTCTCACCTCCTCTTGGAACGGGAATTATTAATGTGCATTAGAGTAACTTTATATTGTGATTATATCACAAATAGTCAAATAAGTCAATACTATCGTATTAACTCAGCACCTTTGCAACATTTACGACGGAGTCATAAACCTTAAGCCTAATAATCTGGCAGTTCATTCAGATGCGTGCGTGGAGTCGAAGAGATAGTTGGTATCCGCCAAGAACAGACAGACAGGCGGAAGCTAGATATGGGGTTATCTTTTTGTCTTACTTGGTTTTCTAATGCAATATGAGAGTTTAGAGCTAACCATTTACGTTTCCATCTCCAGATAGTTGTACGGCTCACACCAAATCTATCCGCAACTATTTGAACGGATAATTCATCTATGAAAAGCAATTTCATTGCTTTTCCTCTCGCTTTTTCTAGGCTAGGGTTGGTAGAATAACTCATAGGACGGGTCTCCTTTATTTAAGTGGTATTAAACAAAGTATATGACTCGTCCTTTTTTGTTGGCTATTGCCAGCTAGCTATGTTGCAAAGGTGCTGAACGGTCTACGCCCATTAAAAATTCCCGCACTTCCGTGCGGGAATAACCATCACTCTAAAACAAAAAGGTTCAATGCTTCCTCTTACGCCGCTTTCTCTTCGGTTCGAGACTCATATCGTCCCAGTGCTCATAAATGCAGCCGTTGTATCTGAAATCTAGATACTCCCCCAGGCCGCTTGCCTGAAAAGCCTGATTATCTTTTAATTTATCGAGCAAAGAATAATAACTACTTTGCACGAACCCGATGCGCCCCTCCAGCGCAAAGAACAGGCTGCACGCATGTTGAGGGTTAATCACGCAAACCATGTTCTTATTGCGAAGTTCTACGATGGCAATATCGCTAGCCACCGCCTCATTGTCCGCATAGAGGTCAACATTCTCCTCTCTGCGCACAACGCTTCGAGTTTTTGCATGTTGCCCTCTGAGCTCTATGACGGAATCTCGCTTCAGAAAACCATAAAAGTAGTCTTTCTTCAGAACAACATACATTTCATTCTCATCCGACGGCTTCAGCAAGAGCAGAGAACTACGCGATACACCAAACGGCGTAAGTGGCAACTGCTCAAAGATCAAGCCGTCACACCATCCGTTAAGCTCACCTTCCAGAGAAGGGTCCGCCTTCGCAATGACCCGACCCCCAGAGTAAACAAGCCCATCCTTCACGTGGCACGGCGTACCGAAATAAACACCCATTTTCACCCCCCTCATTCAGATAAAAGTGGCCAGAGGACACTATCGTCTCCCGTAGACAGTTTGTTCAGACATGGCGAATACCGCCACTCTTTTAGACGATCAAGTCTACTCTCGACAAATACGGAGCCGTCATCCGCTACGACGTATACCACCCTTCGCCGACTATAATCGGTAACGCATAACATATCCCCCCTGCATACCTTCAGGACCGCAACGTCATATACACCCTCGCAGCCCCTAATTCCTGGCGCGTAATACAGGACTTTTATTGACTCGATACCCGTACGCGTTGTTATTATTTCTTCATCGCACTCATTGCCTTTACCATGAAGAGTCGCAAGAACCAGGTAGGTGTCATCACTTTCCTGGCGGGAAATCAGCAGACGTCCATCGGGGTTGACCTGCAGAGATAAGTCCGGCCGCCACCGAACCAATGGTTCTTTGGCGAAAGTCTTGTCCGCCAGCAGGATGGGGCGACCATGAAAATAGAGCCCAATCCCACAACCAGACCTATCGCCTACGGTTAACGGAACATCGAAATAAATACCCATCTTTTCATCTCCTTTTTTAGTGTAGAGTTGTCGATAAACATTACCATTCCTTTTTAGGATAAACAGGATACCAGTATCTAGGACCAAATGAATTCAAGGAATTCTTCACTTTCTCGCTCAGCGGCATGGTCCTGTCACTGAGTACGCGCTCACGCAAGCCGTCATATGTTTCAGAAGTAAAAGACTCCACGCCATTTTCCGAAACCAAATAGAGCGTCAAATTGTTTGTCTCAATACAGCAAAACATATCGTCCTTTTGAGCTTCAAATACCAAAACGTCTCCAAAAACGTTTTTACATAAAGGAATGCGTCCATAAGATCGAATCATCTCGGACTGCTGGTCTTTCGGCTTCGTGATCATGCTAGGCGCAAGCCCGTCTCGCAGGCGTCTCGCCAAGACTAAATAAGTATAGTCTTTTTGAGAATGCGTCAGCTTCGGTAACGGAATGCCAGATGGAAAATCAACAAGGTCAGGTGAGAATTCAAGAGAAAACTTAATAAGCCGCGAATCATCTGCTTCAATTAAGCCACGCTCATTGACGTGCCATCCACCACGAACCACGCACGGTACTGGTATAATAGGCCTGTACTTTTTAGGCGGCGAATAATCGATCGATAAGTCGCTGTGCCATCCCTCAAACTCACTACATTCCGAGAATTGGCCATCTAGCGCAAAGATGTCCCGCTCGCCCAATTTTACCGTATCATATTCAGTTTTCTGCAGCGCTACGCCAAAATAAACCCCCATCTTTTCTCCCCCTCATTCAGATAAAATTGGCCAAAGGACACTATCGTCTTCCGTGGACAGTTTGTTCAGATATGGCGAATGTCGCCACTCACTCAGACGATCAGGTCTACTCTCGACAAATACGGAGCCGTCATCCGCTACGATGTATACCATCCTTCGCCAACCATAATCAGTAACACACAACAAATCCCCCCTGCATACCTTCAGGACCGTAACGTCATATACGCCCTCGCAGGCCCTAATTCCTTTCGCGGAATACAGGGCTTTTATTGATTTACTATGCGCATGCGTCGTGTATATTCTTTCATCGCGCTCATAACCTTTACCATAAAGAGTCGCAAGAACCAGGTAGGTGTCATCACTTTCCTGGCGGGAAATCAGCAGACGTCCATCGGGGTTGACCTGCAGAGATAAGTCCGGCCGCCATCGAGCCAACGACTCTTCGGCGAAAGTCTTATCCGCCAGCAGAATAGGGGAACCATGAAAATAGAACTCCACGCCACAACCAGGCCTGTCGCCTACAGTTAACGGAACATCGAAATAAATACCCATCTTTTTATCTCCTTTTTAGTGTAGAGTTGTTAATGTACATTAGAGTAACTTTATATATTATAGCATAATATATACGAAATTCAAGAAACACAGCCCATTGACATAAACGCATATATATCGCATAATATCCACATGTCCGTACGGGACTGTTCTTTTTTGACACGATTACTGCACAAAGATTCTAGCCACGAAAGGGGGAACCATATGGCTAAAAAGGACTTATTAAACGTTGCTGTCGTCTGGACTGAAGATTTAGCGTGTCACGACGCACAGCTGGCCGCCGCTATCCATGAATGCGCCCGCACCATACCAGGCTGTAAATTCTATATTATCGGCACTGGCACCATTATCCGCAGCACCGAAGATGCGAACGTTGCCGTAGTTGGAAACGGCGACATTGACAGCAACGGCTTCGTAGTAGACCTGCCGTCCGTAGCTCGCAAGATTTACAACCTCAGAACCGGAGATTATCGATGCCGTTACGACGCCATCATTGTCATCACGCGGCAAAGATATGTGCGCTACTCCAGCCATACCAGTCCGGAGTACTACAGAAATGGCTCTGGCGTCATATCACTCGAAGGTTGGGCAGATGACGAAGTCGAAATGGTGGCATCCTTGATGTTAGAACACGTCATGGGGCACATGTTCTATCACGACGGCCTCCAAGTCCACTGCGAATGCCCGACCTGCACTATGGCCAATCTCGCAAACCACGACAGCGTCCTGAATCTGATCAAGCACAGAAGCGCCTCTGGCCTGGATCATTTCTGCCCCGAATGTCAGCGATGGATCCGCGACAGCCCCCTCTGGTCCGACCAGCCGTCAGAAGTTATTCGCGGCGAACACTCCTAACTCCAGTAATCCATACCTCGCCCACGCGAGGTATTTTTAAAGCAGAAAAATACCCCCTCGGTTGAGGGGGGTGAGTGTTGGGAATTATTTCAAACTACTTAAATCATGTTCTTATCAGAACGGGGAGAGAGACGAAAGATCATCGCTCAAAACTGTAAAAGCGGCATACCGCTCCGCCAGTCTTTCTTCAAGGGTTTTACGAAGACAAAGCGCCATATAGGCAAGCAGAACACTTCCGTCGATAACCCCGTCTTTGTAAATGCGCCGAACAATCGGCGGGAAAAGGGTCGCATTAATACTCTCGAGGTCGCCATCTTCCGCAATAAAACAGAGCAGAGACATAAAAATAGCCGGATCAAGATCGCCAATCGCCTGGACAAGACCATCATTTTCCCCTTTACTACCCAGGGCCACCCGGATTTCTTCGGGAATTGCATCGATATCTTTTGCCTCAATCCCCACACAAGCAACCACACATCTCAGCAACCGGACAATATCGACCTCCATAGCCAGGCGATCAATCAACTCGCTGGCCATAGCCTCGTCGAGGCTTCCACTTAAGGACACTGCCGAGGCGAACATGAGTATAGTAGCCATCACGCCCTTGAAAGCATGACAGTCATCCATCATTGCCCGAATGGCCACAATGTCATTCTTCCGTATCGCATTCCACGCCTTTTCATCAATAGCGCTCATTAGTAATACCTCCTGTTTAGATACTAGGTTCCCAACTGTTACCTCAAATATAACTCTACAACAATATAGTAATTTGTCAAGCGCATAAATTAGTGCGCCAGACTCAACTCAGTCGCGCTATTTGCTCAGATCGCACTCATCGTGCTCATGTTTTCCATCTGCAAGCATCCTATTTATAATTAATGAATGGCGCAAATCAACCATCGAAAGCGTGCTAATTATTGCACCAAGCCATACGAGACTAGGCGCAGAATGCCATTTTCTGGTGCCGTTATAATTGTTGCATTTTTCATTTGTAGCTTCGTGTTGCTTTCAGAAATATCCTACGGTCTTTTTAATGCCATCCGCAATATTTTCGTAGCCATCTGCCCGAAGCTCCTTAACGCCCCAGCTATCACGAAAGGCAATTTCTATTTGGCCACTTGCGCCATCACTATTGCTGTATCCGCATATTTGTCGGCAAGGATTAAAAAGCGCATCTTTCCCGACATTATTATTCGGGATAAAAAATATATTTTGGCGCTATTCAAAGGGCGGGGGAGCAAATCGCCGCAGCCTACCCGCGCAAAGCTCATCAGCTTCATCTATGGTAAAGGACCAATCAATCAGAAAACTCGCAACACGATATCTACCTTAATCAACGAAGGCATTACGCCCATATCGCAGTACATCGATCATAGCAGTGCGGATAACAATACCCTGTGTATCAACTCCAAGTGGGGCTCTGGCAAGACTACTGCGTTACTGATTGCCATCAACGAAAGTACCAAAGCTAGCAACCGCTACATCTACGAATCCGCATTCAAATATAGTGGCAACATTGGCGAGTTTATTAACGATATTCTCAAAACCATCAATGACGTTATGATCGAATCGTGCATCAAAAAGTCCGAGAATCTCAGCTCGCTCATAGAAAATTTTGACGGCGATCCAAAAGTCAACGTTCTAAATTACATCCTCAATTTATCGAACAACTCCAACGATTTACTCTCTAGCGACATTATTCTCGAAATCAACCATCATTACGAACATTCCACTAGCGAAGCTGTCATTTTCGTTATTATTGACGACCTAGACAGATTACAAGGCGAAGATGTCGTACGTGTATTATCGCTGCTTTCAATCATTAGAAACCTTTCGTTTGTCCGCCTTATTGTACCCGCGGATCTAGAAATCGTTGGCAAATCGCTTCACGCCTACGGCGTTGTAGATGCACATCGATTCATTGAAAAATATCTGCCAATCGGCCCAAGCATCGAGCTAAAAAGTGGCTACAAATATGCCGAAAAAATCATCCTCGACATGCTAGTTCGCGCCCAAAAAGGCTGGAAAAAGAATCCCGACGGCGCCTATCCTGCCTTTGCCGCCATTCTTATCGGCATGCTTGCAAAGAAAATGCGCGAGCTGACCATTAATCGCGACAATTTTCGATACAAATGGCTATGTTCCGACCCACATCAAAAAATAGCCAAACTAACTAGCCCCAGCGAAGAATTAACGCAACTATTACACTCGCCAATCGCATTATCCAGTTACGCAAATCGCACAAATAACATCTACAGCTGGAATGAAAAATTTGCCAATTCCAAAAAATACCAACACATTATTTCCGCGCTCACTAAGAAAACCGAGTCCGATAAAGCCTCTATAAATGTTCAGGACGCATTCACGAATGACGATTACGCCAACGTCGTAGAATCATGGGTTTTCGACTTCGTGGAAACCAACTGGGAACTACTTGGCTTTGCTATTCGCGACGTCCTAGACGAATTATCTAGTGTCAATTACAACCAACTACCAAAAAATCCGGCCAAGCAATTTGTTTATGTATTTAACCAACTTTTCCCGGACGAAAAGCTCAAATACGTCAACACCATCTAGCCAGAAACCGCAAATACGTTTTATAATAGGCCCAGCCTCTCTGGAGGCGGTTCGTTTCTATGTAGCTTTCGTAACTGAAAGGGGGAATAATATGCCATACGAAAGACAAAGACCCGTAACTATCGCCTGGTCCTCAGAACTCGAGCAATACAGACCCATCTTTGAGGTTGCAGTCGCCGAATGTATCGGAGTGCTTCCCGGTCTAAAGTTCTATCTCGCAGGCAACGAAGAACGTTTTTTCGACTACAAAGACGTCGATGCGAACTTACGCGATACGCTCTTCATCCGCGACACCTGGACAATCGATGCGCGCAAAATCGCATCAGAGATCTCAAGCAACAATGAGAAATACGAGCTCGGAGAAATCGTCGTCATCTTCACGAAGCAGAAGATCTCTGGCAGCCAAGATAGCCCGTATGCCTGCTTCGATTCTCGCGCCGGAATCATTTCGCTTGAGCATTGCAACACGGAAAGAGAGCTCAAAGAAGCCGCCTCCGTCTCGCTGAGGTACATCCTGGGTTGTATTCAGGGCAAGGGAAAACTGCATTGCGACGATACTGGCTGCATCGTACAAGCTATGAGTGGCCACGAATCGATTCTGCAGTTTTACGAGGCAAACGCAGGGCGCAGCGGTTTTTGCGAAAAATGCAAACAAACTATTCGCAATGGTAGAATGTGGTGCAGCGACTCGCCATCACGCATCATCCATGAGCGTCACTATTGTTAAATGTGCGCCTCCGCCGACACCGACGGAGGCTTTTTCTTGCCATGATATAATAGCCTATATGAAAAAGATTCTTGTCACTGGCGGTACCGGCTTTATTGGCTCGCATACCGTCGTAGAACTATTGAATGCCGGATACGACGTCGACATTATCGATAACCTTTGCAATAGCAAAGCTTCTGTCATAGACAAAATTTCAGAAATTACCGGCAAGAAACCCACTTTCTACCAACAAGACTTATTAAATCAACCTGCACTAGACCAGCTTTTCCAAACAAACGAGTATTATGCTGTCATGCATTTTGCCGGACTAAAATCCGTCAGCGAGTCGCAATCCAAGCCGTACGAATATCATCACAACAATATCGTTAGCACGCTCAATGTCATCAAATGTATGCTCGAGCATAAAGTAAATCGCTTGATTTTTAGCAGCTCCGCCACCGTCTATGGCACCCAGGAGTCCCCTGAATGTTTTGAATCCATGACGACCGGACAGGGCATTACAAATCCTTACGGTCGCACTAAATACTTTATTGAAGAAATCCTCAAAGACGTCAGTGCTGGCCACCCAGAATTATCCATCACACTTCTGCGCTACTTTAACCCCATCGGCAATCACCCCTCCGGCCTCATCGGCGAAGACCCCAACGGCATACCAAACAACATCATGCCAGTCATCATTCGCGTCGCCCAAGGCAAAATCGCTAAACTCAAAGTCTTTGGCAACGATTATGACACTCCGGATGGCACCGGCCAACGTGATTTCATCCATGTCGTAGACCTAGCCAAGGGCCACATTGCCGCCCTCAAACATATGCAAAAAGGCGTTAATATTTACAACCTCGGCACTGGCACCGCCAACTCCGTCCTCGAACTAATCTATAGCTTCGAGCGTATTTCTGGCCAAAAAATCCCTTACGAAATCGTCGACCGCCGCCCTGGCGACCTTGGCGCAGTTTGGGCTAATCCTGCCAAAGCGAATACCGAGCTTGGCTGGAAAACCCAGTTGACTATCGAAGACGCCATCGCAGACACTTTACAGTATCTAAAACTACATCAATAGACATTGCGCCTTGATTGACAATTCGCTCAAAAATATTCATAATAACAAAGCTAACCATTTTTTGGCGCGCACTTTAGGAACCAAAAACTTCAGTTGTGCATTTTTCAGGAGGTGAAGAATGTCAAGAAAAATCACCGTAGCCCTCATGTGGACACCCGACGTCGACGGCACTGTCGACTTCAAAGGCGCCTGCAAAGAGGTCGAAAAAGTATTCCCGGAAAAATTCGATTTTCGCTTCATTGGCACGAATGGCATCATTGATGATCGCCGCAATGCGCACGAGATCCTACGCAACGGAAACCTCTACATGAAAAGAGGTGAATGGACCATCGACAGCAGCGACGCCGTCTCGTCCTTTTCCGCTTTTTGCAATAATCGAATTTCCCGATCCGACTATTTTATCATTTTCACCAGGCAACTAATGGACTTTGAAAAAGGAGAGTCCTTCGAGTATCACTCCAGCAACATCGCCCTGATAACCCTTCGAGATGCCAGCATTACCTTTGAGCGCGACAATCTGGCGGCTTTCAGCATCAAGCACGTCCTCGGCCATTTTCTTGGCGTAAAAGAGCACTGCGACAACGATATGTATACATGCGTCATGTCAAAGAAAGACCGGAGCAACCCAATGAACGGCATCAACTACCCGTTATACGACGGCGCGTTATGTTACTGCGACGCCTGCTCGGCAAAGATCCGAAAGGCAATCGAGAAGTACTGAAGCCTCCACGGGCATCATAATGGTTCACCCCGCACTCAGCTGCGGGGTTTTTCTTGCAAAAAAAACACACTAGACGAAACTCAACTTTTGTGCCATAATAAACGATGTTTAACGCACCTTAACGTGAAAACTTTTCAGCTGCGAAGCAGAAGTGTCAGTATTCGACCTTTCTACTTCGCGGCTGAAAAATATCAGCCGACGACAGACACACATCAACGCCATATTCAAGAAAAAGGAGGAAATGTCTATGGCAGTAATTACCTACGCTATCACAGGAACTACACACAGGAAAAAGTCAGTCAAGAAAGCCATCAAAAAAGCGCTCGCAAAGGGCGGCCCTGGCACAGTCTTCGCCAGCACGGATCCCATGCACAGCGCCATTGTCAGTACCGCGATTACTGACGCCATGGAAGAAATGATGGCTCCTGAGTACGAATACTGCGACGAACCTGATTGTTGCGAGATGAGCGGCGAAGAAGCGCCGGATGCCAAAACGCCCGATGCCAAAGATCAGGAAAACACACCCGCAGACAACCCGAATCCCGCCTGCGGTGAAGCGTGCGTCGATCAGGAACCCGAAGAGGACGATGGATATGAATACACTCCTCTCGAGTATGTCATCACGCTGACAGCAGCCCAGCGCCAGTTCCTCATGGACAAGGGTGTCTATTTCGCGGAACAGGTTATCGTCATGATGGACGACGAAGAGCTTCTTTATGAGCTTGGTCCGCAGCGGCTCGGAATTGTCACTTCGATCATGCTCTGGCAGGAAGAAGACGACGACGTAACTTATTCCGCAGAGATCAAGTAAAGCCACGTCCGGCTAGTACTTGGGCTTTCACGTACCCCCAAGGGGCTCGCTATGAGCCCCTTTTTTCATGCAAAGAATTTAGTAGTCGATGTTAAAATAGTTTCATGATAATCGGTTATACAGCGGGAGTCTTCGATCTATTCCATATCGGCCACCTCAACCTTCTCCGAAACGCTAAAAGCATGGTAGATAAACTCGTTGTCGGCATAACCGTTGATGAGCTTGTCAAATACAAAGGCAAAAAGGCCATGATTCCATACGCAGATCGCGCCGAAATTGTTCGTAGCTGCAAATACGTCGACGCAGTCGTGCCACAACGCGACATGGACAAACTCAGCATGTGCCAAAAGCTTGGCGCTAGTTATATGTTTGTCGGCGACGATTGGTACAATACCACAAAATGGAATAAATACGAAGAAGAGTTCGCTAAGGCCGGCATCAAAATCGTCTATTTCCCATACACTCAAGGAATCAGTAGTACGCAAATTCATAAAGCACTTAGCGCCGTTCGTAATAAAAAATCTCAAGACTTACGCGATTTAAGTTAGAAAGGATTAAAAAATGCAAGAAGACCGCATATATTGTTCTAGCAGTTACTTAATGTACCGAACTATTATCGACCCAAAGAAAACCTTCAGTAATAAATACCCGCGCAACACTCATATGCCGCCCAAACCTCGCTTTAAGGTGCATAATTCCGACGAGCTTCACGATGCTCTAAAGCAACAAGTCGAGGAAATTGTTGCAAGTGGCAAAAAGGTCGCACTCTGCCTATCTGGCGGCATCGACTCTGCTATTCTTGCAAAATTTCTCCCCAAAGGCACCATCGCCTATACTTTTAAATGCGTAGTGCCCGGCGTCGAGGTTATAGATGAAACTCCTGGTGCCGCCATGCATGCTAAAACTTGTGGCTTAGATCATCGCATTGTCGAAATCTACTGGGAAGACTTTGAAAAATTAACTCCAGATCTCCTCAAGCATAAAGGTATGCCTTTTCATTCTATCGAAGTCCAAATGTATAAAGCTGGCCTGCAAGCCAAGAAAGACGGCGTCGATGTTTTAATCTACGGCGAAAGCGCCGATCTAAAATACGGCGGCCTTAGTATGCTACTTTCCCGAGATTGGACCGTTGGAGATTTTATCGACCGCTACGCCTACGTCAAACCATACGCCGCCCTCAAAGAAAGCCAGCTCATCCTCGACCCGGTACACGAATGCACCCACGATGGTATGGTTGATGTGCATCAATTCGATAACGGCCCCTTCATCAAAGAAGCAATTAATTCCTATTACAACGCTTGCGAAACAGCTGGCGTCGAGCATTTCCTACCATATTCATATACCGTACTAGACGAACCGCTCGACCTTGCACGCATTCGCAAAGGCGAAAACAAATACATCATTCGTGAAGTTTTCGCTAAACTCTATCCAGGTTTTGAGGCTCCGCCAAAAACACCAATGCCACGCCCAATGAATGAATGGTTTAAAGATTGGCGGGGTCCAACTCGTCCAGAATTCTGGCCACATTGCGTCGATCCCATGAATGGCGACCAGCGTTGGCTCGTTTGGTGCCTAGAACAATACTTAAATCTAATCGATTAGCCACAATCTACCCATCCACATCAATTTGCCGCAAGAGGCAAATTATGTAATAATAGTATTCATGACAAAAACAAAGGAAACAAAAGAGCATGCCCACAAGCATGCTTCCGAAGAGCGCACTCCTCGCGGTGGCTTAAAAGTCATATATTGTATTTTACTTGCCGCCCAAGCTATCACTAACGGCCTCCTACTAGTAGCATTAGCAAAGCTAAACCTTCTACAAAGCTGGCAATTCTTCGCCGTACTAATCGTGCTCATCGGCATCTTCTGTTTTAACTTATATAAATTAGTTATCAGCAAGCGCGCAGGGCTTATTATTAAAATTGTTTGCGCCATTGTCGCAATCGCACTAATTGTTGCTGGCTCGTTTGGTTACAAATACGCCCGCCAGACCATCAACTTTGTCGAGCAGGTTACGGGAGCGCATTATGAGACTCAAACTTATCAAGTTCGCGTCCTCAAAAATAGCAGTTACAAAGAAATTTCACAGCTCTCCCGCCAGCATATTGGCCTACTCGACACTAATCCAAACCTAGACAACACCCAAAAAGCCCTAAAAAACGCCGTCGATTTTAAGGCCAAAAAGTACTCCGAGATCGGCTCCATGATTGCCGCTATTTACGATTTCGATGTCGCCGCTATCGTCATTAATCAAAGCTACCTCGATTTCCTCGAAGAAGCCGACAACAAGTTTGTCGACGAAAGCACCTCAATTTACGAATTCGAGGTCCGCATGGACGCGCCAGACAATCGCAAACCCGTAAACGTCACAACCGAGCCATTCATCCTCTATATTTCCGGCTCCGATTCGCGCGGCGCCATTACCGAAACCGCACGTAGCGATGTTAATATTCTCGCTGTTGTCAATCCAAAAGACTTCAAAATCCTCCTTGTATCAATCCCGCGCGACTATTACGTTCAACTTCATGGCACCACCGGTACAAAAGATAAGCTAACCCACGCCGGCATCTATGGTATCGATATGAGTAAAACCACCATAGAAGATCTTCTTGATATCAAAATAAACTACACTATCAAAGTTGGTTTTACTACGCTTACGAAAGTCGTCGACGCCGTTGATGGTATCGACATCTATTCCGACACCGCCTTCAAGCGCGGCAATTGTACCTTCGTACAAGGCAATCAACACCTCAACTCCGAATGCGCGCTTCTATATGCTCGCGAGCGTTACTCTTATTCATCCGGTGATCGTCATCGTGGCCAAAATCAACAGCAAATCATCACTGCCTTGATTGCAAAAATCTCCGACCCACATTACCTCGTTCGCTATTCTAAAATCCTTGAGAGTGCTCAAGATTCATTCGAATCATCGCTCTCTTTTGACGAAATAACTTCTTTTGCGCGCTATCAACTTTCCGAACTACGCACCTGGAAAGTCGAAAGTATTTCACTCGATGGTACTGGTGCCATGATGCCAACCTATTCAATGGGCGCCCAGTTGTTGTATGTCATGCAGCCAAACGTCAACACCATTACTAATGCTCAAAAGAAAATCAACGATTATCTAACCGCAAAATAATTTGTTACACCTTTGTCCAATAATTACAATTATGCTATAATATAGTTAAATAAAAGTAAAAACCGCATTTTTCGCGGCTACATCAAAAAAGGGCATAATACTACATGGAAGAAATCGACTTAAAAGATTTCCTCGGATATCTCAAAAAGTTCATCATACCAACCATTATCGTAACAATTCTCGCCTTAGGCGGAACATATATTTTTGACACTCAACTAAAAACTCCGATGTACAGCACATATACAAAGGTGCTCCTCGCGCAAGATAACGACAATTCAAACTCTAGCGCCACTTTAAACGACGTCAACGTCAACCAAAAACTCGCCGCTACGTATAGTGAGTTTGTCAAGAGTCGCCTCGTCCTCCAACAGGTGATCGATTCTCTTCATCTCGAATATAGCGCCGACGATTTGGCTAAAAATATCACAGTAACCAATATTACCGACACGCAGGTACTAAAAATTACCGTATCCGACGTAAGTGCCGAGAACGCCCAACGGATTGCCGACAAAACTACCGAGGTTTTCGCCAAAGAAATCACCGAGCTTACCGGCATCGACAACGTACGCCCTTACGAAGTCGCCCAACTGCCCGGCGAGCCTAGCAACAATACTCTAAAACGCGACTTGCTAATTGCCGCCGTTGTTGCAATTTTTGGCGTAGTAGCCATCGCCTTTATTATCTTCTACTTTGACGACACCGTAAAATACAGTGAAGATTTGGAACGCAAAATCAACCTGCCAATTGCGGGCAAGATTATTAAATCCGATATTAAGACCAACCAGCGCGGTCGCAGCAGCACCGATGAGCTCATGGTCGAAAAATATCCCAAATCCGCCGTCAGCGAAAGCATCAAAGCTCTTCGTACTAACCTCCAATTCAGTAGTGTCGATAATGGCTTCAAGACAATCCTCGTCACTAGTTCGCTTGCTGGCGAAGGCAAGAGCTTCGTTAGCTCCAACTTGGCTATCAGCTTCGCTCAGAACAACAAGAAGGTGTTGATTGTCGACTGCGACTTACGCAAAGGTCGCCTCCACAAGATTTTCCAACTGCCAAATACACTCGGCCTCAGCCACTTACTGGCCGACGATATCCTCAAATATACTAAATACATCCAACGCACCCAAATTCCAAATCTCAGCGTAATGACGCGTGGCGCATATCCGCCAAACCCAAGCGAACTTTTGGACTCAAAAAAGAATTCAGCCCTTATCGCCAAACTGAAAGAACGCTTCGATATCATCATTTTCGATGGCGCCCCATGTAATGGCGTTACAGATTCCATTATCATGTCTACGCTCGTCGACGAAGTTCTTATTGTTACCAAGGATGCGCACACACCGAGGAATATTCTTCAGAGCACTAAAGAATCCCTCGAAAAGGTCAATGCCCCAATTGCCGGCGTCGTCATGAACGGCGTCACTAAGAAGACTGCTAGCTATTACGGATACTATGGCGAGAAAGAATCTCACGAAACAGCCCATATGCAAGCTCCTGTCATACAAGACGAGCCAGAAATCGAACCAGAGCCGAAAATCCCAACCGAACCCACCAAAGTGTCCGCTCGGCCAAGAGAAACCACCCATCCAAAAGAGCCAGCTTTGCCAAAAGAAACTATGCGTACGAGGCCCGCACCACGAACAAGCCATACGGTGGCAACTACTCCCACGAAGAAATATACTAGAATACAATGATTGACGTTCACTCTCATATCCTTCCAGGCATCGACGACGGCTCTCGTAATTTTGACGAATCGCTTGCTATCTTGAGGGGGCTCGCCGAACAGGACGTGACAGACGTAATATTGACGCCCCATTACGTAGCAGACTCCACCTATGTTAGCCCGCGCAGCGTCAATCTAAAGCTCTATCGCATATTACAAGAAAAGGCCGACGAAGCAGGCCTACGCATTTCCTTGAACCTTGGAAACGAAATCTATATCGATCGCAATATTAGTAGACTACTAAAGAATAAGACTATCAGCCCTCTCGACGACAGCAATTACATCTTAGTCGAATTGCCCATGAGCGGCGAGTACGAGGATTTTGAAGACATTCTTCTTAGCCTCAAGTATGAGGGCTGGAACGTCATCCTAGCTCACCCCGAGCGCTATCATAGTTATCACGAGAACTACAAAAAAATCTACGACCTCACGGAGCAGGGGATTCTTCTACAATGCAACCTTGGTAGCATTATTGGTCAATACGGACGACGCTCTAAAAAAATCCTTAAAAAACTCGCCAAAGACAAACTTATCTTCTGTTTCGGTACCGACACTCACCGCGTGCGCGATTTTTCCGAAATCAGCAAAGCGCGACAAAAACTTCTCAGATATTACACCGCCGGCGAGCTCAAGGAGTTGCTCGAAACCAACCCACGCATGATTCTAAACGGCTGATTCTACATACGTAACGTATATTAAAGTAAAAAGTTTGCGAAAAAAACTTCAATAGAGTAAACTTATCTTATGAATGGGAAGTCGAAACCTTACGCTATCTTAGTTTTCGGTGCGCCAATGAGTGGCAAAACTACATTTGCAGAGCAGTTCAGCGCTCGTTTTAATGCGCCATTCCTCAATCTTTCTGAGCTCCATGACGAATACAAGCTTACCCGCAAGCTCGCAATGGTTCTTATTCAGCAATTGACGAAATGCAAACAAACGCTCGTCCTAGAAGGAGGGCTCGATACCGAAAAACAACGAAACGAAATCAAGGACCTACTCGCCAAAGCTGGCTATAGGCCCATCCTCATCTGGGTGCAAACGGATCTTAATGCAATCAAACATCGCATGCGTCACAAATACAAAAAGCTTGAGGATGCCAAATCCGCTCTTGCTGAACAATACAAAAAGATTGAGGCCCCTTCGGAGCTCGAGCGTCCACTCGTCATCTCTGGCAAGCATACTTTCCAGACCCAGTGTAAAAATGTTCTTACCGGCCTATCCGACCGCAAACGCAACACAAAATAGCCAATGACTTTCAATGATCCTGAATTTGGCGAAGTAATCATTCGCAAAAGCGCTTGGGCGACAAATCCTAAATTTTCCGTCTCTACTTCTGGAAAATTGACCATCTCTGGCCCAAAACATACTACCGTTTTTTTGGCGAAACGCTGGTTGAACGCATCGCGTAAACAGATCCGCGAGAAACTACCCCTAAAAGACCCCGCCACCCAACGCGCGCGTGACGCCCAAAAGAAAATCTTAGCCAAAAAAGCCAAAGATTATCTACCATACCGGCTAGATTTTTGGGCCGAAAAATACGGCTACCGTTACTCCAGCCTCCGCCTCTCTCACGCCAATACACGTTGGGGTAGTCGCTCCTCTAGTGGCACAATCTCCCTTAATATCGGGCTAATGAAAGTCCCAGAGCCACTTCGCGACTACGTAATCCTACATGAGCTAGCCCATATTAATCACATGGATCATTCGGCCGAATTTTGGGCTGAAGTCGAAGAACATGACCCCCATTATAAGCGCCATCGCAAACTTCTGAAGTCCTATTCTCCTGGCGTTTAGTGTATAATAATGCTAATGGATACTACTGGCATTAGCACAAAAAATCGCATTCTTGGCTGCATAATGGGCGGCGCCATCGGCGATGCGCTAGGCTATCAATGCGAATTCACGCGCAATATCAAAGAGCGAGAATATACCACTTTTGCCGACGACTATGGCATTTTTTCTGACGACACCCAAATGATGTTATTTACCGCTAACGCCCTACTATGGCGCAATACGCATGGCACCCTCAACGGCGAAGCACCCACTCCGACCGAATGTATCCGCCGCGCATACCACGATTGGTATCGCACCCAAAACGGTTTCGAGACCGACAATCAAAACATCTCATGGATCGATAAAGTTCCCGCCATGAATCATCGTCGCGCGCCAGGCTTCACCTGCATAGAATCACTCAGCCACGAAGAGCAGGGCACTATCCAAAAACCGATCAATCAAAGCAAAGGTTGCGGCACCACCATGCGCGTCGCGCCTATTGGCCTGATTGCGCAAAATATTAATGACGCCATTCAGGTCTCGGCAGAATCCGCCGCCCTCACCCACGGACACCCACTCGCTATCATCTCTGCCGCTTTCCTAGGCGGACTCTACTACGAAATCATGCGCGACACAACCCGCAACTTCTCCAACCAACTCCAAGTTGCCTTCGAGTTTACAAACCAATTCACTACAAAGAATTTCCACGTACAGTACCAAAACGACTTCATGAAAATCATGCGCAAATCATTCGAGCTATCGCGCAATAAATCTCGCGACAGCGAAAATATCCGTGCCATCGGCGAAGGCTGGGTGGCCGAAGAGGCCGCCGCCATAGCAATCTATTGTTGCCTTCGTCACCAAGACGACTTCTTTGACGCAGTAGTTTCTGCCGTCAACCACGGTGGCGATAGCGACTCTACTGGCATAATAGCCGGAAACATCATGGGCGCACGCTGCGGCATCGGTGCTATTCCTAAATACTACATAGACCATATCGAGCAAAAGAACCTAATTCTAGAGATTGCCAACGATCTCGCCGACGGCGTACCCTACGACAATACGCACAATCCCGCAAACCCCGCCTGGGACGCTAAATACGTCAATCTTACTCCGCCAAATTTTGGAGAGACCGCCTAATGCCGCACTTTATAGATATCTTCGAGCCACACTACAAAAAATTGCTGGCCAGTTGCGAGCGCCAAAAGATTTCCGTCAACCTCGACATTCAAGATCTCACCGTCAATATCCGCGACGCGTCACCGGTCGATAACTTCCTTGAATCCGAGATTAGGCGCGCCTTGCGCAACTGCAAAGCTGGCGACAAAATCACGCTAGCCGAAGCTTCCGACTCGCAAAACATCAAAATCTCCATCAAAAACTCCGGACGCGCCACACTAACGGATTCTGAAAAAGCCGCCCTCCGCGAGCAAGGCTATGAAGTACGCGCCCGCTTCGGCTACGATACTGTCGTATCTATTAACATCAGCCGTTAATATTGTGAAATACCGGCGCACCATCTATAGCGTTATGTGTTGCCGCCCAGCTTTCGCCTGTAATTTTTTCCAAACACCCCACGTCATCGATGTAAAAATCTCGCTTTAGTCTTGCGAATATTAAATATTTGTTATAAAACACATCAATTATTCTTTCCGCTTTTGGCGTATCTACCGAGAGAGCAATCGCAAACAAAAGCAAAAGACTATAGTGCCTTACGTATATTTTCTTTCCACTGCGCGGATTATACATATTCGAACGCCCATAAGCTCATCTACCAATTTGCGTACGGGCATATTTCTTTACATAATATTGCAACTTCTGCCTCGAAATGCCCAACGCATCGCAAATACCCCTCCCACTAATATAAATCTCATATAATTGATGCTTCATGGTTTAATATTATTCTTCCTTATGCATATCGCCCAAGCATGAGTATTATCTTATTGGCATACTCATACATAAACGTTTCTCATATAACCATGTCGTTATGTCCAAAGAATTCAGACGCCACATAAGAAGCAATAACAGATAATAAACAAAATCCTCACAGCGTCCACCCCTGGTAACTCGCCATTTTTTAATGTCCGATTTTTTCGGACATAGCCGCAGAAGTTCAAAAAACAGCACACAAAACAACGCAATCTTATTGCTTCTGTAATTTAATCGCAAAACCGCCGCCTGGCGCAATATACATCTCTAGACGATCGCCATTACGTACAATCTTTTCTTCTATCACATATCCAAGCTGATGATCGCGATAATGCGCATCGTCAGAATCTCGATAAACAGTTGCAATATAATTAATCCCTGGCTCAAGAAAATCAACATATAACTCTACGCGACGGCCTTCTTCATTCGTAACGCCACCTATATACCAATCATCGGACTCCCAAGCCTGACGCGCCACAACATAATAATGGCCAATCTCGCCCAATAGCGGCAAGGTACGCTCCCAACGAAGCGGCACATCACGAATAAACTCAAACAAATCAGGATACTTCATCTCATATATCTGCGGACGATCTGACGCCATCTGCATCGAAGAATATATCGTAACATAATAAGCCAACTGACGAGTAATCGTAGAAGCAATACGTTTTGAGAAGTTTCCTACATCCAAAATCCCCGGCGTATAGTCCATGCCGCCAGCCAATAAACGAGTGAACGGCAAGAAGCAAGCGTGCGAAGGCGATAATGCGCCACCCTCATACTCCTGCCCACGCGCACCTTCACGAGTCATTAAATTCGGCCAAGTGCGCTCAATACCAGTGGATTTAATCGGTTCATGCACATCAAGCATGATGTGGTATTTAGCCGCCAGCTCCAAAGCGCGCTGATAGTGCAACACGCCAAGCTGCGAATGGTGAAATTCGCGACGACCATTAATCGTCATCTTCGAGCCAGCATAACCCGACTTAATATAACGAATGCCATATTGTTTTAAGAACTTATAGGAATCCTCAAGTTGCGCCTCGTAGTTGTCAATAAAACCAACCGTTTCATGGTGGCCAACTATTTCTACGCCATTGGCGTGGCCGTAATCCGACACTACCTTCAAATCAAAATCTGGCGTAGCTTCCATGAATTTATTGTTCACGCCATTTTCGAGCCAGTCACCCTCCCAGCCATCATTCCAACCCTCGATTAGTAGGGCAGAGATACCAAGATCTTTACATGAGTCGATATATTGCATGGCATGCTCGGTAGTCGCGCCATGACGATCGCCTGGCGCCCATGTCCACTCGCCAACATACATCGCCCACCAGATGCCCAAGAACTTCGTTGGCTCCACCCATGAAAAATCATCCCGCGGTGGGTCGTTCAAGTTCAACATCATGCGAGACGTAATCAAATCCAAAGCATTATTTCCCACAATCACCATGCGCCACGGAGTAGAAAACGGCAACTCGACATAAGCCCTCATACCATCCGAAAGCGGCGTGATATCCGTCTTCAACGATGCCCCATTCAGCTTTATCGTCATACCTCCGTAGTTATAGAGCGCCGCCTCGTGAATTGCCAAAAAGTGTCCCGAGGTAGATTGAATCGTCAAAGGCGTATGCACGGAATCGGTCAACGTATAAACCGGATGCTCTACGTAATCATACTCATAGCGATCTGGCTGATACGCAGGAATGCTCCACGAGCGCGAATTTGTATCAACAGAAAATTCCGTCAACTCATCGGCTACGGCCATATTTTTCATCTCTGGCTGAGCTGGTATTTCATAGCGAAAAGCAAACCCATCATCATAAACACGGAAACGCAAGGTCAAAAGTCGATTTGGCTTTTCGTACTCCTCAAGATAAATCGCCGTTTCGTTATAGTTATTACGGATCACATGCTGCTCGCCCCATTCCGCCTTCCAAACATCGTCAACCGTGCGCGTATAAGCCCGAATTACGGCAAAATTATCCGTCATCGGAGTCATGTCTTTCAGAATTAGGCCTAAGCGCGACTTGCGCAGGATAACTTTGTCATTCTTTTTTGCAAAGTAAGAAATTTGCCCATGATCAAGCACAAATACACAATCCAATTGACCATTTGGAGATTTAATTTCATATATAGCATCAGATTTAGGCTTTTTGAAAAAATCACCAAACAGACTCATAAAGTATCCCACGTTAACATAAGTACATTGTAACACAGAAACAAAATGCTCATGTATAATTAATCCATATGTTGTGGCTATTTTTATGCATTGCCGTTGCCCTAATTTGGTCCTTCAGCGCATTTATCGACAACTACATTACCGACGTCATCTTTAAGGGTAAAAAGCCGCAATCCATGAAGATCTTTAACGGCATTAGTTACCTATTTTTTGCTCTTATAATACCGTTGGCGTTCGGCGTTAAGAGTATAGCCATTGAGCACATTATTCTTCTACTCTTGTCCGGCATTGCCAGCTCCGTTGCCTCAATTCCATACTACTTAGCCCTAAGAGAAGAAGAGTCGACAACCGCCGCAGTCTTTTATCAATTAATTCCCGTTATTTATCTTTTTTCGGATTGGCTAATTTTCGGCGAAGCAATCACGTCATTGCAACTCATTGCCTTCATCATTATTCTAACGGCCCCAGCAATTATCATCTTTACTCGAAAACGACCACGTAGCCGTCGCATCGAATTTAATGCCGCGCTTCTTTTCACTCTCTACGCCTGCATATCTGCGCTTAGCGGCATTCTATCTACTCGTATCGGCGAAAAGTACGATTTTCCGAGCGTCTTCTTTTACTTCCTCGTAGGACGAGGCTTATCAGACGTCATTTTATTCGCCACTCATTCCGATTGGCAACAACGCATGAAATTCATCTGGCGGCGCAAAAAATGGCAATTCCTCTTCGCAGAAGGTACCAACCAAATCATTTGTATTATCGCCGAATTTCTAAGCCGTTATGCCTTAATAATCGGCGTTGCATCCTTAATATCCGTCACCTACAATGTTCTCGAGCTAATATTTACTTTTGCACTCGGAATCATACTTTCCATCATTTGGCCTAAATTTGGTCGCGAAAAGCTTAATCGACACGTTGTCATCGCGCATTTTATCGCAACTATTCTCGCTACGATTGGTATAATACTAATAAGATAAAGGAGGCACATGGAAATACCAACAGGAATAATCGGATTAGTCATAGGACTATTTTTACTATTTTTCGGCTATCGCCTGAAGAAAATCGCAATCACAGTCATCTGGTTCTTGATCGGCTTCTGGCTCGTCTCCTTATTTGTCGACAAAATCGTTGCCGATGAAATGTGGCAATTAATCCTCTGCGGAGTCGGTGGCCTTGTACTGGGCATGTTTGGTATGACTATAGAAAAAATTGCCGTTTTTGCATCAGTAGGCTTTGCCTTCTTTATGTCTGCTATGAATGCTTTCGGCCCAGCTACCGACTGGACTCTACCGGCCATCTGCGTAGCTATCGGCGTCGTTGCTGGAGTAATTGCCGTTTGGTTCATTAAACCAATGGTTATCATTGCTACTTCCGTCCAAGGAGCGCAACTCGTCCTCACAAACGCATTATTGCTTCTAAACATTGCTCAACCGCAATGGTATCTCATTGCATACGTAGCCATTATTTTAATTGGCGGCATTTTTCAGTGGAATAACTGTAAAAATATCGAATAATCGGTATAATATAGCACTCGACTTGGGCGAAGAAAAATCAAGCGTCCACAATCTCTACGACCGATATCGTAGCTACTATCTCAACCAGAGACTGGATTAAGCCAAAAGCCCAAACATCACGTCGGCCACAAACGGCCGACGTTTTTATTTTTTCAATGCTATTTCACGAAATAGCCCAAGCACTAAATCCTTACTTTCTTTATCTAAATCATTTGCCGAACGAATCATCTTCACAATATTGTGGAACTTCATCATTGACATCGTGTCCAAAACGTCGCACCCCTCTATCACGCCAAATACCGCATCGGTCAGCTTTTTCCGATCAGCATCATCGTGCTTATCTAGCCATGACCACAAACGACGCTCAATCTCCAAGCTATGTTCAGACCTCTTCGCGCGTTTAAAATGATCGTCAACTACTTGCCACGTCGCCGAAGAATGCCCAAGGATGTTTTCTTTATCAGATTGAACAACGCGGTAATTACTATTGCGCATCATCGCACCCACAATGCTACAATGCGGGATAATATGCACGTATTTCTTTCTCACCCTCTCATACTCTTTTGATTCAAATTCTTTTCGACGCAAGCCAGGACCATCGTTATTATAGATTCTCAAGATACGTTGATATTTTAACCGATTCATATACATCGGAGCTACTAGCGCTAAATTACCCCCTTTAGAATGCCCGCCCACAATGACTTTCGGTCCAAAGAAACTAACATGCTCATTTAGGTATTCTGTCGCTTTTATATGCGATGGAACAGGGAAGGACCACGCCATTTCAAAATCTTCACGCCAACCACTAATAAGCTGATCGGTTCCTTCGAATGCAATATATTCCAAACCCCGCGTTACGCGAAAAGTAATCGCACTAAATTGCATATTGCGACTCGTGTCGTAAATGTAATCAGACACTATTAAATTTCGATATCGCTCCTTCTCGACAATCGCATTCATCAACTGATAAGCAACGCCAATTGCAATTCCTAACCGACGCGCGTCTTTATATGAAGTCCGACGCAGATATTCTCGGCCAATCTCCTCAAGCGTATGGCAATTTTCGTTAATTCTAGTATGCGTAAAATCCAAGTACGCCAACTGTGAAAAAACCAAGTTATCAACCTCAGTAAAAGCCTTTTCCTCGAAGCGCAAATTACCGTATTTTTCTACATAGTCAAAAATATTCGCCATATTAATATATTTTACAATAATTATCTCAACTTGTCGCTATTAGCGCCCTCTCATAGATTGCCGACAATACGCCAATTTCTGCCACACTTAGGTAATGTTTTGTTCCGCTTCGCTCGTTGTCGTCCAGAAAGTCCCAAAAACGCCCAATCTTTTCTCTCGCGTCCACAAAACCACTAAATAGCGCCTCGGCGCACTGCGATTGCCGTCGTGAAAGTGGCCGTAATAATTCTAACTTCATTTCATCGTCGAAATCTTTGAATAATTTCTTATAGTTATCGTACGCCTTGAAGCCAATCAAGAAATTTACATCAAAAACAACCCGAAAATTATCAATCAAAAATTTATTAATGTCAGCAAGCGGAGCCTCCCCCTCCAACAATCGCCACAACGCGTCTTTCTTGCGGTTAATATCCTTATACGAAATCAAAACATCATCTTTATTCATGGTGATACGCGTGCCCTAGATATATTTCTTGCGCCCGATAAATTTGCTCCGTCACGATTAGCCGACAAATCTGGTGCGGAAAGACTAATTTCGATAGGCTCCAAATCAAGTTTGCCCGAGCCTTCACTTCTGGCGCAAAATGCCCAAATGCGCCACCAATCACAATTATCACATCGCGTCCATTCTCTAACTGAACCGTCAACGATTGGCTCAATCTCGGCGAACTCATCATCTCGCCATTCTCGTCTAGTAATACAACAAAGTCGTCTTTATTAAAGCGCGCTACGCGCTCCGTCAGCTTTTCTTCGTCTATAAATTGCCACTCAATTGTCCATGGTTTCCGAAGACGCTTCTCATATTCATCGCAAGCTTCTTTTAACCAGCTCGCATGCTTCTTACCGCCCGCAATAATCTTAATCATTGAACCAATTTTACTTGTTTTTTCATTAATTCTGCAACCCCACCTGCAATAGTCCGTCATGCCGTACTCGCACTTTTTTCTCGCAACCACACCACGCCGTACTCGCACTTTTTCTCACAACCATGCCGCGTTGTATAAAATATTTTTACAACATAAACAGTAGTTCCGCCTCGTCAATCAGGATATTTTTGTCATACTTTCTTGTACGCATAAAATGCTCGTAAAATAGCTTTAGAAAAGTCTGCGCACGCGGGGAATTAGTGCGAAAAGCGATCATCAAAAAGAAAAGCACCGAATAATGATATGCGTACTTTTTTCGCCATCTTTTGCCAATACGTACGTTAGTATATCCTCAAACTCGTCGCATCAATGGGGCCCCTAAATACTTCTGACAATAATAATTAAATTGCTGGCGCGAAATGCCCAATGCATCACAAATCGCGCGACCACTAATATAAATCTCACCATTATGATTAAACATATCAACACATTAAAACATCGCCAACGGCACTAAAAGCATGAGTCCAAAAATCTTGGACAACTTCGAATGGACAAATAAACAAAGCGCAAGCACGCATAGAGCACTTGTAAAATCCGCAAAAAATTGCTATAATACATCCTAGTTACCAAAGACAGCGGCGACCCAGACGGGTTTAATCATGCCGCCGAGGAGATTCATTTTCTTGTATTATTGGTGACGAAAACCTTAACATTTTGGCTACCAAATTAATACCAAAAGGAGATTTCTATCTATGGCAATTAGCAAAGATAAGAAACAACAATTGGTTGCCGACTTAAACGAGCTTCTCAGCGACGCTAAGATGACCGTTTTTGCAAAGTACCAAGGCCTTACGGTCGCGGAAATGCAAGAACTTCGCAAAGCTGCGCGCGAGAATAATGTCAAAATTAAAATCGTCAAGAACCGTCTTGTCCGTGTTGCTATGGGCAATATTGCGGTTTACAAAGACACCGACACTAGCGCTCTCGAAGGTCAGCTACTTTACGCCGTTTCTAACGACGACGAAGTCGCTCCAGCTCAGGTTCTCGCAAAGTTTGCGAAGGAACATGACGCCCTCGAGCTAAAAGGCGCATTCAGTGGCGAAGGTGCCGCTCTTGGCGAGACAGAAGTAAAAGCACTTGCCGACCTTCCAAGCAAAGATCAACTCATTGGCCAAGTTGTGGATATGCTCCTCAGCCCAGTCAACGATGTTACCAATGGTCTTTCCGGCAACTTGCACGCTTTGCTCGACGGCATTGCCGACAAAGCAACCAATTAATCACGCTATCGCGTATATTTATCAACCAATAACGAATAAAGGAGTCTAACATGGCTGCTGATGTTAAAAAACTAGCAGAGGAATTGGTTAAGCTCACCGTCCTCGAAGTTAACGAGCTAAAAACTATCCTTAAGGATGAATATGGCATTGAGCCTGCTGCTGCCGCTGTTGCTGTAGCCGCTGGTCCAGCTGATGCTGGTGCCGCTGCCGCTGAAGAGAAGAGCGAATACAACGTCGTTCTTAAAGATGCTGGCGCACAAAAGATTGCAGTTATCAAGGCTGTCAAGGAAGCTACCGGTCTTGGTCTTGGCGAAGCTAAGGCTATCGTCGATGGCGCTCCAGCTACCGTAAAAGAAAAAGTTGCAAAGGACGAAGCCGAGGCTATGAAGAAAGCCCTCGAAGACGCCGGCGCAACCGTCGAACTCGCTTAAGTTCAAACTATTATAGCCAAAATGTTACCAAAAGCGACTTTATCAAAGAGGTCGCTTTTTTGGTGTATTCGTATGCTAAACTATAAGCAGTATGACAAAAGGCAGACTGCTCACCACTCCAGAACCGACGGAGACAGAAGAAAAGACCACCGCCCAACTCGAGGACGAAAAGCAACCAGCGGCCATGAATGTCTCTTCGAGCATGTACGACTTGGCAGAAACAGATGATCGTCCCGCCATCGAGCAACGGGTCGCCAAAGGAGTTCTTTTTGGCGATGATAAAAACACCGAGCAGGCCACCGCTAAAGATACGACTGGTCCAAAAAATTTCCAAATCGACGCCGACTTTGCCACCGAAATGCACGAACGCACAAAGAAAGAGCGCGCCGAACGTAAGGCTAAAGAAAAAGAAGCCGCCGAAGAAGAACAGAAGAAACGCGCCGAACGCAAAGAAGAAATCGCTAAAAAACTTCAAGAGTCTCAAACTCTCGACGATACAGAACTCCGCGACAGAATCAAAGAAGAAATCGCCGCCGAGAATAATAATCAGTTGTACCCAGATGCAAAATCTATCACTCAAGAAGTCGAAGACGAACTCTGGCGCAGCCGCGCCGAAAAGGGCGCTCAAATTACCAGTCGGGCAAAAATCGAGGATGTCGAGGATACGGACCTCAAGCAGACAATCATTTCTTCCTATATAATTCAAGCCGTATCGGCCATTATTATGATATGCGGAATCTTTGCAAGCCTTGGGAATAGATTGTTGGATTTCATGGTTTTTGGCGTCATTTGTTCGGTCGCAATCGCATATACGGTCTTGGCGTTATATAGAGCAGCCGACAAGACAAAGCTTCGCCGAGTTCCATCAGATCAAGGTCAACAATTTGTTCTTGCGACATTAATCCCGGGCTTTTTGCTACGACTCATTCTTATTGGCTTATTTTCACAAATCCCAATTACGGGCGGTTTCATCGGCCCAATTCTTGGCGCTGCCATAGGCGCGTCCATTCATTATTCATTCATAAATCGTTATAAAATTTACGTTTCGCTAAAAAGCACCTTAATCAACACGCTGATATATATCGTATTTTTAATAATTACTACCGCTACTGCCACCAACGGCACCCAAATGGCCGCAGTCGCCCTAGTATTCGATATACTCTCCGTTCTTGAATTTTTCTTCGGCGACCGTGCAGCTATGCTGTTGGCACTATACACAACCAAATAAAAGCATAAACAAAAAGTCAATGGTAAAAAATACAACAATTTGACATCCACCTCTGTAAATTCTGTGGAAAACCCACGATTTACTACATTGACAAGTGCTAGCTAAAAATATAATATATAACTAGTAAAACTAACACAGGCAGGATGCGAGGTATGTCTGAAATATCAGAAAAACAAATAAAAAGGTTGCGCAGTCTCCTCACGGAAGCAGAGACTAATTTATCCGCAGCAAAAGAATTATTAACGTCGATGCTTGGCGATGGCGATATTATTACAGCGCCAGCTAGCACAGTTATCGACAGTCCAGAGGGCAAGATCGTCGAGGGCGTTTTTGATGGCCAAATTATGATTGGCCCAGACGGCAAAAACTATCCAGTTCCCGCAAACTATGCCTCGAAGTCTAAGCTCGTTGAGGGAGACATCCTCAAGCTCACCATCGGCGAAAGTGGCAAATTCATGTACAAGCAGATTGGCCCCGTCGAGCGCAAGACCGTCATCGGTACGCTTACTAGCCACGATGATCAATATTTCGTCGAGGTAAACGGCAAGGAATTCAAAATCCTCTATGCATCCGTCACATATTTCCGCTTAAAAGTTGGCGATCAGGTCACGGTTGTGATCCCGGCCGACAACGACGACGCCACCTGGGCGGCCGTCGAAGCTAGCCTATAATAAATGCTTCAAAAAACCTCCCGTAAGAGAGGCTTTTTTATTCCTCTACATTACAATAGAATACCGATTCGCTGTCCTTATCGGTAACGACAACTACTTTGCTTTTCTCGTTAAAGCTAAAAATATATTCACTCTCATACCCAGCCTCTTCGGTCGTTTCAACATCGCCAATAAAATCTTTTTCATGGCGTAATGTTAGATGATAATTAACCTCATTTGCGCCGTCCTCGCTATTAGCTCGCGTCAAATCGGTCTGTCTCCAAGAGCCGGTCGAATATTCATCATCTAGTAATCCCAGACGATAAGTATTATCGTCTTTTATCTGGATCGACAACTCTGGATTATCGGCCAAGTATTCATACTGGTCGACTGCGCAAAGATAAGTCTTTTTATAATCAACCCCATACACCATACCAGACTGATTACCCCGCAACACCATTAGCATAACGGCTAAAACTACTAAAAATATAACACTTACCGTAATTACAATAATCAAAGTTTTATTCTTTGCAATCTTCCCGGGTTGTCGATAATTGCCTGGTGCGCCCTGAGCTGCAACATGGCTTGGCTCTATCATTGAAATTGGTTGATTCGGATTCATAAGTTATGCTCCCATCAATTTGACATACGAAGCCGCAATTAAAACATACATAAAGAACAATGCCGCCATCCCCAAAACGAGGACAGATGCCAACACGTAGCTTGGATGCCCCTTATATTTGTAATTGTTCAACAAAGCAAAGAACAACGCCACCATTGCAGAAGAAACTAGAACCATAATCGACGACGTACTAAGGTCATCCCAATTGCCATTCAGAGTCAAGGCAAGATTAAAAATTACACGCACAAAAACAACTGTATCTATCACGATAACCAATATATTTAACAGTTTATTTCGTTCTTTTAGTTTTTGCGCCTTAGTCACTCTTTATTTATAACATACTTATGCTAATAGTTTAAGTCGTGTTACAATTTAGTTAATATTAAACAAAGAGGGTGTATATGAGTAAAGAACTCAAAAAATATATTGCCGAGTTTATCGGCACGGCTATTTTAGTGCTGTTCGGCTGCGGAACTGCCGTCGTTACCAACGGCGAAATTGTTCCAACTGCGTTAGCATTTGGTTTAGCTATCGTTGCGTTAGCATACGCAATCGGCGACGTGTCTGGATGCCACGTCAACCCAGCCGTATCGCTTGCTATGTTTATTACTAAAAAGCTAAAAGCCAAAGATCTTTGCGGCTACGTTATAGCGCAATTTCTCGGCGCAATCTGCGGCTCCTTACTGCTATGGTTAATCATCACGCTTAGTGGCGCAGATATTGCCGAAGTTGGACTTGGTGCTAACTCATTTATCTCCACCGAGGCTGGAGGTGCTTGGGGATCTATGCTAATAGAAATAATCTTAACCTTCGTCTTCGTTTATACGATTATTGGAGTTACAAGCGACAAGAACAAAGCACATATCGCCGGTATCGTTATCGGTCTAGCACTTGCTTTTGTACATATTTTTGGCATTTGCCTAACCGGTACATCCGTTAACCCAGCTCGTAGCCTTGCGCCTGCACTAATATTGGGCGGCGAAGCCTTGGCTCAAGTTTGGGTGTTTATCATTGCGCCTCCTGTCGGCGCAGCATTAGCCGCGTTTGCTTATAAAGCACTCAACGAAAAATAGCCAATCATCATAGGCGCTCTTCGTGGGCGCCTATTTTTTGTGCGCACCTCCCACAGGTATACCTTATCTCTAAAAATTTGCTACAATATATCTGATGAAAGCGTTATATCGAAGATATCGTCCCAAAACGCTAAGCGAGGTAGTCGGGCAAGAACAAATTACCACCGTTCTTCAAAATTCTCTCAAGAACGGCAAACTTGCGCATGCCTATCTTTTTATTGGCCCACGCGGTACGGGTAAAACATCCGTAGCGCGCATCCTTGCACATGAGATTAATAATTTCCCATACGAACTCGAAGATGATTACCTAGACATTATCGAAATCGACGCCGCATCCAACACGGGTGTCGATAATATTCGCGACTTACGCGAAAAGGCCATCATCGCCCCAACAAAAGGCAAATATAAAGTTTATATTATTGATGAAGTGCATATGCTCTCCAAATCCGCTTTCAACGCTCTTCTCAAAACACTCGAGGAGCCGCCCGAGCACGTCGTCTTTATTATGGCTACCACTGATGCCTATAAAGTACCTGTCACCATCACCTCGCGCAGCCAAGTTTATACCTTCAAGCTAGCCAACCCCAGCGTCATGCTTGATCACCTCAAAAGGATTGCCAAGCAAGAAAAAATCAATATCACCGACGAAGCCCTAGAAATCGTCGTCAAACGCGGTGGCGGCTCCTTTCGCGATTCACTCAGCCTACTCGACCAAATCTCAACTCTTAGCGACGACAAAATTGACGCCGATCTAATTAGCAGAGCACTCGGCCTCCCTCAAAACGAGGCCATTACTAACATTCTTAACGGCTACGCTGCTGGCGACATCAATCGCATTCGTGCACAGTTACAAGAATTACTCGACTCGGGCATCAAACCAGAAATTATTGCCGAAAATCTCATCTCCGATATCCTCAATAATCCGCAACCTATCCACTTGGCTCTGCTAGAAAAATTACTCGATGTCTCCCGCTCGGCCTACCCAAATGCCAAACTCTTACTAGCATTAATTCCGCAAAGTGCACCCGTAACTGTGCCAGCATATATTGCACCAGCACCCGCCACCACTCCAAAAGTCAAACCGGCACCACAACCAACCACAAAACCCACTCCAAGCCCAAAAACACCAACCGCGACATCGCCAGAACCCGCTCCAGCCAAAGAACCCACCCAAGCAGAAACACCCGCACCGGCACCAGAGCCCGCATCGCAAGAACCAGCTCCAGCCGCCGAATCCACGCCAAACACGCAGCCGTCAGCCACGCCGGAACCTAGCGCCGACAATGCGGAGGTCTGGAATAGCATCCTGCTTCATTGCCAAGAAAATATACCCGGCATCTACCGCTATCTACAAGATTCTGACTACGTGTTCGAAAACGACACAATTACTATCTATGCCCGAAAAAAGTTCAACAAAACTCAAATCGCCAAGAAAGTGCCTATGATTGCCGAATTCCTAGGCGGAAAATATACTATTGAAGTAACGAACGAAACGCTCAACAAGGATGCCGAGATGGCCGCCATCGCAGAGCTAATGGGCGGGGGAGAGGAGGTGCAAATCGATGCCGAATAATACAAAAAACGCCGCTGAACGCATTCCGCCACAAAATCTTGATGCCGAAAAATCTCTCCTTGGCGCAATTCTTATTTCCGAAGAATCATTGCCGGATGTTACGGAAATTCTCAAACCGAATGATTTTTACGATGAACGTCATCGCCACATCTATAGTGCCATGTGGAATCTATACGAACGCCACAACCCCGTTGATCTTTTGACCGTTCGCAACGAGTTGAAGAAGAAAAAACTCACCGAAAAAGCTGGCGGCTCCGCCTACTTATCCGAATTAGCCAACTTCGTACCTACCGCCGCCCACGCTAAGGCATATGCCGAAATCGTCAGCAAAGCCGCCGTACGCCGTCGCCTCATCGCCGCCGCCGCCAGTATTACCGAAAATGCCTACGATGAAGATTCGGAAACGTTGGAACTCCTTGGCGAGGCCGAACGTTCGCTCTATGAAGTGTCTGAGCAAAACGTACATAACGACCTAGTGTCTATCTCTGATTTGCTTTCCGAGACCTTCGATTTGCTTGAAAGTCTGCACGAAAACAAAGGCAGTATTGCGGGATACAAGACTGGCTACCCAGATCTCGACCGCGTTACGGCCGGTTTTCATAAATCCGACTTAATCATCCTCGCTGCTCGCCCAGCCATGGGCAAGACCGCACTAGCATTAAATTTTGCTAGCAATGTAGCTCGCATCAATAATAAGTCCGTACTATTATTCTCGCTCGAGATGGGCAAACAACAGCTAATAAACCGCATGCTTTCCGACGCATCCGGCATCGAATCTTTCAAGCTCGAAACTGGCAACTTTTCTGGCGATGATTTTTCGCAAATTTCCGAAGCCATGGCCGAACTTTCCGAGTTGCCAATCTTCATCGACGACACTCCAGGTCTTACAGTCATGGAAATGCGCACTAAAGCCCGTCGCGCCGCACACGAACACGAAATCGGCCTAATTATCGTAGACTATCTCCAGCTTATGTCGGGCTCATCCAAGCGCGCTATGGATAATCGCGTACAAGAAATCTCCGAGATTTCTCGCGGCCTAAAATTAATCGCTCGCGAGCTCAATGTTCCAGTTATAGCACTATCGCAGTTGTCTCGTACCGTTGAATCCCGTAGTCCGCAAATTCCAATGTTATCCGATCTCCGTGAGTCCGGCTCCATCGAGCAGGATGCTGATATTGTCATGTTCTTGTATCGCGAAGACTACTACAACCCCGAAACCGAACGTCAGAATATTACCGACCTCATCCTCGCTAAGCATCGCCGAGGTGCCACCGGCACAGTCGAGCTCTACTTTGATAAAGCCAGGGTTCGCTTTATGTCACTCGACAATAAGCATGAGTAGTTCACTTGCACTATACAAAGTCAACATGTTAAAATTAGCACAGTGAAAAAATGGATTAAAATACCTTTTTTGTATCGTCAGCGCTTCATCTTAGGATACATCTTCCTACTTCTAGTATTTGCTGGATTGCTTAGCTTTTTGCCGAGCATTGCGCCGGGCGGCATTAGCTCGGAAGAAATGCAATCCGTCGTCACGTCACAAAAAGTCGACCGCAACTTTATCACAAATGGCCAAGTTATAGATTTGCCATACCGCGTCATACAAAAAGTCATCATCAACACGTTTGGCTTAACCTTATATTCCATCAAATTACCATCTATTATTATAGCCGTACTTACTGCGCTATTTCTCATCCTTCTCCTCAACCGCTGGTTTAAATCCGACGTCGCCATCATTGGTTCAATCTTAACTACGCTATCTGTTGCATTTTTGTTCCTCGCCGGCTTCGGCACGCCAAGCATCATGTATGTCTTTTGGCTTGCCGTTATTCTATGGCTAGGTTCTAAAATCATTGGCAACGAACATACGCACCCATTATTAGTCATATCGTTCGCCACCTGCGTAGCACTATCGCTCTATACGCCACACATGATCTATATCGCACTCGGCATCGCCATTGCCGGCATCACTCACAAAGATATGCGCGCATCGCTCAAGCAAATTAAAGTTTACCAACTTATCCTAAGTATCAGCATTTTCGCAATCCTTATTGCGCCACTAGTTATCAGCGGCGTCTTCAACTCTTCCGTCCCCGTACGGCTGATATTTACAGAGAACATAAATACTTACATCGACAATATTTCAAACTCTTTCGCGCCATTCTTCAGCTTTATTAGCGCTTACGATAGCGTGTATCTCGCTCCGTTATTCGGTCTCGCCACGGTCTCCCTAATTATTATCGGCGCCTTAGCCTCAATGGGGAAGCTGTTTACCACGCGCAACACTATTGTTAGCCTCCTAATCATCTACTCCATCATTGTATCTGGATTTAATCCAAATGCCGCCATATCCATCATTATTCCAATCGCCATCCTAACGACTGCCGGCATCGAGTCAATTATTCAAAAATGGCATTCACTTTTCCCAGAGAATCCATACGCCCATATCATTGGCGCACTCCCAATAGTAGTCATTGTACTATTTATTATTTATTCAGACTTGTCTCATTTCATTTTCGGCTATCATTACACGCCTTCGGTCGCAAACAATTTTAACAATGACATCACCCTTATTAGCGAGAGTCTAAAAAGCGGCACGGTACTAATTATGTCCGACACACATAAAGATCATGATTTCTATAAATTACTTGAGGCAAAAAACAACCTAACCATTATGTCTCAGGTACCCGAGCGTAACGACCTACCAATCGCCTCACTTGGCGAACCGCTAAAAGACGAAAAACTCGAGTTAAAACAGATTATTACATCGCCAAAGAGGCTAAATTCTGCTAGACTATACATATACGAAAAAATTACTACTGAAAAACAAGGGAGTTAGATTATGGGTGCCACTATGGACCAAATGAAAATGATTAACCAATTGCGCAAAACGCAAAAAGAACTCAAGAATGAGATTGTTGAAGTTGAAGCTGGCGACGGCGCCGTAGTTATTCAAATTACCGGTGAGCTAAAAATCAAAAAAGTTGAGCTTGACCCAGAGAAAATTGACCTCGACGACATCCATGAGCTTGAGCGCTGGATTGAAAATGCCATGCGCGACGGCTACGCTAAAGCACAAGAAATCGCAACTGACAAGATGAAGCCACTTATGGGCGCACTTGGCAACTTTGGCATGTAATTATGCTTCCTAGCGCACTGAATGATTTAATTGACGCCCTCGGGCGCCTACCTGGCGTTGGCTCGCGCACGGCCGAACGTTATGCTTACTTTTTATTAAAAGCGGATAGCAACATTTCGGATAAAATCGCCAACGCGCTAGAAAACCTGCATTCCGGAGTCAAAAACTGCCCGATTACTTTTGCCATCATGGACGCTAGCGAACAAGTCTCACCGCTCTATGACGATCCCGCTCGCGATAAAAGCACCGTATTAGTCGTTGAGGAGCCACTCGATATTTACGCAATCGAGCACACTAAAGCCTTTACTGGCACCTACCACGTACTAGGCGGAGCCATATCACCAATGGACGGAATCACGGCCGATAAGCTCCATATCAAAGAACTAATTGAACGCATCGATAATGACTCCGTCAACGAAGTTATTATCGCCACTAACCCATCAGTAGAAGGCGAATCTACCGCCGTTTTACTCGAAAAACTCCTCCACGAAAAATATCCAGAGCTAAAAATCACCCGTTTGGCTCGTGGTCTACCGCTTGGCGTCTCACTCGAATACGCCGACCAAATCACCCTTACTTCAGCACTGAACAACAGAACCAATCTATAACTTCACTGCAAAGACTAAACTTGACTATTTTTGGCACATATGATATAATAGAACTATATTCTGTACTTTATAAATCATTTCAAAAAAGGAGGTGGCAACGTCTCGCATGGTTAACAAATGCAAAGACATAGCTAACAAGTGGAGGGAACTACCATACTATGTGCAATATTTTGGAGCACTATTCATCATGGTGGCCCCCACGCTTCTCACTATCGCGCTCCAAGCTTCTCGGGGGAATGCTTCGAGCATCCTCAACTTCGTTATCTGCCTCGGATCATGCCTCCTGTCAAGGGCGACACTCCCCAAAACCAGCGACGAATTGGAGGCGAATCTGCGCTACCGATCGTGGTACTTCCTCTTCGGGGAGCATGCAATAATCCTCATTACATTATTCGCATGCAACTGGGACCTCAATGAAGTTCTTGGTCTCGTGGAGAAGGCGCGAGAGGTGAAATTGCTTTTCGTACTGACGGCGCTACTGCCAATCCTGGCGATAATCTGTTTCTTTATGGCAGAAGCCGTAAAACGCGCAAAATGATAACTAAAAAACCGGACGCCTTCGCGCGTCCGATCTTTTTTACATTCCTGGAACAGGGAAGATCTCAGCAATTTGCCGTACTTCTTCATGAATCGCGGCTAACTCACTCGCGAATGCCGCCTCCGGCTGTTTACCGCCACTTATTTCAACACTAATTTCTGCCAAACGGCGCATCCAACCGCCAATTTTTATCATCTCGGCACGATTCATGCCACGTGTCGTAATTGCGGCCGTACCAAGGCGAATCCCAGACGGCTTGAATGGCGGCAGGGTATCGTTCGGGATCGCATTTGCATTTAATGTCAAACCAACCTTATCCATCATAATTTCCATAATTTTGCCATCGATACCGAATGACGCCATCATATCAATCAGAATCAAATGGTTTTCAGTCGTACCGCCAACAATCTTAAATCCATGCGTCGTTAGCGTATCCGCCAAAACCTTCGCGTTGCTTACGACGTCGCGAGCATAATTTTGGAAGGAAACTTGTTCTGCCTCATAAAAAGCAACCGCCTTAGCTGCAATTATATGCATTAGCGGACCACCTTGCGTACCAGGGAAGACGGAGCGGTCAATCAATGTTGGAATATTATCCAAAGTGCGCTCAGGTTTCTTTAATGGATTACTCACCATACCGCGACTCAAGATTAAGCCACCGCGCGGGCCACGCAATGTCTTATGCGTAGTAGTTGTCATAACATGAAAACCATAATCGAGCGGATTCGGATGTGCACCACCAGCAATCAAGCCCGCCACGTGAGCCATATCGGCCATCAATAAACAATTAGGAATGTTTTTGCCAATCTCTACAATTCGTTCAAAATCTGGAATCTTCGAAAACGCCGAATAGCCAACCAAAATAATTTTCGGCTGATATTGGGCGGCGAGCTGTTTCAATTCTTCATAATTTATATCGCCAGTTTCCGGATCAGTCCCATAGGCCACAAAATTATAAATTTTTGCACTTTGTGTTACCGGTGAGCCGTGCGTAAGATGACCACCATGACCCAAATTCATACCGAGAACCGTATCGCCAGGATCTAGCCACGCATTATAGACAGCATTATTTGCCTGAGCGCCAGAATGCGGCTGCACATTTGCATGATCGGCATGGAATAATCTGCGCGCCCGCGCAATCGCTAATCGCTCAACCTTGTCGGTGTTTTCCTGACCGCCATAATAGCGATAATTCGTCGGTTCATTAGCTAACACATCGTCATCTGATCCGTCCAAATCGCTAAAACCCGGATAGCCTTCAGAATATTTATTCGTAAAAACCGACCCCATCGCTTCTAGCACCTCGCGTGAAACATAGTTCTCGCTCGGAATTAACTCCAGGCCTTCGCGCTGGCGCTGCTTCTCCGCTTCAATTAAATCAAATATCTTATTATCTTTCACCGAAAAAACTCCTTTCAATTACTCCTACACCGTTGCAAAGATTTCCTACCTATATATTAGCATTTTTATTGAACGCCATGCTATTGTTTGCAAAACACTAATTTTTATGTTAAAATATAGCCATATTTCGAAAGGGGGTGTCTCATTATGGCAGAAATTGTACTTACTACCAATACGGTTTTCTTCGGTCCGTTTGGCGGACGGGGCGGCCCGATGGGTCCTGGTGGTCCGATGGGACCCGGAGGTCCTATGCGCGGCGGCTTCTTCGGCCCTATGCGTAGTGGCTTCTTCTTTTCTCCGCATCCGCGTGGCGGTGCTGGCGGAAACCAGGAAGATCCCGATGATAAAAAGGGATTTCTCGACCGTCTCGGCGAAATCCTGTACAAACTCTTCGGCTAAACACTCGCGCCCGACATTTCGTCGGGCGCTTTTTCGACAACTACAGGCACTAAAAAAGTTGAGGTATAAACCTCAACTTTTTTATTCATATTCTATATAGTTTTTTGGACAATTCTTAAGAAATTTTATAATTTGTTGATAATCTTGAATTTTTCTTAATTTAGTTTCATTAAATGCTCTTTTCAAAAAATCTTTTTCGTTAGAATAAGGTAATCCTCTATAAATATAGTTTTCAAAAACAACATATCTACTACGTGATTCTTTCATTTTTTCTGATGATACACTACCAGCGTAGTCCGCTATCATGTTTGTGCCAAACATTGCTTTATATAATGCCATAGCTTCGATGTATGAACCAAGTTGTGTAGGATGCTTTTCATCGACGAACAATTCTTGTTTAGTTAATGTTCCGCCAATTCTATCCATCTCTTCGCTAACACTTTTAACAGCGTTACCAGAAAATGCTATTGTACATTTTTTATATCCAGCTTCAATTATTGCTTCTTTTGTCATTTCAAAATAACTATTTGTCATTTCTATATTTTCTAAATCTGAATAGTTCCATGTTGCGTTAAGGATAATTTTGGTTCCAGTTTTAGTTATCATATCGTATGAACGTAGTTTTTTAACAACTCTTAGCGCATCTACACTCAAATTTCCATAAACGCGTTTGTTAGGATAATTCTTTTCTGGATCTGGATCAAGCTTTGAATCATAAACTGTACCATATGGAGCTAATTGCACATCAGTTTGTTCATTTAAAATTAGATAATCTATTTTTTCATTTTTAAATAGTTTTTTAAGTTGCTCTGGGTGCTCTTTTATATAATGATAATGAAAGTTTAAACTCGCACTTCCTTTTACTAATACTTTATAATTAGCTGTTTTACCTGATTTATAAAGCATATTATTAAGTATTGCTGGCATATTATTAAAATATGTTTTGCTATTTCCAATAAACAAAATATTTATTGTTTTTTCTTTTCCTGCTGCTGCTTTTGCCTCTTCAGACATAGCAGGGCATAAAGTAACTAGCATACTAAGCAAAATTAATAATGATATTATTCTTTTTATTATTTTCACATTATTTCTCCCTATGAACTTGTATTATATTATAGCACATTTCATGAATCTTGCAAGTGCAATACTTCGCAACGCAAAAGAGACATCGTCTTGTTCTGTCCTGTTAAAATTAGAGTTGCGAAATGAGAGAAGTATTGATATATAGATAAAAACTGGCATTTTAATAATTATTAAGGGCGGACTTATAGAAATGAAAGAAATAGATAAAATAGCATTTATATATTTAAAAGATGGGAAAATATTAAGCACATTATCTAAAGGAAAAGATACTTATTATATCCCTGGAGGAAAAAGAGAAAATAATGAAACCGATGAAGAAACATTAATTAGAGAATGTAAAGAGGAATTATCAATTGAAATAAAAGAAAGTACTATAGCATATTATGGAACATTTAAAGCACAGGCCCATGGAAAGGCTGAAGGGATAATCGTGAAAATGACATGCTACACAGCAGAATTCGATGGCGAATTACATGCCGACTCAGAGATTCAAGAAATACGATGGTTAGACTATAGCAATCTAAATGTAAAAATATCCCCAGTTGATGAGTTGATATTTAAAGATTTATACGATAAGAATTTAATAAAATAAAATCATTCACATGTGTTTTAGATACAAATAACTACTAAAGCTGAGCGTAATTCGTTACTAAAAGAGAAAATAAGCCAAACTTGAATCGGGTCCGCTCTCGTGGCGGACCCAAGGGGGCTAATTAAACACGAAGGACTTGCGAGAGAGCCAAACCATCATCGTTGCGCGACGCAGACGACAACAGCCCTGAGAAGTTCACTCGATATCCAGACGAAGCTGACAATATCGCCGTACTTATGGAAATACAATTCCTACGCTACGAACTACGCTCCTTCTGCTGTTTAATTAGCTTTTTTGGTTACTTCACGAAGCCGTATCGGCTCTCCTAGCACGATTGCTTCAATGATAATATCATTATAGCACAAAATTGCATAAATGTCAATACGAACGAGACCACCAAAAAACTGGCATCTCGCCAGTCTTTTGATTAAAAAATAATTTCTTTGGTGGCTCCGGTCGGACTTGAACCAACGACACAAGGCTCTTCAGGCCTCTGCTCTACCAACTGAGCTACAGAGCCACAATGAAGCTAGTATAGCACACCTTATTCGAAAAAGCGACAAAAAAGACCGCACTGTTTATTATATTTCTTGCCTGAAAAATTGGTAATGCTACAATAAGTACATGAATCCAGAACAGAATATGCCACCATCAATGGTGGAAAATAATATAAACACCCCCAAAAAGAAAACCCCCATTGTCATAGCCATCGTGCTAATTGCACTTACCATCATTACGGCCATCATAGTTGCGCTCATTTTCATTAATCGCCCCAACGAGCCAACCGAAGAGCCTATTAGCGATGACCCCATAATAGTCGCTCCCGACGACACCCTCAAATATAAAGATGAATCTCGCCTAAAACAAGCCAGTTACACAATCGATGACATAAACAAAGGCTTTAGTTACGCAAGCATATCGTTCACGGGAACGAAAGATATTACAATTAGACAAGTCATTAATCAAAATCGATATAGCCTCGGCGGCGAATTTGGCCTTTACGTCTACTTCAACCATAATGGGAATAAAATTCCAGTACACATCGAATTCGTAAATTCTCAAGGCGCACACGAGACCGTTGAGAGCATCAATCAAGCATGCAAAGAAGACCAATCCTGCAGTAGCGACTACCTAGAAGGCGCAAAAACTCTACTAGTCGCAAAAGACATTGAATGGGTTTTTTATAGCAGCACAAAGAGCGGACAGTTCTTCTCATATAGCATTGGCTATGGCCCAAAAGGCATCGATAAGCACGACAACGAAACCGCACGTAGCATATTAGCAAAAGTCGCGATGACCATTAGCGACGATAATGGCAGCCCGTATATCGAAGACATGGCTACTCGCTTGAAATACCCTGGCGGGAAACATGTCAAGGATTATGCCCTTATCGACGAAGTTGGCGAAGATTATGTCAGGCTCAACTATCACGGAGATGCTACCAGAAAAGACGTCCACATATCCATCATCCAAACACCCATCAATGGCGTCTCCACAACAAGCGTGTCCGCAAATCCAAAAGTCGAATCATTTAAATATGAAGATGACGACTTCCGCTACAGTAGCGCAGAGAATCAGACGTACTTCCGTATATATGATGGCGACAATAGTCTAGACGTCTGCGCATACACCACTAACGACGGAGGCGATGCAATTAATAATTACGACGACTTACGGAAATACCTTGACGCAATTTAATGAGTACCAAGATTGCTAACAGATAGCTATATGGTAAAATATAGCTATGAAGAAATTTAATACGTCGCCACTTTCTGGCATGCAAGAACTACTACCAACCGAGCAGGCAGTTTTTGACCAGCTCAAACAAAGCATCAGCGACGTATATCATCATTACGGTTTCTTGAGTATCGAAACACCAATCATTGAACGCACCGACATCTTACTCGCTAAAGCTGGTGGAGACACCGAAAAGCAGATTTACATGGTTAGCAAGACTGCCGAGTCGGCCGATTCCGCCGATCAAGCCCTTCGTTTTGACCATACCGTACCGCTCGCACGTTATGTTGTCGAACACAATAATGATTTAGCTTTCCCATTCCAGGTTACTCAAATTAATCGTAATTTCCGCGGCGAACGCGCACAGCGTGGTCGCTTTCGCGAATTTTACCAATGCGATGCCGATATTATTGGTCGCGAAAAACTACCGATCGCCTACGACGCCAAAGTCATCGCCTGTATTTATGACGCTCTCAAAACTTTCAAGCTGCCCAAAATGCTCATCCGCATCAGTAACCGTAAAGTCTTAGCCGGCTTCCTGAAGTCACTAAACTTGTCCGAAAAGACTAGCGAGATTTCCAACATTATCGATCACGCCGAAAAAGTCTCTGTAGAAAAAAGCACTGCAGCCCTTCGCGAGCTTGGCCTCAGCAATGACCAAGTCGACAAAGTTACCGCATTTATGTTCACGCGTGGAAACTACGAAGAAATCGAAGCTAAGCTCAAAGAAATCATGGGCGATACCGAATCGGTCGCCGACGGCCTCTCCGAGCTCAAAATCGTCTTTGATATTCTCGCTAAAAAGGGCACAGGTAACTGTATTATCGATTTCATGATTATTCGCGGCCTCGATTATTACACTGGCACCGTGTTCGAAATTATGCTCGAAGATTATCGCGAAATCGGTAGCATTTCCGGCGGTGGACGCTACGAAAATCTTGCCAGCAACTTCACCGACCAAAAGTTTCCGGGTGTCGGCGGCTCAATTGGACTCACGCGCCTATTCTTCGTATTGCGCGAATATAATCTCATTAATATCGAGGTTAAGCAACCCGTCGACTACGTCATTTTGCCAATTAGCAAAAACGAATACGAAGCCAGTTTTGAGCTTGCAGACAAACTCCGAGAACAGTGTAAAACCGTAGATGTAGACTTATCCGACCGCAAGCTTGGCGACAAGTTCAATCGCGCCAGCAAAATATCCAATTTCGCCATCGTTGTCGGCAACGACGAAGTACTCAGCGGCAATTATCAAGCCAAGAATCTCAAAACTGGCGAACAAACACCGCTTATGCTACCATAATAGCTATGGATAATACCCCTAGCCCCCAAAATACGAATCAACCAACACAAGAAACAAACACCTTCAACAAACCAATCTCAACACCTAGTTCTGCACCAACCACACCCACAGCGACTACGGCTAAAAAGTCCCACAAGGGCATCATCGCCGCCATCATCATTATCATTATTCTCATTGCTGGCATCGTAGCGCTAATCTTTTTGCTACCAAAACTGTTCAATCAGAACGAACAGATTGACGATAATATTAGCGTCGCTGAGCCCGCCAAAGAAACCCTAGACGTTTACGACAATCTAGCTATCGACTACAAAAGCGGGAGCATTGATATTGCAGAATATTTCAAGCAACTTGTTTATCTCGAAACCGACAGCAGCAAAGCAGACAAAGGCTACCAAACCGAATACGACCATCCCGGCATCAGTCATCGCGACGAAATTCTGCGCATCATCGAAGAAAACTCTAGCGAACTGGATGAAGACCTCGTCAAACAATACATCCTTACGTTAACTCAAAAAAGTTTCGCCTACGGCGCCGAAAGCGAGACAACATCAAGCGCCAACGACGTCATACTTGCCGACAGCGAAGAGGAAGAACGCTCATACAAAATGCATTATTTTGACCGCGCGAGACTATCCAAAAATAAGCATTTCATCATTTGGTATACCGAAAAAGGCGAAGATAAGGCCACCCAGTCCCAAATCGACACCATCGACGATACGCTCGAAAACACCGTTAGTGCATACAGTAATACTTTTAGCGAAAAATACCGTTTCGACCCCGAAATAACTACCGCAAGCCCACTACTAGCAAACAGTGCAAACAAAATCCTTCGCGCAAACGGCATTCCTGAAAATACCTGGAAAAACACTATGAATGTTTATGTATATGACACAAAAAGCGAATCCGTGCTAGGATACTGGCTGGTCGGCAAAGCTAACACGGACAATATTATCTCACGTTTCATCGTCGATGCTGTAATGAAAGAAGATTTTCTCACTCGACCGTATGTAGTTCTAAACAGACGGCTCCTAAATAATACGGTCGACTTCAAACAGGTCGTAAGTCATGAGCTATTCCATCACTACCAATATAGCTATTGTATGACTAAAACAAATGATGCTTGCCCAGACGGCCAGGACTTTTCGTATTCAGAAATGTCCGCCAATTACGCCAGCGCCACAATTCATGGCTACTCCGAAGATTCATTCCTATCAAACTGGAGCAATAAACATCGTGAAGGAATTCATAGTGGCCTCCTAAATATAACTAGTGGCGGCGCAACCGGGTACGGTAGTTTTCCGTATCTGGCAGCCTATACAAAATATGGCTCAAACCAAACCATCATGGCCGCTCATTCGCGCTCGAATCCACTCGCATACCTCGAAGAAAAGGCTGGCGCATCCAATATGCAAAAAATCGCCGCCACAAGCGCATACTACACAATCTCAAATAGTTACGACGGTGTAAATGCTAGCAGCGACGAATCAGTTCAGCCGGTTATTAACGAATTTGAACTTGAAGGCGAGACTGCAATTTCGCTCGAACCTGGCGCCATCAGCTTCTATAAACTCGACCAAAACGCCACCGTCAAACTAAACAGCACCAAGGCAGTCTACGTTCTTATCGGCCAAAAGGGAAATAGTTACCAAAAAATTAACGAATATTACGACTCCAGCCAAAGCGTCCAAACTGAAGAATGTGCCAAAAACCACGACACATGCTATCTAGCCGTCGCGAACCCATCCCTCACTAGCGCAACAACCATTGAAGCCGACTACGACAACCTTGACAATAACGGCAAGATTTTCCGTACGCGCTACCAAAACTACAAGACCAAAATTGTTCTCAATTTGAGCATGAACGGAATTGACGCTAGTACTACCGCCGAAGGCGTTGTTGACGAGCTGCATCAGCGCCAACACCTCAATCAAAAAGTAAACGCCGGCATTGGCGGCGTCTCTATGGATTGCGAACTCTACACCGACTTTTATCACGGCGTCTCATACATGTCACGACCAAAACTCGGATTCGAAGGCATAGCCGGCCTCGATATTCCATCCAACATGATGCCCGAGTGGACAAAGAGCGAAGACATAAGCGCGCAAACTAACCTCGGCATTCTTGCGCAAAAGCTCGAAAAAGGCGACAATGTCGAGAAAATCGACGATACTCACTATAAGCTCAAAATTAGCGCCGCCGACCTGAAAAGCTATATATCCATGAATGGCGACAACACAAGCAAAATCTCCCTCCCCAAAGATGGCATACCGGCCGAAATTAGCGTCGAAAACGGCTATATTACCAACGTCAAATATGATTTCAGCGGTATTGCTGGCATTGATAAATTCACGGCCAACGTATCCTTCTCCGACTACAACAAAAACGAATCCGTGTATATTCCGCTCAGCGTCGTTCGCAACGCGAAAACGGAATAAATACGCATTCTCCCCATTGATATTAAACTAATTATCAAAAGGAGGAATTGTGGCAGAACTATCGCCGAGTTAGGCTATGGCAGCAAAAACAATATCGACAAAACGCAAATCGCCAAGTATGCCACCGCAATCGGTAACGGCGAGGTCCTCGACCAAAAATTCACCACTAAGAACCTTCAGACCGGCGAGATTATCGAGCTATAAAATGCCGCCCCAAACAGGGGCGGCCCATACCGGCTTCATGATTGCTCGGAACGCTGACTAACCACATATTGCTGCGCTTCCTGAAGCGGCATCTGGTACCATTCCATATAGTAGTTAACGCGCTCTCTTTCAGGACCAGACAGAATCACTCCACATCTCGTCTGCTTTATCCGTTCCGCATACTGACGATAGTCAAAATCTATCGCCATTTTCAACAGATCGGGATTGATTTCGTCCGCACCAAAGGCCTTCCAAGCCTCCTCTCCGATAAATGCCCGAAAAGCGCCAACTTTATCAATCGCGCCCGACGTATCCAAAGGTGGCGGCTGAAGCGCGTCCAGTTCCTCCTTTGTTATCGCATGGGAATCGTCCCCAAAAAGATCAACTCTCCGCTCGATTACTTCCGCGCGGGCATCATCTTCCGGCATCCCGTGCCCCGTCAAAAAGCTAATCATGCGATTTTCGTACTCGCTAAACTCTACCATAAGAACACCCCCTTTCTAAAGAACACTTTTTTCAGTTAAAAATATTTTAGCGCGAAAAATCACCAAAGACAATTGCCGTGCGGTCATCGTTCTTGCGCGCACTCGCAATTAAATTTTTTGAGGCTTCTAGCGCATCAGTAGAACGACTCATAATAAAGCCGAGTTCGCGATCGCTCATTATGTCACTGCCATAATCACCCGTAATGCCGTCCGAGCAAAGCACAACCCGATCACCTTGACGCAGTTCGACTTCGCCATACTGCTCCGTGCGACTACCACCTTGCGCAAGATTTTCTCTTCTTGCCCCAATCGCATTCCAAATAACGCTGCCTTCACCCTCATCGTGCGTAATTTGTCGTACATTATTATTTTTATCAACTATATAAATTCGCGAATCGCCAACCGATGCATATGCTAATTTCGTCCGCCCTTCATGTTGTACAACTTTAACTAATACCGCCGTCGAGACGCCAGCATTTTCATCGTTCAAAACACGCTCGTCGGCCACATTTAATACATATGCCAAGTTTGCTCCAGATTCCAGAATATAGTTATCGCTAAACTCACGCACGACGTTTTCAACTAACCGCGACGCCGCACGCCCGCCCCGCATACCGCCGGCTCCATCGAACACGCCGTACATTTGTTGGTCTGGACGAACAAAGTAGCTATCCTCACATCGCTCGTCCGCCCACAAACCTCTACTGATATTTTCTTTCGTAACTTGCCCCTCATACGCCTGCTTGCGCGACGTCTGCCAATAACCGACCCCTCCCGGCTGCCACTCCGCACTTCGCTCTCCTTCAAAGCTTCGATAGGAATCAGAACGCTGAGGCACACCTCCGCCATTTCGACGAATTGCCGCCTCTTCCTCTAAGGATTTGATGTTTTGCCAATATTCATCGCGTTTGCCATATACTTTTTGGTAGAAATCTCGCATCGCCCGTTCATATTCCTGTCGTTTCTGCAGACCGCTCCCACCCTCTATGCTATCCAAAAACGTTTTTGCCTTATTATCAAAATCCATCGGCGTTGGATAACTACGCAAGAAGCTCGACAAATCACTTTCGGCTACATTTTGCCAATTATCAAATCCCACTTGCGTCATTTCCGCCAATATACGTTTTTCGTGCTTCGAGTTTAATCCCAGATACACATTTCTCAAACCATTCTCAAGATCGGAAGGGCGCGCAATTCTCTCGAGCAAGTTTCTCTTATCGGTGTCCGTAATTAAACCGCTAGCCAACTCGTCTAATACTCTGTTGCGCTCTTCCTCGCTTACGGCCACGTCCGGCATTCTTAAATATGCATCGCTAACGTCGTCACCGCCATAACGATTGCCTAAAACGGCAATTATTTTACGTTGCTGGCGTGCATTATTATATTTTTCGGCCGTTGCTAAGCTATCGCCGCCCACAACCGCAGAATTGGGCGGCACATTCATATTTTCCCAGCCATTCAAATTGGCATTGTTGCCGCCTTCGCTTCGTTGTCCTCGTCTTTCGGATAACCCCATGCTTAAATATTAGCATAATTCTCATCATGTTATTTTTTAGTGTTAAACTATTAATACTAAGGAGAGGTATGGCACAACTATATTTCAGGTATGGGGCAATGGGGTGCGGCAAAACTATGCAACTATTACAGGTTGCGTTTAATTACGAAGAACGCGGACAGAAAGTCTGCGTTATTAAACCTGCAACCGACACAAAAAATGGCACAAAACTACTCACTCGCATCGGCCCAGAAAGAGAAACCGATTTCTGCTTCGATCGGCGCACGAACCTTTTTAGTCGTATTGCTAAAAAATATGCAGGCGTAGATTGCATACTGGTCGACGAAGCGCAATTCTTAACACCAAAGCAAGCCGATCAACTCATGGAAGTTGTCGTAAAACTAAACATTCCCGTCATTTGTTTTGGTCTTCGCCTCAACTTCCGCCTCAAAGATAGCGGCTTCGAGGGTTCAACACGACTTTTGCAAATTGCACATAAAATTGAAGAAATTAAAACAATTTGCGATTGCGGTCGCAAAGCTACGCTAAATACGCGCTGGCTAAACGGCAAATTAGTCACTGATGGACCAGATATTCTAATCGACGACGGCACGAATGAGATAAAATACCGCGCCATCTGCGCGCACTGTTATTATAAATACAAGGAGATGTAATAAATGTTTATTGTCATCGAAGGACAGGATGCTACCGGCAAAGATGCCCAGGCGACAAGATTTGCCGACTATTTTCGCGCACAAGGCAAGAATGTTGTCCATTACGCCGAATCTGGGACCGCGTCCAAGAACGACTTTGTCCGTACAATTGCCGAATTGAATTACGGTAGCAAAAACGACATCGATAAGCGCACGCGCGCTTTGCTGTACCTTATAAATCGTTACGAACAATTCAAAAAATACGCCGAACCAGCCCTCGCAAATAATGACGTCGTTATTATTACGCGTTATTGGTTCTCTACTTACATTTACGAAGGATACGGTATGGGCGTAAGCCGTACACTGATTAAACGCCTGCATCGATTAATTATGCCTGAATATTATTTTCAGCCCGACAAAATTGTCATTCTCACCCAATCGGACGAAAGCCGCCAAAAGCGCATGGTATTACAAGGAAAACGCACACAAGAATTCTTCAAGTCGCAAGACGATATTTTTGGCAAGAAAATTAATAACGCCTATCTCAAAGTAGCCAAGGAATTCAACGTGCCAGTCCTAGACGCCTCAGGTGCACCAGACGAAGTATTCACAAATCTCAAAAAATTATGGAGTATTTAATATGCACGAGTCCTGGAAGCCAATCCTACAATCAGAATTCAACCAACCATATTTCAAAGAGCTCTCTACTTTTCTTCATAACGCCTACACCGCAAAAACCATCTACCCACCCAAGCAACAAGTCTTTTCCGCTTTCGCGAGCGACCTAAACGACATAAAAGTAGTTATTATTGGACAAGACCCCTACCACGGACCGCGCCAAGCAAACGGTCTCGCTTTTTCGGTTCAGGACGGAATCCAATTCCCACCGTCACTGCGTAACATCTTCAAGGAAGTTCACGACGACATCGGCGCCCCGATTCCAAACTCTGGCGACCTCACGCGTTGGGCTAAACAAGGCGTAATGTTACTAAACAACACTCTAACCGTCGAAGCGCACATGGCCGGTAGCCATCGCGGCAAAGGTTGGGAGATTTTTACGGAACACATCATTAAGTACCTAAACGAGAACCGTCCACATCTAGTATTTATTTTGTGGGGCAGGGATGCGCGCAGCAAAAAGCCACTCATTGATCAATCGAAGCATTTCATTATCGAATCGGCTCACCCATCACCACTTTCTGCTCATAATGGCTTCTTTGGCTCGAAACCTTTTAGCCGCTGCAATGCACAGTTGGACAAATGGGGCCTTCAAGCTATAAAATGGTAATGAATAAATCATATTAACAATCAAGGAAGCCAATGGACAATCAATCAGCTGATCAAAATATACCAACACAAGACGCCCCACAAGCCGCCGAGGCGCCAAACGCAAACCCTGCGCCACAACCGACAAACACCGAAACACCAAGTACGCCACCCAAAGCAACAGGCGGAAAGAAAATCGCAATTATCGCATCGATAGCTACAATCGTGGTAGCGCTAATAATCGGTGTCGTCTTTTTGCTAATCTCTTTGAATAAAGATTCGGATAGTAAGAAAACTAATGCCAATAAGAACAGTAGCCAAGAAGAAAAACCAGACGACAACAGTCAAAACAAGAAAAAGACTGCGGTTCAAACTAGCTGGGAAAAACTAGAGTTTTCAATTGACGGAGTCAAGAAGCAGTTACCTATAACAGAAGAGGACCTGATGGAGGGGCTCGATGGATGGGGACTAGTAAAAGATAGAGAGACCTCCGGCGGATTCACTATCTACAACATACGATACGAGAAAAAAGATAGAGAAATCCATACAAAAAGGTTTGAACTATGGCTAAACGACAGCACTAAGCAATTTTTCTATCTGACCCACGAATTCAACGGACCAAACGATAATAGTATGTTTGAAGTTAATGGCATCGACGAAACATCTCTAGAAAAAGACGTGCACGACAAACTCGGCAAACCAACTTCAGGAGTTGGAAAATATGCAGATAATCCAAATGCGAATAAATGGATTTACCGGTACATGGTCAACGGTAAAATAGACGAGGAAGATGGTCTATTCTTTGTTCGAGGCAAGAATAGCAACAACGGGTATGTAGATACAATCATATTATCGTATACTAAAGGTTATCCGGACGAGGAAAATAATAAATAATAATATTTGCAAAATACTATTGACTTTTTAGCAAACCTGTGCTATACTACTATCATAAGGTTAACCAATACGCAGATGCATCGCTACCAAGCGATGCATTTCCGTTTTTAGA
>CAMZBA010000003.1 GCA_947304395.1 uncultured Candidatus Saccharibacteria bacterium
CGGTAAACCTAAACAGAACCACTGGCCTAGCCAGTGGTTTTACATCACAAAAAGCTCCTGGGCTAAGCCCAGGAGTGTATTAGTTACAAAAGAAAGGCAAAATGTCTTGACTAGGCTACCGGATTCCTGACATCGTGTTCCGGCCCATATCGAAGCTCCTTTGCGATCTTCTCCGTAGCTAAGCAGATTGGCAGGCTAGCCACGATAACAAAGGCATCCGATATGAAGGATGTCGTGTTCTTGGCAATTCTTACTAAGATCGGCTGGCCAACGATTATGCTGTCAACCAGAGACTTGATAATCTCGATGCCAAAGAAAGTTGCAATAATTGCAGCCAATGCAATGAGCGCAACCTGCAAAGACTTATTTTTTAGCCTCTGAATTTTTTTGATTGTAACACCGAGAATTAAGCCAATGACGATATTTCCGAGAGCCCATCCTGGCATACCGTTGAATCCGAGACCACCGATGATGCAGTATAAGACTACGCCGAGCGATCCGACGATAGCTCCTTCGTACCAAGCGAAGTTCCATATATAGATTGTCATTACGATGTATCCCAGGCATAAATAATAGTTCTCGAACACGGGAACTCTCAGGCACATCGAGAGCGCAACGAAGAGTGCTATACCGAGCCCCATAAAAGTGACTGACCGCGTTTTCATAATTCCACCTACCTTTCCGATTGTTCATGTTCTAATCCTGACGTACCCATCTCCAAAATGCGCATTGGGGATTCGTATACTACTATAACATAAACTGAAAAAAAGAAAAGAGATGGCGATGAAATAGACATAAAAATCCCACAGTCTTAAAGAAGATTTAAGAATGCTATAATCATTGCATGAAAGCGGTTATTACCACTAAAAAGGATTTATCTGCCACTTTTTTCGAAAAACATGAGTGGGATATATATCTTTATGATGAACTCTCTGGGCGTGGCGGTAATTATGATGTAGTTTACTTGCGCGACCCATTCAATGACCAAGAAATATCGCCCCATGCAAAAGAATATGTCGAAAACGCTCTAAAAACTTTTCATTTTTCAAAAAGCATAGATAATATAACCACATATGAACAGATGGAATCTTTTGAAGACAAATATCGCCAGTACATGCTTTATTCTGACTATATGCCGAACACGTTTTTGCCTTCGAATGGGACGTTTTGCAATGGTGAACATTTGGCTAAAAAACGCATCTCGCAACGTGCAAAAGATATTTATTTTAATGAGGCGAATTTTGATGATAGTTATATCATCCAAGATTTAATGGATATTCAGGAAGAGTTGCGCGTCTATGCTATTTTTGGTAATCCGGTCGAGCAGGCTACGATAAAAACTAGCAAATCGCCAGAGTCAAAAGTCAAAGTTGTTGGAAAACGCCAATTGACTGAAAAGGAGAAAGATATTTGCGGGAAAATCGCCACTCTCTCCGGGCTTGATTTTATCGGTATCGACCTCGCCGTATTAAAAAATGGCGAATTAAAATTGATTGAAGTAAATCGATCGCCACAATTCAAGCGATTCGTAGAAATGTATGGCGAATCGCCACTATCTGAAATTTTAAATATATAAGACCGACGAATTCAGATCTTTATGGTGCATAAGCCGTGAAGGAGTGCGAGTTTATTGACAAAAATAAGCATATGTAAAATGCCCGCCTTACGGCGGGCACGATTGTGCAGTTATACCATCTCTCTATCCTGCTTCAGCCAGTGGATGAAGCCATCCTTATTTGTGCAGTAGTTTCTTGCTACACACATTCCGCACATTGGTCGTATTTCCTCGCAAAGGACGCGCGACAGCTCCTCCACGGGGCATGACTGCAGAAAGTCCATGTTTCGTATTGTGCCAGATATTTCTGATACGACGAATCCCGTATTGGTGTTCCTTACGCTGTACGCATGGATCTCTCTATCCTGCTCCAGCCAGTCAATAAAACCCTCGTGGTGCCGTTTGCAGTACTTTAGTGCTGGGCAATTGTAGTCGCAGTGCCACCCTATTTCTCTGCATAGAAAACCGACGAGCTGGTCCTTGCTGCATTCTTGGATGTATTTGATATTTGTCAATTTGCTCCACCTCCTCCTGCACTGTATGTTCTTAGGTGAATGGATAGTAGTTAGGATATTATATCGTAAAACGACCAAATTGTCAAGTAGTCTACTATCTATTGGTTGTCTTCTTGTTTTTAGGCGTCACTAGTCGATATATTCGTTGAAGCTCGTTTTTAGTATGGGTCTATTCTATAATAGAACTAATTTTTGCACGCAATTAACCAACCCCCCCATTAATTTAGCGCTATCTTGACAAACACATTAAATAATGGTATACTCTTAGTATAAATGTGCTTTTGAGCAATGAGGGGGGGTACTATGGACATTAAAATTGCGATAGCAAACTATTTCGCCAGACAGTCGTTGCCCGCTTGGCAGAATAATCGAATCATCCGCATCCTTTGTCGAATGATTTATCGTGCAATAATGGAATGCGGAGCAAAGGATTATCCGTACGCTCGACCGCAGTTTGCGCCTTGGGAAGAATCGGGCGCGCCTGAGTTCTATACGGCCGTAACGGATCTGCTGGGCTTCGTCATCAGGAGAAGCCCGAGCTATGTTGCATGGAAAGTTAAGCGTGCGACTGGCAAGCAGCTCAAGATGCCTGAACCAGGAGATCGTGAGCCGGGCGAAAATCGCTTCGATGCTAGGCGTTGGGGAGAGATCCTCACCTATAATAACTGGGAGCCAGTATTGCCGCGCGACCTTTCGTTAACCAAGAGAGTCGTGGACCATATTTACATAATTGGCGTCATCAAAGATGAAGGACAGTATGGCCAGGTCGTCTGGTTCGAAGGCGTAGCTAACGATGGTTGCTGGATCGTCTCGACATACAGCAATTTCCGCGAGGTACGCTATCCGATCAAGCCAGATGAGCCTGGTGTTGTCTGGTATTGCAAGCTCAGATGAACATTAATCCCCTCCCCGCGATTTTGCGAGGAGGGTTTTTATATAAATCATCATTACCCTTGCGCTCTGTCTGTCGGCTATATTAATGGCCGCGCCATGCTATAATGTAATGGATTTATGAAGCAGTCGTTATTTAGAAAAATATACGGTATTTTAGATAAAAAACAGAAAATAAGTTTTTTATTAGTTTTGTTACTTCTTGGGTTGTCGGCGGTACTTAGCCAGATTACGCCGCTTGCTATCGGCTATCTTACGGATCAGGTTTTGGCTCAGGATGAGATAGTTTTCACGGCGGTCATCCCAATCCTGCTAGTTATTCTAGTAGTTACCGTCTCCAATGAAATTATAAAAGTAATCAGGCGGCTGATGGTTGAAGGCGTTGCTACAAAAGTGGAACTTAGAGCGAGAACAAAAGCATCCAGCGCCTTAATGACGGCTCCTCTATCTTATTTTCGTAAACATATGACCGGCAATATCCATGGACGTCTCAATCGCAGTATCGAGGGCGTCTCAAAGTTGGTAAAACTAGTATTCATGGATTTTGCTCCCGCTATAGCTACTGGCGTCGCTGCGATTGTTGTAATCTTTTCGCAACTTCCACCGCTAATTGCGCTCCTTATTATTGCAGTTATACCAGTTGGTCTTTTCGTTGTTTGGAGGCAAATCAAAACTCAACGTGGCATACGTGTTGATTTGATGGAGCAGAAAGCCGAAATGGACGGAACCATGGTGGAACTTCTTGGCGGCATCGAAACTATTCGTTCTTTGAATAGTGTAGATATGGAAGTATCACGTGTAGAAAACAAATCTAGCATGCTCCGTTCTAGAGAAATGAAGCACCATAAGTCCATGGCATTTTATGACTGCGCCAAGTTTATTAACGAGGCTGTTTTTACGGTTTTGGTTATTGCTATTTCTGTAGTGCTTGCCTCGAATAACGTTATCGCCGTAGGTTCCATTTTGACCGTATATTTATGTTTCACCCAGTTGACCGCTCCGCTCCGCGAATTACACCGAATTTTAGACGAGCTATCTGAATGTAAAGTTCTCGCAGACGACTATTTCAAAATCGCAGAATTGCCAAAAGATTTTTCATACCAAACGAGCGATGAATACTATGACGAAATTATCAATAACGATGTCTTGCTAAAACATGTTTCAATGGGCTACGACGAAGAGCCCGATAAAAAGATACTAAATGATATAAGTTTAGAAATCGACAAAGGAAAATTCATAGGCATAGTTGGGCCAAGTGGTTGCGGAAAATCAACTCTAATCAAGATAATTGACAAACTGGAACGAGCAAATGGAGAAATAAAAATTGGCGGCATCGATCTTACAAGGCTAAGTCGTGCGGAGATCGCAAAATCTATCGCCTTAGTTCCGCAAACTCCTTTCTTGGTGGCCGGAACTATCGCCGAAAATATCACTTACGGTTTAGAAGAAAAGATTTCCCCAGAGGCAATTTCAGAGGCCGCCAGGAGCGCAAACCTTGAAGATACGATTAATAATTTGCCAAAGAAATATGATTTTGTAATTTCGGAAGGTGGCAGAAACTTGTCGGGCGGACAACGTCAGCGTATAGCGCTTGCTCGCATTTTCCTACGAAAACCGAAGATCCTAATTTTGGATGAGGCAACTTCCGCGCTGGATAATACATCTGAAAAACACGTACAAAAAGAAATCGAGAAGCTGAAAGAAGAATATAATACCACAATTATATCTATTGCACATAGGCTAACTACATTGCAAAATTGCGACGAAATCATTGTAATAGAGAAGGGGAAAATAGCTCAAAGGGGTACTTTCGACGAACTATCCGACACTCCCGGCATCTTTCAGGACATGAAGAATGGCATACTAAAATAATACGTAAGTATTGACAAAAATTACAACGTGTGCTATAATTCAATTATGTTCAAATGGCATCCCCAGTGCCAAATGGGCGCAACTTGAACAATTGCCACCGCATTGTCCTGCGATGGAACTACAATTGGGATAGTATATTAGTATATTTTAAATGTGTGGGACACCTTCAGTCTTAGCCGAAAAGGCTGGAGTGCATCCTGGGGCTTTCCGAAAGGAAGGAAACGACCACAGAAAGTGGTGTAAGTTAAAAAAAGGGGGGCGAGTAGGGGCTCCTATAAAGAAGACGGTTCCAAGGCAAATGGGAATCGGTCTCTTCACTCTACGCAGGTCCAATCCTGCAATATGGCTCAACCGTGCTCAAATGGCATCCCCAGTGCCAAATGGGCGCAACTTGAACAATTGCCATCGTATTGTCCTACGATGGAAACAACAATTGGGATAGTATAAATGTGTGGGACACCTTCAGTCTTAGCCGAAAAGGCTGGAGTGCATCCTGGGGCTTCCGAAAGGAAGGAAACGACCACGAAAGTGGTGAAATTAAAAAATGGGGCGTAGGGGCTCCTATAAAGAAGACGGTTTCAAGGCAAATGGGAATCGATCTCTTCACCCTACGCAGGTCTAAATCCTGCAACCCCCCCGTAGAAGGCTACGGGGGTTTTCTTTTTTCCGAAAAAAAGACCAAAGTTTATGGGGCCACACAAATATCGCCAAGGCGCTAGAGCAGATACTTTGAATCCTCAATCTCGTCAAAATCCATCGTAAAATTGGCGCTGTTATATTTTAATATGTCTTCGTTTAATTCTTTATTATCCAACCTTACGATGAAGGAATTCTTATAATTTATATCTCTAAAATAATAACCCCCGTCATCGCTATCGATATCTGCCAGCAAGCCCGCTTGCGAATCCATGACGTATATTTTGCCATCAATGTTTAGTAGAATAAATTCATGCCCTCCAGAAGAGCCCTTCCAGTTCACGTGGCAATAAAACCTTTTCCCTTTCAAGACTTTCTGTTTTAATACATTTTCATTGCGAAAATGTATTTTTCTAGCATATTTGACTATGTTCGCATCCGTGAACTTAAAAATGACATCTCTGGGGGAATATACCGGCCTAGGTAGGATATCGATGCCTCTAAATTGGGCTTCGGTACACCATGTGCATAGTAGGCAGTTTTGGTTTCCGACTGGTTCTTTCTTATCTTTTTCAACTTTGTTGCTAATTCTTTTTATAATCGTTTGCGCAAATCGTTTAGTATTGGTGGTCTCTCTCATCGAATTGCCCCTTCTGGAAAATGCCAAATATTTTACTTTCCGACCTCTTCTTTCTATAGGCTTTTTGCTTTTATATCTACAGTCTAGAGGACTACCTTTTTGTTTGCAATAATTTGTTGCGAAGGTGTTGAGTTATTACATTGTTATTGACAAATAATGAATCTTGTGATATAATCACCAAATAGATGGCTCTCCCCCTAGGTAGGGCGATTGTTTATAGTCATCAGATCTTTATTGTGGAGGTATTTCTATGAGCAAAAAATTATTTGTCACAACGCTCCTGGTCGTCATCCTTCTCCTCTCTGCGTGCTCGACTCGCAAAGCTAATGACAACGACGCAGATGTCGCGCAGTCCACTGAGAAGTACGAGTTCCTTGACGTACGTCTTGCCGAAGCCGACAGCAGCCACGTCATGTATGGAGTCTTCATTGATATCCATACACTGATCGGCAACAACGAAGTTGTCGTCACTGCTATCCAGCCCGTCAATAAGGGTGGCGTAGACTACGACGATTACGGCTTCCGTACGGCGTTCGCCCCTTCCGAGTTACTCGAGGATATGGGCATGGAAACGTACATTTCCGACGTCGACGGGACAAGAAGCTGGAGAACGTTATCCGCAACTGAGCCTCGCTATTGGAAACTGACGATGGCAAACAGTGCTGATGGAGGCGGTTTTATTCGTCTCCCCGAGTTCATCCTGTCCGTAGAGGAGGTTAACGTGGACGACATCCCTGTGTGGGGCGGAGAGTAATACCGAGAAACTCCAATGCCCGGTCAAACAACGACCGGGCTTTTTCATGGGCTATAAATTATTCGATTAAATGATACGATTAAAGCATGGAGCGGCTAAACGAACGTCATGAAGATATATCGCAATTACCAAATGATAATGGCTGGTCAGACTTTCCGCCATTTCAAGGTAATAAGCCGGCCGAACAAAACAATTCAACGAGCGAAGCAACCAAAGACGCCCCAGATTATTTGTCAGACATTGATTCGGCTCGTCGAAGAGAGATAATAGATACTTCTGCCGAGATGACGCGTGATATTCCCGGAGCAATGTTATTTGGCGGGAACGCGAACCGTATTCTTTATGAAGCATATACTGGTAAAACTATGTTTGGCGTAGGTAAAAACGATGCTGATATTTATGTTCCGCAAGCTACATTTGACCAGCTTTTGATTGAGCAGCCTGCGGGCTACGAATTAGATCGCGAGCTAGACGAAAACGGAAAAGAAAAATGGATTCGTCCGCAAGAAGGGTGTCTTGTGCTGACGAATCTAGCTACTGGCGACCACATCGATATACAGAGTGTTGACGATTCGCATAAATCAACTGAAGTGGAAATAGATGAAAAAATGGTTAGAGTTCAGTCTTTGACTGACCAAATTAACGATAAGATTCGGTTGATGTTTGAAACGGATGGCCTAAAGGGTATCCCTATAGACCCAATTCATAATCCGGATCCGATTAGTAAATATGGGGTTTATGCGCAATACATTTTAGAAATGGCAGACTCAGAACGAGGACAAGCGGAGCTTGCCAAGCACGCTGATGAATTGCCAGAAGATTGGCGAGAGACTATGGAGATAATGGCTAGCCAGGGTAAATACGGTAAACCTGTGAGCCAAGAGAAACGCGATTCATTCCAAGAAAAAATGGAAGCTTGGAAAAAAATCCAAGAAACTATGAAGCAGATTCAAGAACAGATGATAAATGACCTAAAAGCTTACTATAAAACTATTCATGGCAAGGCATCAGGAGAGCACAGTGTAGAACTGCCCAGTTTAATGGATGGATTTGAAAGCATAGTAAATGAAGCATTGGGAGAATCGTCCGATTCGAACGATTTTATACAGAAAATTATCGACAGGATGTCCGATGGCGAAAAGAAAGTTATTAAGGATAGAATAAAAAGTCTTGCAATGAAAAGCGATACTTAGCTAAATTGTTTAGCATATAAAGAAGTCAGTTAAGCTAAAGAGTTTGGATTCATAATTGCCATTCGACGTAAATCGAACATTTGTCCATTGTACGGACGGTTGGCTGGCTGCGTGCCAAAACTCAAAAAGCCAGCTTTTTCGTAACTTTTAATTGCGGCTGGGTTTCCTTCGCTTACTAATAGTCGAATACTTTTTAGGCCACGATTTTCGAAGCCGTATTTTACTAATTGCTTAGTTGCCGCTGTGCCGATGCCTTTTCCGCGTACGTCTTCGCCATATAATCCGATACTGAGCATTGCGAATTTCTTTTCGAAGTTATAGTCATATAGTGCGCAATATCCCACCATTTTTTCGTCGTTCAGGATAATAAAGTAATCGTCTTTATTTGCTATATTTTTACTTATCCATTTTTTTACGGATTCTAAATCTGCATCCGCCTGATAAAAATCGTAATTCGTATCATCTAAGCGCATCTTCAAAATAAACTCAGTAAATTCTAAGTTTTCTAAAGTTAGTGGAACGAGTCTAATATTCGTCATAAATAATTGGTGGGGCTTAGTTCGTAAAGTTAGAACCATAATTCAGGCCGATATTTTGGATAATTCAGGCCGGAAGGAGACAGAAATCTGTCTGGCGGGCAACACCAGCGTATCGCGCTTGCTCGCATTTCGCTACTCTCGCCGCCGACTTAACTATCCATTGCTAAATGGACAAAAATGTTATAATTCATATTAACAATCTGAACGCGCTGAGCGGCTGGGATACGCATAATGTGCTCGAAAAAGGAAATATGTTCCTTGGTATTCCAAGCAGTATACAAAGGCTAATTTGGTGGAATCTTTAGCGGTTATGACTAATAATGATAATCTGAAAAATCTAAAATTCGACTTCAATAATAACATCGAGCTGTATTATGGCTTAAGTTACTCAGTTAATCGAGAAAACCATTCGCCAAGGGTCTATAACACCAAGGAGGAGACTCCGGTCGTCTTAGATTTTTATGACCTTTTTGAGAAAAACTATAGCGATAGCGCCGAGCGGCTAGTTGCTAATATGGGGGAATATGAAAATATTGCGATAGCGGCTCTGAGCGCAAAATCTACAGACTATCCAATATTGATCGATTATCTTAAAAAGACGAACGACACAAGGCGGCGCGTCATCGAAGATGTTTTGAAAAAACCAGGTCTAGATCAAATCGATTTTGGGCGCATAAAAACCTTTTATGGCCTGAATTTAAGCGACGAAATAGTCATATATCTCAGTTTCTTTGTTTCCGGCGGTTTTGGCTTTATGTATGACAATAAGTCCACCATTGTATTAGGTGTAAAATATAACCTGGAGAAGAACTATTATGGCGTTTCCGGCACGCTTGTGTGCAAATTAATTCATGAATTTTCACACCCATATATAGGCGAAATTATCCATAAAAACAATCTTTCACTTACGAGACGCGAAGATACTCCACCAGAGTATTATTTGGAAAACTATCTAGAAGAAGCCTTAGTTCGCGCGATGGAAATAATATTTTCTAGCGAAATCTTCGGCGAAGAATACAAAAACTGGGCTACAAAAAAGCAGGCAGATGCCGACTTTATGCTTACTATAAGAATCCTGGAAAATTATTACGCCAATCAAGAATCGATTAAGGACATTTCGGACTTTATTCGAAATCTGATCAGCGCAGGAATTGTCAAAAATTACTAATAATTCAGTATGGTGGGCCTTAATTAACCGGGTTTTACTCGCGTACAAAGAGGACGGATATATATTGAGGGGATAAGTATTGCAAATATGCTATTATTACCGTATGTTATCTTTTCAAGAATTTAGCTCCCAGGATGATCAAAGTAAGTTGAATTTTCTTAAGAATGCTGATTTTCAAGTGAGGGGGTTCAGGATTGTTGGTATGTTTGACGAAATTGAAACTGTAGAACAAATGCGCAATAAAATAAAAGAATTGAAAGAATTATCAGACCATGACCCATGTGAGCGCAAATTTTTCTGGATTATAAAAAACGACAATCCTATTGGTGTAATTACTCTACGCCCGGCTCTTAATGGTTTTTGGTTGCATAATGCTGGACACATAGGTATCGCCATCGACAAACCATATAGGGGGCGAAACAATGGCACGGAAGCATTTAAAAAAATGTGTAAGAAAGCTAATGATGAGTATAATATCAAAGATATTATTACTATGGCATTAACTGATAATATTGCTAGCCGTACTATGATAGAGAAATCTGGTGGCGAATATTGGGATACTATCACGGCCGCTGATGGCGAAAAATTAGCAAGATATTGGATTAAATCAGAATGACTAAATTGAAGATTCGTATTGCGCCAGACCCAATTCTTCGCCAAAAGAGTCAACCAATCAAGGTAACTGAAGTTAAGTCTGCAAAGGTGCAGAAACTCGTTCAGGATATTAAGGATACTAGTCAATCTATAAACTAATATTTAGAATACGTCAAATACCATTAATTGGGGCGGCTCTTCGGTTTGTCGATTCTACTTCGACAAAAATTGCTGTATTTTACCTCTGTTATAATTAGTTTTGTTGTTATAGTTTTGACAAAACGAGCATATATGCTATAATGCAGTAGTTAGCAAAGCTCAAAGACTAACTAAGTACATTAAATGATTAGTTGTCAGTAAAAGCCTTTTGCATATCTGTGACCCGTTTTGATTATCTATATGGTAGTTAAAACAGGTTGCAGAACAGTCTGCGCCTTTATAAGTCGCGAGACGTTAAAGTGCGAAAGGGGAATTCTTATGAAAATTAATCACGACTCCAAAATGTTTATCAATGCAACCTTCCTCGGCGGTACCTGTGCCACCAGCACCTGGCGCAGCCAGCTGATCCCGATGCTCGACGCCGCTGTCCCTTATTTCGATCCCCAGTTGGGTCCCGGAGAATGGAATGACGAAGCCGCCGCGCTCGAGGATGCCTGCAAGGCCGAGGCTAAGGTCATGGTTTTCGTGATCAGTCCTGAGGGCTTAGGTACCTACTCTGGGTGGGAGATCCACGAGACCGCGGTGACCGCGCCCGAGCGCATGATCTTCGCTGCCATCGGTGACTTGGGAGACCAGACCAAGGGTGTCGGTAAGATCGCCAGGGGTCTTCGCGCCATGGGCGCCACCGTCTGCGAAAGCCTCGAGGAGGTCGCCGCAGCGGTTAACACTCGCTACAACTAATCAACCCAAACCCCCGACTTCCACACAGCCAGTGTGGGTAGAGCCGGGGGCTCTCTTTTTTGGAAAATGTTTAGACCAAATTATTTAGGGTATTAACAGACATTTACCACTAAAAAATCGGCCAAAATGCCGTTTTAAATACGTCTTGGTGGGGGTTAATTAACCAGGTTCTAACAGCGTATACGAGAAACTATAGGAGTTATGTTTTTCTGATAGTGCTCATATTATTCCTTGGTATATCTCCATTGTTTAAGATAGGTGCACTTGCCTTCTTCGTTTAGAGAAACCTGAAATATCCCATCTATATCCTGTTTCTTGTTAGTTTTTGTCATAATCCTTGTCATTTGCCAGTTAATAATGCAGGTCGTATCATTATAAGCAATAATCTTATAATCATATATTATATCTTTTTGGTTGTCAGCAACAACATCCCAGAGACCTATTACTTCATTAAAATCTCTACAAGGAATATCTATGGGGTTTTCGTAGTACTCTACGTTTTTATCGAGCGTTTCTAGTGTCTTTTTCCAATCTAGCTGTTTCCAAGATTCCATAAATTCTCTCGTCCACATGTCATATTGTTCCTTCGTCGCCATATTTTTCTCCTAGTTTGCTTTATTTATATCTTATAAATATAATACGATAGTAAAGACCAAATCGTTGGGGATTTAACGGACAAAATTATAGAGGTAAATTACGATTTTTGATACGTCTTTTGTTGCAAAAATGGCATAATTTATTGGAAGGGGCTATATGAAACTTTATATTTATTGCCGGCAAAATGATTTAACCGCTGAACAAAAAGATCTTTTGAAAGAAAAATTTGAGGACGTCGTTATTCTAGAAAAACCAGAGTATGAGCTTCTTTTTAATGACGAGAACGAGAAAGTAATCGCTATAGATCCAGATATCGTTGGCTGGGAATTTAAAAACGAAATCATAGATAAAACACCGAATATAAGAGCCATTTGCTTAGAAACGACTGATTATGAATGGGTGGACTGTGCTTATTGTTCCGAAAAAGGCATTGCTGTCACTAACGTGCCGCACTATGCAACAAATTCTGTTGCAGAAAAATGTGTAATGATGGCTTTAGTCCTTGCGAAGAAGCTCCCTCTTTTTGAAAAAGAAGGCAAGATGAACTGGGATAAAGAGTTTATTGGCGAAGACATGTACGGCAAGCCAACAGACATAATTGGTTTCGGGGCAATTGGTCATGCCCTTGCAAAGAAGTTGGATGGTATTATTGGTCGTGATGAAATCTGCTATTACTCACATAATCAGAATGATCCAGAATATCATTATTTAGATTTCGATAAAATGCTTGATAAAAGCGAGTATATGTTTATTACAATTTCAAAAAATCCAGAAAGTCTCGCTCTGTTTAATGATCTGTCAAAGTTTAGTCCTCAAGCGAAGGTAATCATTGTAGCGAATGGTTTTGAAGATATAGCGTTAAGAATGGCGCAAATGGTGGAAGATGGTAAACTCGGCGGCGTTGCCTTCGAAAGCGATGATTTGAGCAAGGAATATAAAGGCAATGTTTTCGTTACCCCACATAATGCCTACTATACTCAAGAATCTCTAGAAAAAATGTTCGAAATTTGGGTGCAGTCGATGCTCTCCGTGGTAGACGACCCGATTAACAAAGTCAATTAATCTTCAGCCATATTGTTGGGGGGTTTAACAACTTTTTGCGTCTTTAACGACGAAAGGCTCCGAAACGGTCGCAGATCGTGGCGAAAATACGGTAAGCCAATCTCCTACTACGCCACCTCGCCTATAGGGAGTAGAAGTTGACTATACGGGAAAAGTATGCTATAATTATCATATCGAGTAGTTTTAGCGACCGTGAATTTTTACAGAGACTGAAAAGGAGGTATTATATGGGACCCGTAATCGCGACAAAGGAAGTTGACGAGGTTGACCTGCATATTACTCGCGAATGCGACGGGCATTGTCCGTACTGCTATGTCGATGAGGGGGGCGGGAGTAACGAGCTGTTCAAACGATTGCCGCTATACGGCGATACTGAGACGTTGAAAGAGATTATCCGTAACATCCGGGGCGCAGCAGGGGCGAAAAGCCTGGTGTTTGTAGGGGGCGACCCTTGCCGGCATCCTGATTTAGCTGAGCTTCTTCGCTATGCCAAAGAAGATGTGGGCGGTATGGCCACTTGCGTATTGTCCAACACGCACTCCTATATGAAAGACGGAAAGGCTGTTCCGATTGAGGCTATCGTGCCTTATGTTGACGAGCTGGATTTCACCCTACACGGGATCGGCTCGGCGCACGATACTATCAATGGTAACCCTGGCGCCTATGATCATGCAATGGAGCAACTGAAAGCCTATATGCGGGCTCGTGGTGACACCACGCATAAGGGCGTAGGTATCGTCCTTAACTTCATTCCGTATACTCTACAACACATTGAGGGGATGATGATGGGCGCAATCAGCGAGTTGCATATGGATCCGGAGCGCGACTATTTCTTGGTCCAAAGGATCGCGAAAACTGGGCGGGCCTGTGAAGGCTATAGCCGGTGGATGGTCAAGCAGGATCTGCTAACAAAAGCGCTGGGCTCGATTGAGTACATCAGGCAGGAATATGGCTTCGAAACGAAGCTTGATGCCGTAGACGCATTCCCGTGGTGTGCTATTCCGGAGCAGTATTGGTATATGCTGACTCCCGGTGGCTGCAAGTGGGGCTGTCCTGACGGCGTTCTTTCCGTGGTTCAGGATGGCGGCATCCAGAGATGTGCGTTGAGTGAGAGGATCCTGGGTAATTTCCTCGATATCAATACGCCTGCGGCTTTCACTCGCTTCCTGACGGGGAATTCGATATTGCAGATGTTTCGTACACATCGACACCTGGATGGGAAGTGTTTGTCCTGTGATCTGCTGGAAAAATGCGGCGGCGGCTGCGTGATTGCAGCCGGCGACGGTGATCCCTATAAGGCCGGAGATATTCATACTGGCCACGACTACCTCGCGGACTAAAAAACGGGCCGCACCCCTCGGGTGCGGTCTTTTTCATGTTAAAATAATGGCAATAAACGTGAGGAGTGATATGGAAAAAACTTTTGATTTCTTGAAGAATAGAACCCATGTGAATTTTGTCGCAACAGTAAATGGCAACAAGCCGAGCTTGCGCCCATTTGGTGACCCAGTATTATTTGATGGGAAAATCTATGCGTTAACTCATGCGCAAAAGAATGTGGCGAAACAAATTGAGGCAAATAATCATGTCTGCATCGTTGCCTATGACGGAACTGATTGGATTAGAATCAATTGCCAAATGATTGACGATAGTGACAATGTTGAGGCCAAAAAAGCAATCATAGCAGAGTTTGATTGGGCGGAAGAGGCTGGATACACTTTAGATGCGCCTGATTTCAAGATTTTTTATCTCGCTAATGCTGACGCGGCAATCTATAACGAAGACGGCGAGGTACTAGCACGAGAACAGTTTTAGCTATTTAGCTAGCAACCGAAGTTTATGTAAAACTAATCAAAATCCCTTGCCGCCAACGCGACAGGGATTTTTATTGCATAAAAAAGCTCGCAGTTACCTGCGAGCAGTTGTTTTCGCATTTTCGGCACGAATAAGGCTTATGGCTGTTGCCAAAGTAATCTTTGCGTCTTTCTTTTCGATCACTATTCCGTCCAGCATAGATAAGACAACCGTATCCACGACTATAAGCTCATCCATTGAGACGCCAAGGGTGGCGGCCAAGACTACCAGATGCTCGACTGACGGCAGTCTAGTGCCGCGAATCCAATTATAGACTGCCTGTGTGGTTTTAGTGCCAAGAGTCTTCTGTATGTCTCGCACGGTCATTTCGGCATCGATCATTAGCTGATTAATCCTCTTACCGGTCGCTACAGCATCTATGTCTGGGACAAGCATTTGTCCGCAATCGCATATTGGCAAGTCGCACGCCGCCTCCGCCAAGTTTTCCTCGTGTGCGGGTAGCGGCTTCTTTGTCTTTGCGGGATAAGCGGTAGTGTCGGCAACTATGATTTCTTCCATTGGAGTGCCCAATACTGCCGCCAGGATTACTAGATGCTCGACGGTCGGTAATACGGCGCCGCTTAGCCACTTGTGGAATGTCTGTGAACAGCTGATATCGTAGAAGCATTTAGCATTCAGTGTGGTCAGGCCAATCTCGTTCATTAAAGACCGAATTCTTTTACCCGTTGCAGTAGTGTCGATGATTGTGCTTTTCATTTAAATCCCCCCTCTTTTCTATAAATAACGGCCATGAAGCTACGAAAGGTCTCAGAGCTTCCGATATTATAACAGCATAGCTAAATACCGTCAAGTTTAGGCTTGCTAGGAACGTTATTTTAGCTATGGCGGAATGTCGTGCTACTTGATTTGTATTTGCTTTCCTTTTTCGCAATGTTTATAGAATTCGATTTGGGCTGATATTCTTAATGGCGTATACTGCCGAAAGCATCGACGAATTCGAATGATTCAAAAAGCCCCGCAGTAATGCGGGGTTTTTCTTATATTTCGTCAACGTAGACACTTCTGTCATAGAAAGATCTAAGGTCGCGAAAATGGAGTAAGATTTTGTCACCTCCACCCATAGCGATTCCGAGCGCAAGCGTAGGAGCAAGGAGATTACTTGATTTATCCGGCGTCGGCAGACCTTACTGCTCGCGCAGATAGGCTTCGTAATGTCGCACGAATGCATACTTGTACTCGGAAGAGCCTTTGCTGTACTTCGAGCGGAAGAATCTAATTCTTTCTTTGTTGAGCGAGATGTCGCGAATCGTATCGCCTGAATAAAGAATGGCAGCCTGCCACATCTTGACCGTTTCGCCCTCGAACACAACATCTCTCTCGAGCGCTTCTTCTGTGAAGCCCCTAATGGTTCGCTTGTCCGAAAGAAAGATTCCCAACAAAAAATCTTCGGTCAGCATCTCCGCCGGGACGTCCGCCATAACCGGAGTATCGTTGCACAAGCATAACGCGAGCCAGTACTCTGGCGTGCGATACTCTTCCGGAGTGATAACCAGAAATTCGTTCTTGCCGCAATTTTTTTCTGCAAAGCATCTTGCGCCCAGGATATACATTTCACGGGTTAAGATTTCCGGCTTTCTTCTGTGGACAGTATAAAACCATCCTTCGCATTCATGGCGTCGTTCGCAATACCGCATATCGATTGCGGCAAACATCGCGCACATTGCCATCTCTTCGTCGAGATATTCGTCCGGCATAATATCGAAAATATTATGATCTTTGAACATAATATTGTAATAGTCAGCTGAAGTAGCATCTTTCCAGAACTGCCGATCAAACTGGTCGAGATGTTGCTCGATATAGTCGTAAACTGCTTTGTAGCACCCAGAGGCGTTATAGAGAAGGACCTCCTGTAATAAATTGCCAGGAACGTCCTCAACCCTCACGTTTCCGTATTTGACTTCTTCAATATAGTAACCAGCGGTTCCTACGGCAACACTCCTCGACTTCCATTGTCCAATTCCTTTCGTGTATCCCTTCTCCCTGAACTGTTTTACCAGCTCTTTATAAGCGGGAAGTTCCTTAACATTGCTCGTGTAGTTCGGCACGAAAATCACATCCTTTCTATAATCAGAGTTTTAAGGTTCTAGCTAACAGCTATACCCTATTATTATATGATAAATACGCCAAAAAGTCAAATATATGCAACGGCTCAACGCCTTTGCAACAAAACAAAAAACAAGTCAACAAAAAATACCCTAAAGGCATTTTTTATTGACTTGGTGGGCCTTAATTAACCAGGTTTTAACGGTTTACAAAGAGTAGCCGCCAAAAAGGCCTAGTGGTGCTCCATGATATGATAAAAGATATGAATGATTACGAATTCGGCAAACATGAGTTGCGACCCACTGACGAGAGTGCCGATTTGGATGCGGAATGGACTGAGGATTATCACTTAGACCATGCCGAAGAGATCTCCGAATTACTATTATCTATGGAGACCGAGGAGATACGTAAGCCGGAGATGGAAAAAGACGCCACCTTGAAGGCTAGCAGAATCCATGAGGAAGTAGTTTTTCATAAAGGTGAAAAATATCAAAAAATGGTATCAAGGATAAGCTCCGTTTTTGACGATGGTGGAGTAACTGTGGAAATACCAGATAACGTCAATTTGAAGGATAAGGAATATCCATTCGACTATTTAATATCTAAATGTTTGCGGTTTGACTATGATAGCAAAGAGGCTATCTGCCAAGCTGTTTCTGATGGGATATTTGATATTATGAATCTAGAAGAAGACGAGCGCCCAGTTTTAATGCTTGTCGCAAGCATTAATGGGAGAGTCTCTAAATATGGAAGAAGTACTAGCATTGATGATGATAAAGGTATATTAGGATGTTTTAGAGAACCGAATGGGAGATTTCGCCATGTGGATCCTCGGGCCGAGAAGAATGGCATTATTAGAATTAACTTACCTAATTTCGATGACGAACCAGACATTCGTGACATTCTAGCGACATTGCAACACGAGTGCTTCCATGCTTATCAATTCAATTGTAGACGCGGTACAATGCCAATTGAGACCGTACGTGATTTAGCTATGACGGCTGCGTATAGTTATGGTTATAACCAATATATTAGCTCTGAAAATGATTATGAGGGTTATTATGAGCAAGGGTACGAAAGTTCGGCTAGAAGCTTCTCCGCTCAACTAACACGGGCTACTGATATTGTAATCACGGAAGCAATAAAACAAGCAATGAAAGGAGATGCGAATGAATAAAAACAAGGTATTAGATTATTGCACCAAAGAGCTACGAGTATCTCCTGAAGAGGCCGAGCGTCTTTTTAAAAAAGTTTCGAAGTATGAGGACATTTACTCGGAATTTTTAAGCTGGATTGATAATCGAAAATATACAAATGGAATAACAGTTGGAGGCTATTCTAGTGAACAAATCTATGAATTGGCACCAGGCCTAAGCGGTATAGGAGTTTATAATTTTATGGTAACCTTACGGGATAATCCTGAACTTGCAAGAGAAATTATCCAATCTGGTTTTAAAACGCAATAAGAATTAGCCATTGTTTAGGGATTTAACAGACGTTTATGGGCTAGCAAATAGTTGAAAATTATTCCATAAACCGTTTGGTGGGCCTTACTGGGCTTGAACCAGTGACCTTACGAATGTGAATCGTACGCTCTAGCCAACTGAGCTAAAGGCCCATAGCCAAATTATACCATAAAACAGATCGATGCATAAAGATTGCATTGACATGCGTATAGAAACATGGTACAATATAGTCATGCTGAGCGATCAGCATTATATTTTGTTGAAAAAACTAGTTCTTTAAGAAAGGAGATTACTTGCTTTTTCTTTCGTCCCTCACCTAGAGGGCTTCATATAGATTTGTCAACCACAGATTCTGATAGGAGGAATATATGGGAACAATCAGAATAAACAAGTTGCCATTGGAGCCTAGAACTCGAACAAACATCGGGAAACTCGGCGTGTACAAAGCAGTGTTCTTAGCCCTCTGTATTGCTCATGGCAACATGGATCCCAAGGACCACCCTCCGAAGAAGCTTCTGGACTTAAAGAGCATCGCCTCTCTGGCGAAAGCTCTTGAAGAAAATGGCTTCGTTCGGCATGAGCTCGACCGAACTTTCGCATTCGGCTCTCTGTATACGGCGATATATCACGAGATTGCACCGAATCTTCCCCGGCAACCATGGGATCTGCTTTCGCCCGTATCGCACTCGCGGAACGAGCAGGATTACCAGATGGCGGTTGGGCGCTACGGGAACCTCCATTCGATATCGGAAGAGGAATACCGTGGAGCCATAGATGAGATTTCCGATGCATCTGCGCCGTATATAGCAACCATCATTGGGCTTCGGTACGGGCTTCGAGGCGGGAAAAGATATACGACTGAGGAGATTTTGCAAGGTCTTGGCGAGACCGCCTTTACGGCGATATTCTTGGAAGAGGCTCTCAGTGGCGAAGCGGTGCTGAACAACTTGAGGCGTAGCAGCGTATTGCGCCGCCTGGCCGGTGAAGATCCAATTATCGGCTATGGTTATTCGAAGCATGTTAAGCTTGACGCATCGACTCCGCTTCGTAACCTGTTCATAAGCTTTCCGGCCAGAGACCGCCTCCTGAAGGCCGGCTACGAGACTGTTGGCGACATTGATGGGAAGACGAAAGACGAACTTCGTCGCATGGTCCCGGGGATCCTGGTTAGGGAAGCCGAGGAAATCGTGAGGTTTCTGGGAACTTTCGACGAATGAAATAAAGCTACTCCTGGTCCGTTAGTCGGACGCCCCCAACGATAGTTGGGGGCTTTTTCTTGGAATTCACTTACAACCCTTGCGCAATGATTGGCTCGGTCTGCACTACGATTGACAAAATAGTAAAACTGATAATATTCACCGCGCTCTCATCATGGGCGCGGTTTTTCTTATGTCATAAAAACTATCTGGTTATGCTTGTTAGTCGTATTGTTGAAATGCTACCATTACGGTGTAACTTTTATGTCTCTTTAATACGGAGGCATTAGTCTCCGAGAAATCTTCAAAAGGAGGAAAGATATGCACCTTGAAGAGAACCATATTATATGCGAATCCTTAGAGATAAGAAAGATGAGCTGCTGGATGCCCTATTACTACTCCACTGGTTACGCGCGCTTAGCTAGGCAGCCTAAGCCTAAAACGATTAAGTGCACATTCAACGGTCAGCCCCTTGAGTATGACGACTTCGACCCTTATGAGCGGATACTCTACTTTTCAATCGAAAAGGCTTTCTATTTCGACAGAGTGCGAGAAGAAGCAGGAGACGATAATTTACTCGTAAAAGTTGAGTACGTCGAATCTCCGCCGCTCGAAATAAAGACAGAAGACGTCGATACGGTTGAGGGTATCAAGAAGGTTCTGGATGATGATCTGGCTGGCCTGTACAAATTAATAAAGGAGCGGATGTGGCTTGCGAAGTATGGCAACAATGGAGAATTTATGGCTCTGCATGAGTTTATCCTCTTTGGGGGACGGATCAAGTTGACATCGAATGGGAGAGTTCACTATATCATGATAGACAACAAAAACACTGCCGAAGGCCGAGTGTTGACGCTGTCTGGTTGCGGAGATGTGATGACGTGGGCGGACTTCTCGGGCAAACTTGAGCGTATCGGGGCGCACTGGAGTGAGACAGGTCAGGCAATCCCCTCCGAAAAAGACAGGTGCCCTATTTGTGGGGATAGCTTTACCTTAAAAGATATCAGGTATGGAACGATCGAGTGTGACTCATGCATGAATGCTCTACTTCATGGCTACTCCCACAACGACTGTTGGGCGGCGTATAAGGAGATACCCAGAATACGAAGGAAGAAACGGTAATATGGTTTTACGCCCCAGAGCTAGCTCTGGGGCTTTTGCTAGGTTGGCTACCTCTAGTGACTATGGCAAAACGCCATAAAAGATGTTAAAATATTACAAATGAATCTGGAAGTCGATTTTGATGCATTAAATAATGAACGTCAAGAGCTGACGGACTTTTTGAGCCAGCCAAGCGCTTACGCTGACCCGAATTTTGCTGCTAAAAATCGCCGTCTCCAAGAAGTGGGCGAACTTATTCAGCTTGGCAAAAAGCGCCAGCAACTCATCGATGACCTCAAAGAAGCCGAGGGTGACCCCGAACTCGCCGAGATGAAGCCTGACCTCGAAAGAGAACTCCAGGAAACAGAAACCAAACTTGCTGAAATGCTTATTCCAAAGGATCCTAACGACGACAAACCGGCCATTATCGAGATTCGCGCCGGTGCAGGGGGTGATGAAGCTAGTCTCTTTGCTGGCGACCTCTATCGTATGTATCTTAGATATGCCGAAACGCATGATTTGAAGGTGGAACTTCAATCAGAATCCGTAAATGACGCCGGTGGCTACAAAGAAGTCATCTTTCGCGTTACTGGCGACCAACCTTATGGCAAGCTCAAGTTTGAAGGTGGTGTACATCGCGTTCAGCGCGTTCCAGTGACCGAATCTCAGGGGCGCATTCATACTAGCACTGCCACCGTGGCGGTTCTACCAGAAGCAGAAGAGCAAGATCTCGAAATAAAGCCTGAGGATCTTCGTATTGATATCTACCGCGCTGGCGGTCATGGTGGACAGGGCGTAAATACTACCGATTCGGCCGTGCGCATTACTCACCTTCCGACTGGTATTGTCGTGACAATGCAGGATGAGCGCTCTCAGCAACAGAACCGCCTCCGCGCCATGACTATTCTGCGCAGTCGTCTCTTAGAGCAAAAAATCGCCGAAGACCGCGCTAAGGCATCCGATGCGCGCAAGTCCCTAATTGGCACCGGCGATCGTTCAGAGAAGATTCGCACCTACAACTACCCCCAAGATCGCATTACTGATCATCGTATTCACTATAGTCGTAGCAATATTTCTGCCGCTATGAATGGCGATATTGAAGATATAATTGAGGCGCTTACCGCCCATGAACGTGAGCTCTTGGCTTAAAGAGTCGCCTATCCAAAGATTAGACTCGGAGTTAATTATTGCTCATATTTTAGGTAAAGAGCGATCTTTTTTGCATGCTCATCCGGAATATGAGTTTAGCAAGACTGAGTTGGCTCAAATAAGAGCCGCCACGGAGCGTCGCGCTTCTGGCGAGCCGCTAGCGTATATTCTGGGCTATAAAGAGTTCTATGGACGTATCTTTAAGGTTACGAAAGATACACTCATTCCTCGCCCGGAGACGGAGGCTTTGGTTATAGAGGCGATTTCTCTTCGACCTAAAAGTATACTTGATGTTGGTACCGGCAGTGGTTGCATTGCCGTTACGCTCTTTCGGGAGCTCCCTAATGCTTCAATTGATGCAATAGATATCTCGGAGTCTGCTCTGGCGGTCGCTAGGGAAAATGCCCAAAAACACCACGCTCAAATCGCCTTTATGCAATCTGACCTACTGAGTAGTCTCCGCAGGGTACAAAAATACGACCTAATTATCGCAAATCTCCCCTACGTAGACAAAAACTGGACTTGGCTGGGCGCCGAACTCTCTTTTGAGCCGGAATCGGCCTTGTTTGCGGAAGATGGTGGCCTCGAGTTAATCAAAAAAATCATCTTACAAGCTCCGAGCCATCTGAACTCGCACGGATACCTGCTCTTGGAGGCAGACCAAATCCAACATCAAACCATCATAGATTTTGCCCAAAAAAGTGGCCATTTCGAGAGTGTCAAAAAGGCCGATGAAAAGTCGGCTTTGGCACTGGTCTTGCGGTTGCGTTAGCGGCACCGCTAATGCGCGGTTGCACTCCACCCGTACTGGCGTTACCGAAGCGCAGATTGGAGCGAGTGTGTGTATTAAATCTGTGCTGGGCGGCCATTTCGGCACTTGATGTTCGGCCGTATCCAGGACGTTTCTCGGCGGATTTTGTCTCTTGAAGCGCTCTTGCCTCGTCTGCATTTAACGCCTTAGGGTATTTGTTGCGTTTTTGGCCGATCATAGAACGACTATAGGCGCCACCCTGAGAGCTTAGGCCTTGCGTTTGGCGAGAGTTAACGCTAGTGCCTCTGTTGCTAAAGCCGCCATTATTGCTAGCATTAATGGCGCCAGCGGTATGTGTATCGCTAGCCGTAGCCCCCGTGATACGGCCAATCATTTTACTATTAAATGCCATCTTATTCCTATTCTAGCACACACTTAAATGCTTATGGATAACATATTTTTTGCTAAAGGTAAATTACTATATAAAACTATTGACAAAATGCAAAATCCTTGATATAATAATCACAGCTAATTGCAAGTACTGCGAAAAGTTTGGCAAGAGGAGTAGTGTTAACAAATCAGATCATTACTGTGTAAAACCGCAACATTACACAGTAGACGGTATTTTAGAATGGTTTTTGAAGCTTGACCATTCACCGTCGCCATAGAGCCCTTCGGGGGGCAATAGTTTTTTGTTAACTCCCCCTCAGTGGCAATAAGAGGGGATATAGTCACACATGCCGCGAAAGGAGCGGCAGAAGGAGGAAGTATGGCAACAGTAACTAATTTTTCTTCTCTCGATGATTTTAACCAGTTTGTCAGCGGCGCTGTCGCTGCAGGCACCAAGGCCACGAATGATTACACCAGCGGCGCTGTCGCAGCTGGCGTCAAGGCCACGAATGATCATACTGATGATGTTGTTACCCGGGCCCAGGCAAAGCTTGAAGACTTCATCACCGGCCAGAATGCGTCCGTGATCGATAACAACAATAAGAACACGGCAAAGATCCTGAAGAACCTGTATCTCGGCAAGGAGCCGTGGATCTGGGTAGTCTTTGCCCTGCTGTTCGCGGCGGTATTTACTGTCGTATGTTTCTACGTCGCGAAACCAATCGCGTGGGTACCCATGAAAGTGTTTTTGGGAGTGCTCGCCGGCCTGGTCCCGTGCCTGGTTGTTCAGGCGTCTCCCATTGCGAACAAACAGCAGCCCTGAATCGGCTTGAATGGAGGTGAAAAATATGAGGAGAGGAGCAGCAACTATGGCTGCGATTATCTGCGCAATTGCGCTGGTAATCGGCCTCGTGGCGTCCGGATGGACGCCCGAAAATGCAAAGAACTCCATCGTTCCCAGCAATGAAGAAATCGCCTGGCATGACTATACCGAACCTGGCGTCACTTCTAACGGCAACAGGATGCCGGATGGGAGTGTCGTCAACCCCTGGGAAGCCACTGAAGGTCTCGAGGGGAATGAGCGTTTCGAGGCGATCATGAGCGAGCTTCGTGCTCGCGATAATCCGGACGACGGGCTTAAGCGGCCGTCGGCGGCTCTGCTTGCGGAACACGCATTTGACGCCCAGAGACGCTTGGGGTTCGATATTCTCGGCAAACATAAGGACGAGGAAGACCCCAATGTAATCCAGGAATACCTCATGCACGACCCGGCGTATGCCAGGGAAGTGTATGCGAAGCTTGACACGATTTGGCGAAGCGCCATTGACGGCGAGATCCTGGATGACTACTCCTACGTATCGGCTTTCTACATGGAGCACGACGGCATCACGATCGATGGCAAACCCGCTCCTAAGGTAGTAGCCGCTGAGAGTAGCCATACTGGAGGCCATTTCATCAGGCTGAAAGTGCGCGACTCCAATGGGAAAATCGTAGACCTCGTCTACAGACTGGAATGCGGATTCCAGCCGGTCAATATAACTGTACCGCCCAACCACGAACCCGTGGTTGATAATCCGCCCAGCCCTGAACCTGAACCCGGACCCGGACCCGGACCCGGACCTGAACCTGAACCCGAACCTGAACCGAAGAATCCCGATGATGGCCCCACTGGTCGACATGAGGATAATCCCGATCCGGACAGCGGGGGAGGTCCAAATGATGAGAAAGAAACTCGTCATGAGGAAACCAAAGAGCCGGAGACGGATAAGTCTCCGTCGGAGTATAAAGCACCCGACCCGCCCAAGGCGGATGAAGGTGACAACTCCGGCGGCGGCAACTCTGGCGGCGGCAACTCTGGCGGATCGGAGAAGAAGGCCAAAGATACGAACGGCCAGCAGGAGTCCTACAAGGACCACGACTCTGGCAAAGAGTCATCCGGCACTGTACGTACGGGCGACAGTCAGGAATATGACCGTCGCGATGAAAGGGTAGACAAGAATCCTTCGCAGGCAGAGAAGGGTGTGGACCCTGATCCTCCGAAGAAGGAGTCCGGTGGCGATTCCAATAACGATTCCGGCGGGAGCAACGAAAAAGAAATCGCATCTCCCGAATAAAGCTTCATTTCCCCCCCTATGAATGCCCCAGTTGCGAGGGGTACCGGATAACCTAGGGGAAGCACCTTAAAAGGCGGAGAACCTAAAAACTCTCCGCCTATTTCCACGTTTTACTCGGTAATGATCTGATTTGGAGACGATTAACAATGCGGCTAATAAAATCTTTCAAAGAACTTTTTCCACTCTGGATATTTTTACAATCAAGAAAGGAATTATAACTATATGAATAAGATTGCTAAGGCAGGTATTGGCATCGCAGCCGTTGCTGCTGTTGCTGCTACCGGTGCGCTTGTAGCTTTCGCTTGGGGTCCTTCACGTACTACATATACGCTTGAAAAGCCTGCTACAAAAGTTACATTCAACTCTATTACTAATAACAATAAAGAAGTTGGTGATGAGCGCTACTTTGTAAGCGCTTCTCCATACACTGGTGATGCTTCTAAAAATCACTGGACTGATAACACTGAAGTTGAGAATGGTAAAGAGTATGTCGTTCGCATGTATGTACATAACAACGCTGCTTCTAACCTTAATCTAGCCGCAAAAGACGTAAAAGCTTACGTCGTTTTGCCAACCACTACCGGTACGGAAATTACCGTAAGTGGTAAAATTACTTCTTCAAACGCCGACCCAGTCTCCGTTTGGGATGAAACTACTTTTAAATCCAAGAATGGTGAAAAGTTCAACCTTGCCTACGTAGATGGTACCGCAAAGTATTACAACAACGCTGGTACTTTCAAACTCGGCACGAGCGTATTTACTAACTCTGGTCAGCTTCTTGGCTATAGCAAGATGGACGGCAATATTCCAGGTTGTATTCAATACTCTGGTTACCTTACCTTCCATGTTAAAGCTCAATTCGCTGCTAAACCAGCTATCGAAATTCAAAAGGAAGTGAAACTTCTTGGCACTGATACTTGGAGCGAACAAATTAAAGCCAAAGCTGGCGACACTGTTCGTTATCGTATTCAGGTTAAGAATACTGGCAATACGCAATTGCAGAACGTTCACGTTTTCGACGTCCTCCCTAAGGGTCTAACTTACGTAAAAGGTTCGACTACTGTTGCTAATGCTACTAATCCAAAAGGTATCGCCGTTAGCGATAACATCGTTACGGATAACGGTATCAATATCGGTACTTATGGCGCCGGCGCAAATGCTTGGATCTACTTCAACGCTACGGTCGATAAGTCCGTAAGTGAAGAATGTGGTAATACGATTCTTCGTAACATTGCACAAACTTCCGCTGGTTCCAGTACTGGTACTAAAGAAGATACGGCAGACGTCATTGTTGAAGGTAAAACCTGTAAAGATGGCTTTACTATCGACAAGAAAGTAAAGAACGCTGCTGGTGAGTATGTTGAAACCGCTAACCTTAAGGCTGGCGAAACCGCTCACTACCGCATCGAATTCAAGAATACTGGTGACACCACTTTGAAAGATGTCATCATCAAAGATACTCTTCCTGCAAACTTAACTTACGTTAAGGGCAGCACTAAGATCGGTAGCACCGCTGCTGCTGACGGTATCATTTCCGATGCCGGTCTAAACATTGGTAGCGTCGCTGCTGGCAAGAGCGTCTATGTTTACTTCGATGCTACTGTTGCTAAAGCACTTGGCGACAAGTGTGAAACTACTACCCTTACCAACACGGTAAAAGGTAGCTACAACAAAGACGACAAAACCTCCAAGACTGACACTGCAGTTGTAAAGATTGAAGGCAAATCCTGTAAAGATGGCTTTACTATCGACAAGAAAGTAAAAGACGCCAACGGTAATTATGTAGAAAGCACCACCCTCAAGGCTGGCGAAACTGCACATTATCGTATTGAATTCAAGAATACTGGCGACAACGAACTTAAGAACGTTGTCCTCAAAGATACGCTTCCTTCCAAGATGACCTATGTCAAGGGAAGCACTAAGATCGGTAGCACGGCTGCGGGTGATGGCATCGTCTCTGGCGAAGGCCTCAACATTGGCAACGTTGCTGCTGGCAAATCCGTTTATATCTACTTCGACGCTAAGGTTAACGCTGGCGTAGGCGAAGATTGTGCCGACGCTACTCTAACCAACATTGTTGAAGGTAAATATAACAACGATGATAAAACCTCCAAGACTGACACTGCAGTCGTAAAGGTTGACGGTAAAGAATGTAAAGATGGCTTCATCATCAACAAGATGGTTCAGGCCGACGGTGGTAAAGAGTGGAGCGAAAACGTCACTGTTAAGGCGGGCGACAAAGTTCGCTATCGCATCCAATTCAAGAACACTGGCGAAACAACTCTAAAGAATGTCGTAATTCGCGATCTTCTTCCAAGCAATATGACCTACGTCAAGGGCAGTACAATTCTTTACAATTCTGCAAACACCAACGGTAAAACTCTTGCCGACGGTATCGTATCGACCGAAGGTATCAATATTGGCGATTATGCCAAGGGTACCGAAGCAACGATTTACTTCTACGCTACGGTCAATGCATCTTTGAAAGATAACTGTAACGGTTCTACTCTTACCAACACTGTAAAAGGTAAGTACAACAACGATAGTAAGACTGAGAAATCAGATACTGCTGACGTTACCGTACCTGGTAAGGACTGCAAAGAACCAACTCCAACGCCATATCTCCCAGAGACTGGTGCAGGGGAAATTATCAGCGGTGTGCTTGGCCTTGCTGCCGTAAGCACTGCTGCTGGCTACTATATCATTAGCCGCAAAAAATAAGTTGACCGCCTAGTATAGAGCTTTCCCAGAAGCTTTTAGATGGACGGGAAACTAAAACAAAAAATACTCCTCGAGCAATCGGGGAGTATTTTTTTGTGTGTTTACTTCTGCGCCGTTTGTAATACACGCTCAAAAAGCATTGTCACCGTGAGCGGCCCCACGCCACCAATCTTTGGTGTAATCGTCAAATCTTCGCGTTCACGCACGGCGTCATCCACGTCGCCTTTAATTACGCCGCCTTCGGAAGCCGTGCCAGCATCGACGACGACTGCGCCGTATTTGAGCATCGTGCTCTTAATTAATCCGGGTACGCCCGTAGCCGTTACAACTACGTCGCAATCCGGCAGAGTGGACGTGTCGTCGCCTTTGTCGTATACCGTCACGTCGTATCCGCTTTCGCGCCACATTTTTTCAAGCGGCGCGCCGACCAGCTTTCCGTGGCCAACGATGCCAAGTTTCTTTCCGCGCAAATCGATTCCGTAGCCAGTCAAAAGCCAATGAATCGCCATTGCGGTCGCCGTGTCTGATTCTCCGCGTAGTCCGTCAACGTCCTTCGCTGTGGGTATTAAATCTAAGATTGACATATCACATTCGGATAGTGGCAACTGCACTATGATGCCAGTTATTGTCTCATCCTCCGCTGCGGCCCGAATCTTCTCTTCGGCATCATTTACTGCTATCTTCGTTACTACGACTTCTATGCCAATATCCTCGCCATAAGCTTGCTTTAGCGACATATACTTTGCAATTACGGGCGAATCATTATCGTAGAATATTGCTAGTTTCGGAAAAATTTTTCGGCTACGCAAGGCTTTTACGGTATGCGCTTGACGCTCTTTTATGTATCCTGCTAGCTCGCGACCATTCAATTCTTTCATTCGTCTCCTAACTCCATCGGTTCTTGCTCTAGTGTGTAGCCAAATTTTTCTTTTACAGCATCTATCACTGCCTGGCGCGCTCTCGCTAAATCTGCGTAATTCTTTGCGTTCTCGTTGATTAAGATTAGGGCCGCCTTATCTGATACGCGCATGCCATAGAGTTCCTTACCTTTTAGTCCAGCATGCTCAATCAGCCAACCGCTTGGCACCTTACCGCCATCCCAAACTGGAATGTCTTTTTTCTTAGCCTCCTCGGCCTCCTCTTCGTTGAGGTAAATATTCTTAAAGAATGAGCCCGCCGAGGCGAATTCTGCCGGATCGGGCAATTTGCCGGCGCGAATTTCTGCCACCGCATCGCGCACGACTTGCGGAGTAAACTCCGTCACGCCACGCTCGTCGAAATAAGCCTGGAGAGAAGTGTAGAATGGCGGCTTCAGCCAATGCTTGTGCAATTCCACTGTAACGCTAGAAATAAAATAGCGCCCTACGCCATCACCAGTATTAAAAATACTGTGGCGGTAGCTGAGATCCAACTCGTCGGCCATCATATGTTTGAAAAGATTATCACGACAGTCATAAACGCATACCGAATGTAAAGTTTGTGCTATTTCTTGACCATAGGCACCCACGTTTTGGACTGGCGCCGCGCCGACCGTGCCAGGGATTTTCGATAACGCCTCGATACCAGAGTAGCCATAACTCTCACCGTTCCAGAGTTTTACGCTGTATTCTACCAAATCGTCTAATAGGTCGCCACTTTTGGCGCAGAGACGTATCTTGGCTGGGTCGCTATCTATTACGTAAATACCGTGTAATTTATTCACGAGAATGACACCGTCAAAACCGCCGTCGCGCCCAATAACATTGCTACCGCTACCCAGGATGTATGTTGGCAGACTTTTCTCGTCCGCAAAATGATAAGCTTCCGCTAAATCTTTATCTTCTTCGATATCGATGACGTATCTTGCATTTCCGCCAAGGCGCATGGTTGTTAGTGTTGATATTGCTACATTCTCGCGTATCTTCATGCGATAATTATACCACCAGGCGCATAAAACTACTACAAATTCCGCCCTCGATTGACAATTGCTAGTAATAGTGGTATAACTAAACAATGCACATTAATAGTACAGAATAGAAAGGGGCAGACTATTGGGAGAACTCTCATTTAGTATTTCTAACGCTGTCAGGCTTGGCGATATTGCGAAATATATCGCACCTGATTTATACAAGGCAGCGCAAGCGCGTGTTAAAAAGGGCATAAAGCAGAGCGGCCGCATAGTTATCGCGCCCGCGCAATGGCGAGAGTTATGTGAGCTTGAGGCAAAAATGGCGGATTCAGACAGCACATCGGTGGCATCGGGCTTCTTTATGAAAAAGAACGAGCACCCGAAGTTGCCTATTACTGGATCGGCCGGGCAAGCGAAGCGGCCGAAGAGTCGATCGTAGATATTCTCAGCGATTACTTCGCAGTGCAGTATGCGTATTATGTACTGCCCAATCTGGTCGCCGGCATAACACACGTCTGCAACGACTGATTTTCTGTACGGAGAAGACAGGCGGTCCTCATGGGCCGCCTTTTTAATTGCGTGTTAAAATATAGCCAAGTGCACCCGTAGCTCAGTGGAAGAGCACTGGTTTCCGGTACCAGGTGTCGCAGGTTCGACTCCTGTCGGGTGTACCATCCGAAATGATTTATAATTAAGATATATAAAAAGCCACTCACTTGAGCGGCATCACTTTTGTCAATAATTGTCTTTGTTTGCTATTGATGGCATAAAAAATGCCCCGCTGAGCGGGGCGGAGACCGAAGATGGTCTCTTTAAGGTGCTACCTTACGGTAGGTGCTGACGATTACTCGTCGGCGGTGATCTTTTCTTCCTGGGGGGCAGCTTCTTCCGAAGTCTCTTTTTCCGAAGCCTGATCAGTTGTAGCGACGACGGCATCTTCCGTTGCTGCTCCTGCTTTCTGATGTTCTGCTTCAATTGCTCCTACACAAGGCAGCGGATCGCGTCTATAGTGTCTAATACTTCCCCATGCCATATTGCTTTACCTCCTTCTTTAGGAATGGCCTACGGTTTCGAAAGAATCATCATACCAAATGGTACAACCCCTTTATTATAGCACACATTACCCCAAATTGTCAAGCCCGATTTTGCTAAAAATTAGCCATGCAGGTTGTCGTAGGCGCCATTAAAAATTTGCGCATACACCCTCTGCAGAAGTAGGTGCTCGCTTTCAGTTATTTCGGGTATATGCAGGAGCGCGATAGGCTCCAGTAGGGGCAGATCCCCGACGAGGCTTATTCCGCTTCGTTGCAGATGACGAAAGAGCCGACCACCAAGTATTGGTAGCAACCGCTGTAAATCATCATCGGGGCTAACCAGCAATAGCTCCGACTCAACCTGTTGTTTGCTAGGATATTTACTCAAAACTTCCACCTCCCTTGAAGAAAATGAGATTATAAAGGATACGCCTATGCCTAGGTTGTTTTAAATGTAGCTTAGCTTGCGAAATCTCGTCAAGTATACTGCATGAAAACCAACTTCAAGTTGATATCTGATGACCCCTATCTGCAAACTCATAATCAACCCGCGTATCTGTTATTGTAGGTATAGTTATAGCATATTTTGTACTACAATTATACTTAGACAATATTTAAAGGAGGCGATCAATAATGTCAGAATCTTTACGTGAGAATACGGAAGCTAATCCTACGGCAGGACAATGGGAGGATTTAGCTAATCAGATAGCTAGTCATTCAACGGTAGATGGAAAGGGTGATACCGTTTATCTAGGTCGTGAAGTTGACGAGTCTGAACGTGCGAAGGTGGAGGAGTCTGGTTTTGAAAAACCGGAAGAACTAGCTCGTGGAAGTACTTTTGATAGAGATATCTCAGAAGATGTTTATCCTCAACTAGAAGGTGAATCGGATTATGATTATCAAGCTCGCATTAGAAATATGAAAGCAGAAACTATGCGTGATAAAATGGGTGATGCTGTCACTGATGCTGAAAAGACATTCAATACAACACATGCAGATTATATGCAGGATAGAGCAACTGAGGAAGATTGGAATAAGGCTGAGAAAAGGTTAAATTTAACAAAAAGTTTACACGAAAAAGGAAAACTTTAGTTATTATTTAGAAACGGTTAGTTTGTGGATTAGCGTTTCCAAATTGGTTGCCAATTTTCTGGGTGGCGTGCTAGAGGGCTCTCTATGATAGATATTGTTATCTGCCATATATTGTCCCAACCAAGACTGAATATTGTTGCCAACTGTGTCAGTAGAATTAATATTGATGCTGATGCTAGCCATTTTAAAAATAATTTCACCAGTAACTAATGGAACACCTGCTCCATATAACTTTTTCCTTATTTTATTTACCCATTTATCAGAATAACCACGTATTCCGTGGTCTGGTTTCGGTAAACGAACTTCAATAGAGAAAGGAATATATGTAGTAATAGGTTGGTTTAGAAATTCAAGACTCCAATCTTAAAAAATGCTATAATCTCCCTAGTGCACCCGTAGCTCAGTGGATTAGAGCACTTGTCTTCGGAACATATTCAGCCCATTTTTTAGGGCTGTTTTTTATATCTATCTCGTTAATAAAAGCATAAGTAGCAAGATAAAAAAGTTGTTCGGTTCTGTCTTTTGTTATGCTTAAGTATTCATTATCGAGTGTGTCAAATAGTGTGTCAGAAGGGTTATAGGTAACATTTTGTGTTATGATTAATACAAGATAATTAAGTGGAGTGGCTACCGTGTTGAAAGGTCTGTCGTTATTCTCTAGCTCTGGAGTTGGTGAAGCATACCTGAAAGATGTTGGTGTTGATATAGTTGTTGCGAATGAGCTCATACCGAAGCGTGCAGAGTTATATAGAAAACTATATCCCGAATGTAATATGATATGTGGCGATATTACAGATGCTAAAATTTTCGACAAGATTATTGAATCGGCTAAGGGTGTTGATTTTATGATTGCCTCTCCGCCTTGCCAAGGAATGAGTATAGCTGGAAAAAATAGACAGCAAGATACTATGATAAATGATTCAAGAAATTTCCTCATCAACTATGTTTTCGATGCAATCGAACAACTTAAACCAAAATATATAATAATCGAGAATGTATCTGCCTTACTAAAAATAAAGTTACCTTATAATGGTGAATTGCACACGGTTACAGAAATACTGGAAAGTAAGTTTGGTGATGAATATGAAATCGACAGCCGGGTTGTAAATGCTGCCGATTATGGTGTCCCCCAAACTAGGCTAAGGGCAATTATCAAACTGTATAAAAAAGGTACAAATTGGAAGTGGCCAAAGAAGGTTGACAAGCATATTACGGTTAGAGAGGCTATAGGCGATTTGCCTTCATTAGAAGCAGGAGAAAGCTCGGACATTAAGTGGCACTTTGCGAGGAAGCATGACCCTAACCATATATTATGTATGAAACATACGAAAACTGGCATGTCCGCTTTCGAGAACGAAGAGTATTATCCGAAAAAGAAAGATGGAACACGCGTAAAAGGTTACAACTCATCTTATAGGAGAATAGAATGGGATGAGCCATCTCCTACTATAACGATGAGAAATGATGCCATTAGTTCCCAAAGGAACGTACATCCAGGGAGGCTTCTAGAGGATGGTACTTATTCTGATGCGAGGGTCCTTACGCCGCTTGAGTTGTTCATTTTAGACTCGCTGCCGAGAGATTGGGGCATTCCAGATGATACGCCGGAAATACTAATTAGACAGGTAATTGGTGAGTCGATTCCGCCATTAATGATAAAAGCAATAGTAGGAGAAATAAAATGAAGGCAATATCGCTCTTCTCAAGTGCTGGAATAGGCGAGTTGAGACTACCGAAAAATATTGAAGTTGTAGCCGCGAACGAATTAAGGCCTGAGCGCGCTGAGTGTTACTCGTTTTTCTATCCTAAAACGAAGATGATTTGTGGGGATATCACCAGTACGGAAATAAAAAATTCCATAATCGATGAAGCAAAAAAGAATGAGTGTAAACTACTTATAGCAACGCCGCCTTGTCAAGGATTGAGCACTGTTGGTAAAAACAAAGGCCAGAAGCAATTCGAAGTAGATAGGCGAAATTTTCTTATTCTGGAAGTACTCGACATCATTGATAGCTGTGATTTTGACTACATATTAATCGAGAATGTGCCGAGATTTATTCAGATGTATTTCCCATACGAAGGAGAATACCTGAGACTCGAAGATATTTTGAAAAGAAAATACGGTGATAAGTATAATATCGACATAAAGGTATTAAATGCTAAGGACTATGGAGTTCCTCAATCGAGACCTCGTGCAGTCACTAAGATATGGAAAAAGAGTATGAAGTGGGGGTGGCCAACTAAAGAACCAGAGATAAGTCTTAGAGAAGCGATTGGTCATTTGCCGTCCCTTGAGCCAGGTGAGGATTCGGGTATCCGCTGGCATAAAGCTAAGGCCCAAAACGATAGAATTACGTTGGCTATAAGACATACTAAGCCAGGGAAGAGTGCTCTGCAAAATGAAGTATATTATCCGAAAAAAGCGGATGGAAGCAGGATTAAAGGGTTCCATAATACATATAAAAGAATGGTTTGGGACCAACCTTGTCCAGCGCGCACTACCTATTGCGGAAGTGTAAGCTCGCACAATAATATCCATCCAGGTCACCTGAATCCAGATGGTACATATTCGGACCCGAGAGTATTGACTCTTCTGGAGACATTTATAGTATCTTCTATTCCAGAGACAATAGAATTTCCCGAAGGCTCAACTGATACATTTATTCGTACTATGATTGGCGAAGCTGTTCCGCCGAGATTGATGGAAAGAATAATAACTAAAATAGGAGAAGAATAATAATATGTCTCCAATTATGGTCAATAGAGACAAGTGGATTCTCTATAAACATACATGCAACTACGAACTAATTAAGGCCGTAGCTCTGGATGTCAAAAATAGCTGTGCATCAAATGTTAATAATAGTCAGCGTTATAAAATGCAGGAGAGGCTAGCTCTTCTAGATTTATATAAGACACGAAATCCAAATGAACGTCCACTAGACTCCATTAACCATAGGATTAATACGCTTGAATTCTACATGTTTGGTTACGAAGACTATAATAAGCGTTTTATCTTTAGTCCGCTAGGAAACCTATTTCTCGATAATATTAGCGACTCAGAAAAGTCGAAAAAGATATTTGCAGCTATGTTATTCGGGATTCAGTTTCAGCATCCCGCAAACGGCACCCCCGATATATTTCAGCTATATCCGTTTAGGCTCCTGATGAGTCTTATGCTCGACGAGAGGTTGGACTACAAACTATATAATTCCGAGTATGCCTATATAGTCGCCTTCGTTAAGCATGTCGATAAAGAATCATACGACTCGCTCGTTGAAAGCATTTTACGCTTTAGGGGTAAAACGGACGAGGAGAAAGCAGCACTACTTAAAAGCGATGAACATACATATGTGAATTGTATCTATGAATGGCAGTATTACACGCAATCGCTGTTATCCACCATTGGGATTATTAAGAAAAACGCAGGAACGAAATTGGTTGATTTATATCATCCATCGAAGACTAATAGCAGAAGTCTGCCCACTAAAAGAACAGCAACTACAGGTTATGCTACTATCGCCGACGACCTTCGTCCGTTTATCGCTAAGCTCCTCAATGCTTATAGTTGCTTCGACACTCCATTAAGGCTCGATGAGCCTGATAGAATGCAGTTAGATATTATTAAGGAAATTTATTCCTTTTATCCAAGGCAACTTCTTGAAGAAATCGGCGAGGAAGAAGACGAATTCCAGGCTAAGCTACTTGAACTCCCGAAGCTCATAGAAAAATATGCCGACAATCCAGACAACAGTACTGCATACTTATTTGAGGATGTCTTGGAAGAAGGTATGAATATGTTCTATAATGTTGAGGCTAAGAAAATTGGCGGTGCTGGACATACTGACATTGAGTGTAAATATCTGACACTAAAGAAGAAATTTGCAGTCGAGGCCAAGTCAACTGAAGAAAAACTTCTTGGTATTAATGCGGGCAGGTTACGTGACCATCGCGAGCAGATAGGGGGAGAGTATACAATTGTAATCACACCTAGGTATGTTCCCGCGGTTAAGAGGGATATTAGGGATGCTCCTATTGTAATTATCCTAGCTAGTACATTTAGTGAGTATTTATATAATCATATTCATCATGATATGCGAGATATCGACTATGGCGATTTCGACAACATCATTGTAGAAAATCTGGGCAAAGATATAAGTCCTCTAATATCTGAAATGACAATGGAAAAGTTTGCCACAAATTAAGCTCATGCTTTCAAAATAGCTCTCGCAAGTATATTGTTTAGTAACAATATTAAGAAAGGAGCTATTTTGATTTATCCATTAGAAATCATTCGCAAGAGAATAATAATGAGGAAGCTCAAAAAGCAACATAGATAATTAATAAATTTACCGATTGATTTCGGTAAATTTTTTTAATAATTACGTCTGATATAATTGATACAGAAGAAAGGTCTTAGGGGGATTTACTAACTATAATTGAGGTTCTTTTACAAAATGAGAGAATTAAAGTATTTCTCTACTTTTTCGGGAATCGGCGGATTCGAGCTTGGGTTGATTCGTGCTGCAGAACGAAACGATATAAAGCTAAAATGTATCGGCTTCTCGGAAGTAGATAAGTATGCCATTTCTGTCTATGAAAAGCACTTCGGAGAAAATAAAAACTATGGAGATATTAGAAAAATCGAGCCAAAGGAGCTGCCCGACTTCGATTGCCTATTTGGAGGCTCTCCATGCCAAGACTTCAGTTCAGTTGGGAGAAGAGCTGGAATCGAAGGTGAAAAGAGTAGCTTATTCTTTGAATTTGCAAGAATCGCCAGGGAAAAACGACCTAGAATTATCGTTTTGGAAAACGTTAAAGGTCTACTCTCTTCCACTAAAGGAAGGGATTTCCAACGAATCATTAGTATTTTGGGGGAAATTGGGTATGTACTTCAATGGCAAGTGCTGGACAGCCAATATTTCGGTTCCCCGCAGCATCGAGAACGAGTCATTATTGTCGGATTTCTTGGAGAAGAATGCTGGCGAGAAATATTTCCTATCGGCTACTCAAACAGAAAAACTGTTCTCGAAGATGGCAAAGTGATTGCTTATGGCAAAAGAAGGACAAGGAGTTTGCGAAGCAATTATATAAACACTATTACTGCCAGTTATAAGGGGCCTAGCGGAGATGGCAATCCTGCGATTATTGAAGGCGATAGGATTCGAAAATTGACTCCGATTGAATGCGAGCGGTGCCAATGTTTCCCTGATGATTGGACGAAATATGGAAAAGACGGAAAGGAAATAAGTACTACTAGGAGATATAGACTTTGCGGAAATTCGGTTTGCGTAAATGTCTTAGAGGAGGTGTTTAATCAAATACTAAAAAATGAAAAGGAAATAGAAGATGAACAATTATCAAGAAATGAAAGATTTTGCCATTAATTTTGCAGAGGGAAAGAAAAGAGCCAAGAAGATTAATATACTAAAAGAATCGTTCATGAATATGCTAAATGAGACAGATTGTACGTATGCGGATTTGGCTATTATGACTGCGGTCTATCAGGAGCTTCATGGCGATTCTGAGCCTAGCAAGAAAATGTTTAAGAAGTTGTTAGATAAAAAGGTTAATGAATCAAATAAATAATCTGAAACCATTCACTGGAAAAGATGACCCCAGACGTCAGAATGGGAGAGTGAGAGGTAGCAAGAACAAGAAAACTCTAGTCAGGGATATTCTTGATTCGGAAATTGACCCAACCCTCCCATTTAACAGGGGTCTTTCAAGTGCTTTAGTGAAAAGCAAGACGTACCGAGAAGCTATTGTTATGGCAATGGTTATCAAAGCCATGGACGGGGATGTTCGTGCGGCAACTTGGTTATCAGACAGATATCAAGAAACGCCAGACCCAGACAGCTTCTTTATGCGGCCAGAACTAATATTTAATGTGGTCCCAGGACGTGAAGAAAAATCTGCAGCGAAGTTGGAGTGATTTTTGCAGTAAAATATTAATATGGAAATGCCAAGAAAAAGGTTCGTGTCGCAAAAAATCAATCCCACCAGAAGCGTGAGGGAACAAGACTTCGAAGAGTATCTTAGATTCGTTCAGGGATTAATGAATGATGGTAGCCTAAAAAGTACCATAGCCAAATATGAAAAAGAACTTGGAATAGACAATTCGTTATATGACAAGATAGAGCTTCGATATGATAGACTCGATGGCGAGCCATTGGCGAAAGAATATCTGCTAGAGTTGATGCAATCAAGCGGGAAAAGCAAATCTGATTCCATCGAAAGGCTCGATAGAGTAGTAAACGATATCATGTCAGAGGAAAAAATAGACAATATTTTCCGATGGCTAATCTACTATATGATGTCTCATCAGAAAGACAGCAATATAACCAAAATCGCTGAGTTATATAAAAGAGAGTATAGCTTTTATGAAATCAAACTTCCTGTAGCCGAAATAGAAGAAATTGACAGTGAAAGTATAACGATAAAAGTGGATAGAAAAGTTAATAAAAAACAATTTGTAATGATTTGGAACGCTATCGAGGAATACTGTCGAGAATATCCAGCTAAACGTTTTCTGCGACAAAGACTAATATTTCTTCATAATGAAAAGGGCTATGGCTATGGTACGTTGGCTAAGATTTATTATCCAGAAAAACGAAAGATGGTTAATGGCAAGAGAAATGGAATTGATTTAGTAAGACATCTTATTGAAAGAAATCAATAAAAAGGTTTGGACAAAAATAATATAAAAATGTCCAAATTTTTTTGTTTTAGAAAATATCAGAAAATGAAGGCAGACCACAACAAATAACGGTCAACAATAAAAAACTTCAGTGAGCTCAATGAAGGATAACCAAATAAAGGAGAATCCTCATGGATAATGAAGCATTAAATATAAAAACCCTAAAAGAGTTATATGGGATGAGTTTTCCGCCAACTAGATGGCTGGTTGAGAAGCTGATTCCGGATGGTGCAATTACGATTCTGTCAGCTCCGCCTAGCAGCTTTAAGACTTGGCTAATTCTTGAGATTGCAGGAAAGATGTCGAAGGGTATGAAGTTATTCGATAAATATAAAACCGAAAAGAGTGGCGTATTAATTCTAGACGAAGAGTCTGGCGAAAGGCAGTTGAGCGAGAGGTTTAGGAAGCTTGGAATTGGCGAATCTGATAATATATTCTACCAAAAACCATCTGGCAGGAAACTAGATTCCGACTATATTAAAGAGCTAGTTGTTTATTGTAAAACGAACGATATTAGCTTGGTAGTATTTGACTCATTAGCTAGATTTCATACGGCGAACGAGAATGACGCCTCGGAAATGGCTAGAGTAGCAGAAATGTTCGTTGATTTGAGAGAGCACGGAATTGCCTCCCTAATTATCTGTCATACTCGTAAAAGTAATGGACTTAATCGCAATTTTTCTGCCAACGACTCCGTTAGAGGCTCAAGCGATATAGTAGCTATGTGCGATAATCATATCTCAATTAGGAGAGATAGCAAGAAGAACTATATAGTTATCAGCCAGGCAAAGAATCGTTTTGACGAGGAGTGTCTTCCATTTTTGGCAAAATTCGTGAAGGATAGTTCGGCTAGTAGCCATTGGGAGTTTTTGAAGGATATTGATAATGAAGAATCAGAATGGGATAAGTGTCTTGAATCTATTTATGATTTAGTTAAACAAAATCAATATTCTAACCAAAAACAGTTAATCAATTATTCGAAACAAAAGCGGCTAGGTATAGCCGAAAAGAAGGTTAGGTCCGCATTAGCCGAACTTGAAGAGCAAGGCCGAATCGGCTCCAATGCGGGTGAAAGGACAGCCAAGATTTATTTCATTAAGGAGGATTTCTAAATGGCGAATATATATAATGAAGAAATTTTGAAATCCTCGAAAAAAGGTACGGACAAAAACGATGAAGTCCGACACACTAAAAATATGATGCTCACCATTGCGGAAACTGAAAAATATTTACGAATCTCCCACAGTACTCTGTATGGTTTGATTAACCAGAATCAAATCAAAACGGTTCATATTGGGAAAAGACGTTTTATAACTATTGATGCGATTGATGAGTTTTTAAAGAAGATGGAAGGATATTTGTATGAGCTCTAGGAATTACGGATTTGGCATTTCAAAGCGTAAGGATGGTAGGTGGGTAGCGAGGAAAATGCTGCCAGATGATTATGAAAACAAAAAGTATTATTCATTTTATGGAAAGACACGCAAAGAAGCTATAGACAAGATGAATGAGGCGGAGAAGCGTCGGAAATTAAAATTGAAATCTAAGGATATTTCGTTGCGTGATTATTATAACATTTGGCTTAAGGAGGTGGCACCGGTAAGACTAAAGGTCACTACGATTAACCAGCGAAAGGATTACTTTAATCGCTTTATTCTTCCAAATCTTGGGGATAAGAAGCTATCAAAGATTACGCGCCAAGATATAAGACATTTAGTAATGAGTGAAGAACTCAATAGTAGTACGGGAAGAAAATCAAAAATCTGCTTAGATTCTATTTCGACCGTTTTAAATTATGCGGAAAAAGATAATTATATCGCAAGGAATCCGGCGAGGGGAGTAGAATATCGACCATATACTCCAAAACAAACTGAGTGTTGGAGTTTCGATGAAATGGCAAAGTTTTTGAAAGTTGCAGAAAAATCTAATTACTATCCCATTTATAGATTATTGGCCGAGTGCGGTTTACGAAAAGGTGAAGTATTGGGTATCGAGGTTAAAAATATAGATTATTTAAATAGAGTACTTGAAGTGGCTCAACAAGTAATCATGGATGGTAGTAAGCCAATTTTATCATCGTTAAAAACAGTAAAATCAAAAAGATTGATTCCGCTAAGAGACGAAACGGCGAAGATGCTAGAGAAATACGTCCAGGAAAAACATATTTCGGAAGGACTATTGTTCAGGACTAGGAATAATACGCCAATTTCTCCGAGGAATCTTAGCCGGGACTATGCGAAAGTAGTGAAGGATGCAGGTGTTAAGAATTATTCTATTCATAAAATGAGACACTATTTCGCGACTCGGCTTAATGAAAAGGAAGTAGACCTTAAAACCGCTCAGGAATTAATGGGACACACGTCTGCTGCAACGACCATGAATTATTATCAGCATAGCAGTCTAGACTTAAAGAGGATGGCTATTGAGCGAGTAGTATAAAAAGAAGGGAGTTTCTCTCCCTTCTTTTTAAGGGGTAAAAATGATATAATTCGACTATGCACCCGTAGCTCAGTGGATTAGAGCGGATGTCTTCGGAACATCAGGCCGTGGGTTCGAATCCCTCCGGGTGTACCATAATTTTTTGTTACAACATGGATTATTCAAATTACAAAGGCACTGAACTAATTGAACAATATTCTTGTTTATTGAGCGAGATGAGGAAACAGGGCTTAATCCGCTCAAAGAATGTTGTTGGTGACTTAGGTGAATACATTGTCGTAGATTATTACTGTAAGACGAAGGGACTTCCGAAACTGCAATTTGCTCCTCCTTCAACTAAGAATATTGATGCTATTAGCGTAGACGGCGATAGGTATTCGATTAAATGTATTACTACTAATACAACAGGTGCATTCTATGGAATCCCAAAAGATGCGAGAATTGAAGATATCAAGCAGCCATTCGAGTATCTTGTAGTTGTTAAGCTAAAAGAAGACTTTACCCCAGAAATAATTTTAGAATTAGACTGGCCGACATTCTTTAAGTTTAAACACTGGCATTCAAGGATTAATGCCTATAATGTTATAATTAATAAAGAACTAATAAGTAGTTCTAAAATAATCTACACATCCGATAAATAGTAGTTTTAAAAGCTTTAGTGTGTCAAATAGTGTGTCAGAATACGATTTATTATTCGATAAACTTGAGCTTTTATCTATTAAAATCAGCGATTAAGGCCTATTGAGCACTAGTCTTCGGAACAAGGGGTCGTGGGTTCGAATCCCTCCGGGTGTACCAGCGAAAGGGCGGAGCATAGGCTCCGCTTTTTCGCTGGTCTCCGTGAGGGGTGAGAGCCCAGGGTTCGCCCAATGCCCGGTTTCGCTTGCGAAACGACGGCGCATTGTTTATATCCCTCCGGGTGTACCACAGTTTATATATGGCTTTCGGGCCATTTTTTATTGGAAAAATAATATAATAAGCTTATGACAAATGCAGAGATAATTCAGTTTATTAATCGTATCCAAGATGGCGACAAAATAGAAAAGGCGAAAGCAGAGGGTGAAAAGCCTAAAGGGGAAACGCTGAAGATTATCGTGGCCGCAGTGGTGACACTGATAGTAGTTATAGGGCCTTCGATTGCGCTGGGCTTTCTAGTGGAGAACCCAAGTAAGAGCACAGTTAGAATCTTCGTCTTTGGTTTGATAGCTGTAATATCGGCCACATTATTGTTTTGGCGCCAAAGTAGAATATCGCGTTTTATGTCAGTCAAAGACGCTCGTAGCCTGATAGACTTAGTTGAAGTGAGCGATCAAGGGCTAATGAATACTATTGTCGAAAAGGATGCATTGGTATTTACGGACGAATTAGACAATAGGGCTTACAACTTAATTTACAACTGGCTAAAACATCGCGAAATGTTACGTGGCGAGCGCTTAAATATCTACAACTTTACGGGAAAACAATTGCGCGAGGCTGTGTCGGAAGAAATCGAGGTGCTTGACCATATGGTATTCTATGCAATTCGACTTGATGAGATTGCATTCGAAGACAATGCGCAGGGCAGGCTATTTTCTCACGAGCATTTTTATGTCGCACATGGTCGTTGGTTGAGCGATATTATAAACGGCGCCAAAAAATAAGATAATATAACTGTGCATAGCGGCAATTCTTTTTGCTTCCGCATATTGCCGTAGCTTATGCTGTAGAAGGCATCACTCTTAATTATAGTTATAACTTCATGAACTCGGGTGTACCACAGAAAGAGCAGGCATAAGGCCTGCTTTTTCTGTGGTCTCCGCCCTAGATGCCAAACGTAGAACTTTGCTATACTGACATAAAGAGGTTTTAATGTTCGAGAATCTACATAAGTTTATAAAAGATAAACCAGAAGAAACAGGCGGCACAAAAAAGGATCCTTGGGATATGACGCCGCCGGGAACCCCTCCGGACAAAACGCCAACTTCCGCCGCAAAACCAAAAGAAGACGTCGATTTGTTTGATTTATTAAATTATGTTGACGGGTACGACCCAAATATTAATACCGTCGAAACGGAGATGTCTTCGGATAAAGATTGGTTTGCGCTGGTGACTAATACGCGGCCAGATGCATCGCTGGATAGCATGTTAATTTCGTCGCCAACCGTATTTATACGCGAATATAAAAGGTTCCGCCTTGGCCCCGACGCTACAAAAGACGACATTATGCGTGCAATTGACAACGATGTCAGGTTTGATTACATTGAGCGTTTTGGGCTAGGCTACGACGCCACATGGGATACCATACGAAAAGAAGTAGTAGAGGAACTAAGGGACATTTGCGCGCGTCATGGCTATGACAAAAGTAAGGGTGATTACGCAACATTCATGAAAACGCACCCTAGGTCAAGAAGAGCAATATATCTAGAATATACGGGGCTACAGAACGAGTCCGTTAGCGATGCGGACCTAATTAGATGCGCGGTAAATAAAACCCGAGTATTAACGGAGCGAATGCAAAAGAAATCCTCTTCCGATTTTTTCGCCAAGAACGTAGACGAGGCGACGGGAATCAAGCATGAGTAAAACTTCGCAATCGAAGTGGATTAAGCTTTCTAGCTATATATCCTCTTCGTGCTATTATTAAAAATAGAAGACGAAAAGGAGGTTTTTATAATGAGTAAAGAGTCCGGCCCGAATAGCGCCGAAAACCAAGATCAAGGCCCATCGAGCTACGAGCAAGTGATGGCTGGCGCCGTGGCTTTTGATGCGACCGAAGCAAGCAAGCGCGCCGCAGAATATAGGAAACAAAAGGCGGAACAGGAGGCGGCAGACAAAGCTGCTGCGGAAGCGGAAGCAGAGCAGCGCAAGCAAGCATACGAAGACCGAAAGGCAAAAGAACGCGCTGAAGCCGAAGAAAAAGCGCGCCAGCATCAAGAGGCTTGGGAGGCGCGTCAGGAAAACCACGATTATCCAACGGAAATTCTTGATACCTTTATGGCAAACATTAACGAAGCCATAGCGGAAGCGACTAAAGACGGACAAGAAACCGCCAATTTTACAAGGGAGGTCACAATATACTTTGGGCCAGGGTATGCGGACTTTGAGCGCAAAGGTATGGCTAGTACGCTTACGGGGAAAGAGGCTAATGGCGGTTCTCCTGATGTAGTGTGTGAGGCTGCAATCGATAGCGTTATTGATAAAGATCCCGACAACAAGGATTACGGCGATGATATACGTAGTCTCGCTACTGAACAAATGCCAGCAATCAAGGCAAAGCTTGAAGAGGCTGGATATTTGGTCCAAACCGATGCTAAAACCGGCATCATAACATCGATTGCCTGGGGCGAAGAGGCAGCAAGAATAACAAAGGAAATGGAGGAAGCGGCAAAGGAGTCAGAGAAACCAGCTCAGACACCAGCAAAACAGCAATCTGCTATTTCACGACTCTTTTCACGTCTTCGCGGGAAAAATTAAAATCTTTTAAACCCCCCCAATCCATTGCTTATTGTTAGTCGCACCTCCATAAGCTATGGCGCGACAAAAAAGCGTAGCTTCCGCTACGCCAAAACGTCTCCATCTTTGGCCTAAACGCCAATCAGATCCAAATCGCAAATCTTGCCATTTTCGACGGCTGCGATAGCTTCGACTATCCATTCGTAAGAACGAAGTTCATTGCGCATTCCCGCAATCTCATCAAAAGAGAACCATTTAGTCTGCATGATTTCGTTCTTATTGTTACTGTCGCTGTGCTGTTTTAGAATTCTTGTACTAAAAATAATACCAATAAACGAGTCGCCAGCCACCATGTCATTTCTTATTTTCGCTATACCAGTCAACTCGACATCGTATCCGCTCTCTTCGAAAATCTCGCGTTTTGCGCCTTCAAAAACATTTTCATTTAGGTCAAGCATTCCCGCTGGAAGGTTCCATTTTCCCCTAATTTCTTTTTTCGCTTCTTGGACTAGCAAATATTTGCCGTTTTTCTCCAATACGCCACCTACTACAATTATTCCCATGTGAACCATTTTATCACTTGAACTTTTTGTTGCATACTTGATAAATGCTATACTAGACGCATGTCTCAGCCAAAAACTCAGCGGAGATTATTAATTGTCCCAACTATTATACTGATTGTTTTTGCAAGTATCTTCATCTGTTTTTATCAAGCAGTTAAAAATCGTTATATTAGTATCAATGAATGGTCATTGAATTCAAACTCTGTCCGTGGTGTGGACATTTCTGAATATCAAGCCGATGTTGACATGAATAAGCTCAAAGAACAGGGAATTCAGTTTGTTTATATCAAGGCTACTGAGGGTAGCACTCATGTAGACAGGCGGTTTGCGGCTAATTGGCAAAACGCTCAGAATGCTGAGCTATCCGCAGGTGCATATCACTTTTTTAATTTTGAGAGCCCCGGCGCCGAGCAGGCAGAGAACTACATTAATACCGTCGGTGAATCGCTGGATGGGCGCTTAATTCCCGCAGTAGATCTTGAGATTTATGGCGAAAAAGAATTGGTTAAGCCAAACAAAGACAGTCTTCGTAGTGAGCTTAAGATTATGCTCGATCGACTCGAAGCGCAATACCATGTCAAACCAATAATTTATGCGCAAAAAGATTTTTATGACACTTATTTGACGGATTTTTCGGATTATCCGCGTTGGGTTCGTGATATCTATGTGCCGGCGAGATGGAATAATGGTAATGATTGGCTAATTTGGCAGTATAATGATCGCGGTCGATTGGATGGCTACACTGGCGGAGAAAAATACATTGACCTCAACGTAGTGAATAGCAACAAAAGTTTAAATGACCTTAAAGTTTAGATAAGGATAATATATAATTATTAAAGATGAGCATTTTGGAAGTCCGTAACCTAAGTAAGTCTTACGGTAAAGGTGATAATCTCGTAAAAGCTGTTGACGATGTTAGCTTTACTGTCGAAGAAGGCGATTTTGTCGCGATTATTGGTGCTAGTGGTTCGGGTAAGTCTACGTTATTACATATGATTGGCGGGGTAGATAACCCAAGTTCTGGCGAGATAATTGTCGACGGTGAAGATATTACAAAGTACAATTCCGATAAACTTGCTATTTTTCGTCGCGAAAAGGTCGGCATCATTTACCAGTTTTATAACCTCATTCCCATACTAACCGTTCAGGAAAATATCACTCTTCCATGCGACTTGGCTAAAAAAGAAATTAACCAAGAATATCTAAAAGAATTAATCGAAATGCTTGGTCTAAGTGATCGAGTGAAGCATTTGCCAAATCAATTATCCGGCGGCCAACAGCAACGTGTGGCTATTGGGCGAGCTCTTTTTGGGCAACCAAAAATCATTCTCGCCGATGAGCCGACGGGAAACCTAGACAAGAAAGCTGGTGACGAAATCGTAAGACTTTTGGAAGTTGCGCATGCAAAATACCGCCAAACCATAATTATAGTTACTCATGATATTTCCATTGCGCAACACGCTCAGCGCATTATTACGTTTGAAGATGGAAAAATCATAAAAGACGAACGTAGGGAAGAGCATGAAGATTCTGACGAAGCTCAATCGCATTAACCTGAGGCAGAATCGCGCTCGTACGATTGTAACTATTATTGGCGTCGTATTGTCTGTTGCGCTAATCTTATCTGTAATTGGTGTAGCTACTAGCTTCTTGAATAGTTTGCGTCTTCGCGAAATTGAAGAATACGGCGACTACCACATCGTGTATCGTGACGTTCCGGGCAACCTCGTGTCGGTTATCGAAGAGTCAAAATATGCTAATATACAATACTACTCCGACCACATTGATTATATAGTTCTCGAAGATGGTACGAAGGACTATTATATTGCAGGTCTCTTCCCGCGAAATTCTTATACACCGATTACCGACGCCAGCATGCTTCGGCGCGATGAGGAGCATCTGTATAACGTATTTATAAAATACCGTAATCCGCACGATTATTCTCACAGTGAAAAAATGTTAACTCGCGAACTAAGGGATGCCGGTATGGATGAAATTGAAACGCGCAGCACTCTGATTGCGACCCTAGATGGCTGCGTGCCAGAAACAACGCGCATTCTCCTGTGGTCATTATCGGTTTTAGCCATTGGCACGCTCGCTATTGCGTCAGCTTTCGTTATTCGAAATTCATTTAATATTTCAATTACGGAGCGCGAGCGTCAATTTGGTATGCTTTCAAGCATAGGTGCTCGCCCACGCCAAGTTCGCGGAATGGTTTATCGCGAAGCTTTCTCAATCGGCGCCGTAGCGATCCCGGCTGGCATCATCCTAGGCGTTATCGCAACATTAATCGTCTGCGTTATTATTAACAAACTTGACACTTATGTTTTGGGTTTTTCGATGTCTTTCTATATCCCAGTTGGCGGATATTTCTTGATTACTATAATTGGCGCAATCATAATCTTTCTCTCTGCTGCTTCGCCCGCAATCGTGGCAAGCAGAGCTAGCCCTATTGCCGCTTTGCGTAACGAAAAAGATATTAAAATTAAAGCCAAAAAAGTACGCACGTCAAAACTAACGCAGAAAATTTGGGGAATTGGTGGTGTTATCGCGGCTAAGAATCTCAAGCGCAGTCGCAAAAAATATCATACAACCATCATTTCGATTGCGCTTAGCGTATCGGTGTTTATCGGCGTTTCGACCTTAATTTCTTATGGCTATAAAGATATCGCTTTTTTGATCGATGATATAGGTTCTAACTTTATGATTTCAGGTGGTACGAAGGAGCTCTATAAGGACATTATTGAACGCTTTAACGTAAAAGAGTATGCATATTTTTACGAATCTGCGTCCGGTTCTGCCGATAAGAGGGAGCCGCTACGACTTGTGGCAATATCTAAAGATGAATTCGTACGCTTCGCCAAAAAAGCAGGGTATCGCGGCGATGATTATGCAAACATCGCGATTCTGCGCGATTATTACATAGAGTACCATGGCAACGGTTCAACAAGCTTCAAGCGAACTAATTACAAAGTTGGTGATACGGTAAAACTCACTCTTGATGACCTGAGGCGTATTTTTGGCCCCCAAATCGAAAACCGGAATTTAGACCATAATGAAGAGAATGAAGAAGAAACGAATTCGGGTAGCGGCAAGTCGAACGTGAAGACGGTTGAATTGGAAGTTACACTAATTACCGAGGAGGTACCTCTTGGAGTGTCGAAAAAAACTTCCGATGGCAAAGGCACACTTTATATTTCCGAAGAAAATAAGATACTAAAAGATGCCTCTGGTATCTATTTTATGATTAGAGATTTCCATATTGCTGATTCTGGGCTTGGCGAACAAATTGGTAAATATTTAGACAAGAATAGAGATAGAAAGCAATACAAAAACGAATTTGGAAATGATGCAGATTATTATTATCAAAATGTTGAAATAGCCTATGCTTCAATCCGCAACTTATTGTTGACTTTCGAAATATTAAGCTACGGATTCATCGCGATCGTTTCATTAATTGGCATAACGAATATATTCAATACGATAACTACGAATATTGCTCTTCGCGCTAAAGAGTTTGCTGTGTTAAAATCCGTTGGTATGACTGAGAAGGAATTCGGTCGAATGATTCGTCTCGAAAGCGCAATGTATATTACGCGAGCCTTACTGATCGGATTGTCCATCGGTCTACTTATGTCGTATGGTATATATAAACTCCTCGATGCGGGAGGGGCGGGAATTGAGCTAATTATTCCGTGGTATGCGATAGTGATTTCAATTTTGGCAGTAGTAATTCTAGTGGCCGGCACGATGCGTTATTCGATGCGCCAAATCCGCAAACAAAATATCATTGAAACAATTCGCAAAGAAAGTTTCTAATTTAAGATTTTAGCTGCTCTTCAATCATAGCGGCGTCGATTTCTATTTCTGCGCCGCTGTTTGCTACTCCGGCTAATACCATCTTGGCGACTAGATTCTCGACAGTATTTTGGACAACGCGTCGCATTGGGCGCGCTCCTAATTTTGGATCGTAGCCATTCTCGACTAATAAGTCTTTTGCCGCGTCGTCAAGCCTGACGCTAATTTTTTGCGGCTCCAAAGTCTTATTTACGCCTACAAGAATCAAGTCGACAATTTTTCGCAAATCTTCCTTCGAGAGTGGCTTAAATATGCAGACTTCATCAAAACGGTTTAAGAATTCCGGTTTAAAATCTCCATTTCGGATTAGATCGTTCGTAATTTCGTCTTTGACGCTGTCGAAATCTGCCCCGTTTTCAATTAGGCTACGAATCTTGTCGGCACCCGCATTACTCGTTGCAATAATAATTGCATCGCGAAAGCTTATTTCTCGATTTCTAGTATCGCGCAATATACCTTCGTCTAGCATTTGTAGCAGGGTGGTTAATACTTGCGGATGCGCTTTCTCGATTTCGTCTAACAATACGACTGAAAATGGATGTTTCATTACCTGCGCAGTTAAACTCAACGCATCTTCAGCTCCATCTGCAATTAATCGCGAAACATCCGAAGCTTCAACGAATTCGTTCAAATCTAATCGCACAATCTCGCCTTCGCCCCTAAAATACACTTCACTCAATGCTTTGGCTAGCTCAGTCTTGCCTACGCCAGTTGGACCCAGGAAGAGAAAAGTGCCAATTGGTCGATTCTGATTGCGTACTCCTGCCGCAGAGCGACGCAGAGCATTGCTGACGGCTTTAACGGCGCCAACCTGGTCTATCATGCGCTCATGAATGAGATCCTCTAAGTTTAGTAACTTGCTTTTTTCTTCGTCATTCTGCGAAGATTGCATTTTAATTCCATAAACCTTCTCTACGGCGGTCTGAACGGAAGCGTCGGTAATAAAGTCACCTTGAACGGGATAATTTGCGGCAGACTCCAACAAGTTAATTGCGCGACCGGGCATTACTAAATCATGGACATAACGTTCGCTCAGGCGATATGCTTCGACTAGTGCCCAGTGTGTGTAGATTACGTTATATTTATACTCCAATCGTGGAACGTGATCTTCCATTACTAGCATAGTCTCTTCTTCGCCTGATTGTTCAACCATAATCTTGTTGAGCGCATTAGTCAGTTGTGGATTGCGTGCAGAAATCTCCAAGAATCGTTGCTGATCCATGGTCAAAATCATGCGTAGGTTGCCTGCCTCGATTATTGGCAATAGCACATTACTAATATCGATTGAGCCAGTGCCGTCCTCAAAGAATAGGTGTGCATTATCCATCCAAATAATGATATTTTTCGCCGCATAAGCTTCACCTAGGATAATCGGCACGAGTCGTTCTAGTCTTCCGCGCTCGCCACCCTCTGCAATCATCGATGCAGCATCGAGCTTGAATATTTGGCGAAACTCCAAGTCTGCTGAAAGCTTATTGTCGGCATCAAGCAATTCGTCCGCCAATGCGGTTACAATCGTTGAACGCCCACTTCCGGCGGGGCCAATTAGAGTTACATTCTGACGCCCGCCCTTTGAGAAAGTTTCGATGATGCGCTGTACGATTTCCTTGTGCTGAGCGAGTTGCATCTGTTTGTTTGTGGCGCCTGCGCGATTCATTGAGATATTTCGTCCAAAACGGGATAGATTTGGCGTGTATCCAAATGCTAAATCGCGTGCAATACCGCCAGTATGCCGTGGTCGGTGTGCATTCTTTACGAGCCCGTGCAGATAGTTATACCAAATTATGCCGTTATATAAATCTTTAACTTCCAATTTCATCGTACGCAACATTTGCTCGTGATTTGGATGTGTTTCGATCATGGCTACCGCCAAAACACCACCCGAAATAGTTTCCGACCCAGTTGCCTGTTGTACTTCGCGAGCCTTTGCGAAAATTGGAGTAATATCTTCTGGCAATGCTTCGGCTACTATACTCAAGAATTTCGGCGTAATTGCATAACGTACAGCTAGAAAGCTGCCGCTATTTGTTTTGTGTGCTATTTGCGCAATCTCGCTTGGGGTAGGAGTGCGGCTAAATAGCGTTAATAAATCACGCGACAGTAAATCATTAATATTATCACTTGGGCCAAGCGGCGGTTTAAGCAGTTCGTCTTTTATGTAAACAGAAATAACGAAAATCGCAATTGCTAAACCCCAGCATATCCAAGCGATGGCGGAGTGTAGCATGAACATCAAGTATGCGCCCAGCGCAACTAAAACGATTGCCGTAATAATCATCAAAGCGCGAATTGCGACGGGCTCGAAGACTTTGCCGGCCCTCGACTCTTGCGCTCGTTGGCTACTATAATGAAATTCGTTCATCAGAATGTTATCCCCGCAATAGTTAAGATTACGCTAGCAAGTGGCAAGATTGGCAATAGTGGCCAAACCGCAATCGCGATTAGACCAATGATCAGAACGGCAGTCAGCACGATAATGCCAACAAATATAATCAGCAGGCGCATTATGAAGCCAATCATGCGCGAAAGCAACTTGTCAAAGAAATCGCCAAATTGAGCCTGGACCGATTCGCCGCCGCTGCCATAGGCGGATATTTGCTTATATGGCGCAAAAAGAGTACGCAAAAGTAGCGAAATCGAGAAAGAATCGGCCAAATTGCGTAGAGTGGAGAACGTTTTTCGCGCAAAGTGTTTCCAACCGCGGAGGTACCACCACTGAAAAAAGCCGACAACTAACATACCTATATTATAGCAATTATTGCCAAAATATAACACTTATGTTAATCTTAAAACAAATTAAGAAGGAACAAAAATGCAAAAGCAAAAGAACGTACAACTTGCAGTAATCGGTGTACTAGCATTCGCCGTATTATTTATGTCCATTGGCTTTGCGGCTTATTCGCAGATGCTCAATATCAATGGTGTTGCCACTATTGGCACCACGGCAAACAAGTGGAGCATCCACTTAAATCCAAACAGTTACCAGCTCGGCGAGGGAAGCGTAGAGGAGAACTCGAAGTCCATTTCCGACAACTCAATTTCGTACGACATTACATTAGAAAAACCAGGCGATTATTATCTATTTCAGATTGATGCCGTGAACGATGGTCAGCTCAATGCTGTGCTTGATAGTATCCAAATGAGCGAGCTAACCGCCCAACAAGCTGACTATGTGAAATATACGGTCAGCTATGACGACATTAAGTTCAGTTCTAGTGCCGACAAGCTCAATATCGCTCTTCCATCCGCTACTGGCGTTAATCGTAAAGTAGTAACCGTACGCGTTGACTATGATATTACGGACGAACATAAAGTTCTCCCGCTCACTGAGCCGCTTGAACTGAAACTATTTGCATCGTTCAATTATAGTCAATCTAAATAATGCGCATTAAGCGAAATGAGCAGCAAGTATATCTCTTAGAGACTGCCCTCGCAATAGCAGTTATACTTTTAGCATCGTTCCTATATTCTTTCACGCCGAGTATCAAGTCATATTATATGGCTGCTGTACTCGGCGTTTTGCTCATTGTGGCGATTATCCGGTTTGGCTTTCATCGCGACAAGCATTATCTTAAAAACTACGTATCACGTATTGTTGTCGCCTGCTTGATGGTGACTTTTATTGTCAGCTGTGGGCTAGGACTATTTCTAAACTTTACGCATAGCTCATTTTCGCTTAATCCTCACGTAATCCTATCTGGTTTCTTGCCAACGTTGCTGATTTCTTGCGAAGCAGAAGTATTCCAATATGTAATATTTCATTCATATTTTCGCAATCTTCGACCAATAGCAATTTATGTGGTAACCATTGCGGCTGCAAACATTCTCGTCTCTACGAATTTCAGCTCTTTTGCTAGTTCGGAGGCGGTTTTTGTCACGATTTGTACGGTCATATTGCCGGTATTAGCGACCGAATTACTGTGTAGCTACTTAAGTTATAAGGTCGGCCTACGTCCAGCGCTAATATATAAGCTATCCGTTCGTCTCTATCCTTTCGTCTTGCCTATTTTGCCAAATCTCGGACCGTTCATTTACGCAGTCATGGCAATTTCTTTGCCAGCGGCAATCTTTTTGTTTACTTACAATTTGCACGTAGCTAATCGCAAAGATCAAAAACGCATTCGTCGGCGTAACCAAATGATCATTACTACGCCCATTGTCTTCGTTTTGTTAGCGGTAGTAATACTTGTGTCTGGTATTTTTAAATATCAAATTATTGCAATTGCATCTAACTCAATGAATCCAACCTTCGCGCGTGGCGATGCAGTTATTTTAGAGAAGACTTCTGCCGATAAGATTGTTGAAAATGATATACTAGTATTTAAGCATGAGGGGATAATTGTTACCCATCGTGTGGCCAAAATATATACCGAAAACGACCGCCTTTATTTCGTTACTATAGGCGACAATAATGAGGAAGTTGACGCCTTCAGGACAGACGAATCGCAAGTTGTCGGGCGGGTCGTAATTATAAATAAATATATTGGCTACCCAACCGTTTGGTTGAGTGAATTATTCAAAACGGAGTAAAGCATGGCTGAACAAATTCACTACAGTTTGAGCAAACGTATCTTGATGATTATTCTAATTTTTGTTTGCGCTGTCTTTGGCGTATTTCTTTGCGTGCTTGGTTTTAGCCCATACAATGGTGTCGAGCTTGCGCAAAAAACAAATAACGACCTAGACTACACGGTAAGTTTGAAAGATAACAATTATTTTGAAAAAAATGTCTTACCATCCGGCGGTAAGTATATTTCTAATCTAATTAATCATTTTAATGTCAGCTTCAAGTATAATTCCGAATTTACGCAGCCAGTTTCTGGTTCATATTCGTATCAGATTATCGCTACAATCAGCGCTAATGAAAGCAAAAGTCAGAGCAGTGCAAGCTATTGGTCGCGCGAGTTTAAGCTCTTTCAGTCAGACACAAAGGAGATTCGAGAAACTCGAAATCTGACTTTTACGGACGAAGTAAAGGTTGACTATGACGTATATAATAATCTCCTACGCGATTTTAAAAAGAGCTATAGTCTTTCCGCAATGGGGAAGTTGGAGGTGTCTTTGGTTATTACTGGCGACCTAACGAATAGCTTGTTTAGCAATAAAATGCCACTCAAATCCGAAATGAGTATTTCCGTGCCACTAACGGAGCAGGCTGTGGAGGTCTCGATTAATACGGATGCGAAGAATAAGGAACAAATTTTAGCATCGGCGCCAAAGATGACCGATGGCGCAATTATAGCCTGTCGCATTGTTGGCTTGTTGTTTATAGCGATTACCATAATTGCCGCGTTTGCGTCGCGCTATGTTGGTCGTATCAAGGAGGCTGGCGCAGAATACGAATTGAACGTCAAAAAACTATTATCTAGCTACGACAGTATTATTGTAGACTTAAAATCGGCACCAAATTTAGCTGGCATAAAAGTATCGGAAGTGGACGATTTCGATGAACTGCTTGATGTTTACAATTCAATCCATCAACCAATCAATTATTACACTAGCCGAAATACTAGCATTTTTATTATCATCAACGAAAAGATGGCTTGGAAATTTACCGTCAGGCTAAGTGACTATAAGTAGCTAAGCCCTAAAATCCATCACCGCCACCTCTGGCATAGCATTGTTAATTTCAATAATATTGCCCACTTTATGCACGTTATCGAAATGGCGCGTATATTCATCCACGGTACTAAGAACATCGTAGCCGAAACCGTCGCCACGATAATGCATCGGAATCGCGCATTTTGGCGCTAAGCTTTTGGTAATATCTGCCGCCAAATCGGCATCTATTGTAAAATGACCACCTACTGGAATCATCAAAACATCCAGATTCGTCAGTTGTCCTTTTTGCTCTTTGTTTAGCGGACAGCCTAAATCGCCCAGATGAGCAATACGTAAACCTTCGCAAGCAATCACGTGAATAAGATTCGGTCCACGCAATGCGCCTCCTTGGTCGTCGTGCCAACTCTGAATAAAATCAACTTTAAACTTGGATTTGTCGCCATCGATTAGCTTTACGCAATCCACGCCATAATGATCGGCGTGCTTATGAGAATAAATGACCATGGTAGCTTCTTCGCGCAAATGCCCGAAACCGTCTACGCTATCGTCCGCATATGGGTCGATAATCAAACTATCGTCTCCGGAAATCAGTTTAAAACATGCGTGCCCTAAATATTGAATTTTCATAGTCACTCCTTTTCTATATTGTAACAAATACTACTTAGACTTAGGCTCTATCTTGTACAGAAAGTACGCTCGGCACGTCTTCTCGGGTTTATATCCGGGCACCTCGAAAGCGTGTGATATTAAGAATAATGGCCGTTTTAGTTTTTGCGCTTGTTCCTCAACTTTCGCAATAATCCGCTTCATATCGCGCCCATCGCCAAATACATAGACGGCAGTCGTTTCGGCGGGCAAGTCGCTCCGGAAGAAGTCATTCATTCTGACTTTTACGCACGGATTGCTAATAAAACGAACTTTTGAAAATAAGACAAGAAAGGGATTTAATTCGATACCTAACGCGCGGGCGCCGAAATCGCTCGCCGCTTTCAAGACTTTGCCGTCACCCGAGCCTAAATCGACTAGCAAATCGTTTTTGTTGAGCTTATAGAGTTTCTTGAAAATAATATCTAATTCTTTGCGTCGTGATGGTACGAACGGCGCGCCGGTCAGGGCAGTGCCGCCAAAGACCAGCACTAAGACAATTCCAATCCACTTAAGAATTTCCCAAGGCATACTCAGATTATACCGCAAAAGGGGAGGACTGTTCTTTGTTTGGCTGCTTGCCAAATACCTAAAACTTTGGTATAATACTCCAAGTGAGCGGGCCGGTAGCTCAGCTGCTGTCCGAGCGCGAATGTGCGAGCTCATCAAAAATTAGCACGCTCTAACCAGCTGAGCGTTAAATAAATGCTGGAAATGTAGGTGAGGGCCGGTAGCTCAGCTGGTTAGAGCACGAGCCTCTTAAGCTTGGTGTCGTGGGTTCGAGTCCCACCCGGCTCACCACGAGATAAGCTAAAAATGCCCGTAGGGTATTTTTTGTTTATCTTTGAGTGGTGCCCCGAAGGGAGAAGAATCCGAGGGTTCGTCCGAAGTAGGAGCCGAGCGAAAGTAAGCGCTTCGCGCTTATCTTTCCGAGGCGACGCCCTGAGGTATAGTATTTTGCGTAGCAAAATACGCTCTCCCTCCGGGATCACCAAGTGAATTGGAGTTAGAATTTGACTCTTTTTTGCCACAACAGCTATAATCCCATAGTCAATCAACTATGTAATAGGGGCAGCGCATTATCTTATCTGTTGTATTAATAGTTCTCTGCAGCGTTCGCTGGATTTGGGCTTAAGGTAATATGAGCTTTGCTGCTGGCGAGCGAAGGTATATAATATAAGCTATGCCAGAAGGGATCAATCGTGGATCGGAATGGAATAAGTGGGATTTACATATTCATTCACCGCTAACATGGTTAGAAAATAGGTATGGAAACAGTGACGAAGCCATCGAGTCGTTTATTGGTAAGATAAAAGCCGAGAATATCAAGGTAGTCGGCCTTACTAATTACTTTAATTTTGCAGGAAAAGAAATTGAGGGTGACAAATCTATTAAAGCTAGACTAGAAAAAGAAGGTATAGTAGTCTTTCCTTGTCTAGAGTTTAGGCTGGAAGCTCAAAATGGACAAGGAGATAGAATCAACCAGCATATTCTCTTTAGGGACGATTTGGATTGTTCGGAAATTAAATATTTCCTACACACTTTGCAAACTATTGGAGGTTCGCTGTGTGAGAATGTAAATAGTGAGAGAAGCGCAAAGGCCGCTCAGGTTTCGTCAACTGCGCTATTTGATGCACTTAAAAAAACTCATCTGAAAAAATTGAAAGACTACGTAATCATCGGATGCCCGTATGGCTACGGGGGATTTCGGCCTAGTGCTAATGCTGATTCTCGTGATAACGAAACCGCGATTGATCTAGACAAGAAGTCTCATTTGTTTTTTTCTTCAGAACATCCTGAAAAAGATAAGGATTTTTATCTTAATTCCAGCGATAGATATGAAGGATGCATTCCTAAGCCTGTAAACTTAGCTTCAGATGCACATAGAAATGAAGATATAGGAAAGAAATTTACATGGATAAAGGGAATTCCGTCTTTTTCTACGTTATTGCAGACTATTTATAGTCCTGACGAAAGAACGGCATTCGGTGATTATGCGCCAGATGATTTAAAGGACAACAGCCTTATTATTGACAGTATTGAGTATGATGGAGTGAAACTCTATTTTAACAAGAACATTAATTCTGTGATAGGTAAGCGAGGCAGTGGCAAATCTAATTTGCTTAAAGTTTTGACGACTAGTTTAGATATGGGCGAGTACACGAATAGAGTAAAGAATAATAATAAAATTGAAGATGATAAAAAATTTATTAATGAGAAATATCCAAATTTAAAAGTAAAGTGGATGGATGGTGCCATATCAAACGAGAGAAAAGTTCTATATATACCTCAGGGATACATCGGCAGTCTGTCTTATGAAGATGGCGCAAAAGTTAAGGAAAGAGATGACTTTATCACGTCCATTCTAATGAACAATGAATCATTTGCAAATGCGGAAAAATCCATAAAACAATATATCGTAGATGTAAATAATTCAATAGATGAAATTGTGGGGCGTCTATTCGAAATAGTTGAAGAAAAGAAAAATACAATTAATTTAATAAAAACTCTTGGCGATGAAGTGAGCCTAAAAGGGCAGCTCGAAGATTTAGCTAATAAAATTGAGGTAACCAGTAAGACTGCGAACATTACAAAAAAAGAACTAGAATTGTATACGAATAGCATATCAGAAAAAGAATTGTTGCAGAAAAAGTTGTTGATTACCGAGCAAGATATATCTATACTGCGAGAAGTTACTCCATCGGCGCACTCTGTGCAATTAATTGATACTAAACTAAACAATCTTTCAAAGGATATTTATGACGAGATTAGGGGTAAATATAAAGAAGTTGGTACAGAATCATTAAAACAGATTATCGGTTCGCAAATTAAAGTATTGGCGGGGAAAATTGAAACTTTAGAAGAAGAGATAAAAAACAAGGCGGGTATTATTGACGGGTTAAGAGATAAGGCGGAGCAACATGCGGAATCAGTTAAAATAGCGAAAAGGCAAAGAGAAATCGGAGATTCACTTAAAAGGATTACAGACCAAAAAAACAAACTTGCGGATTACGAAGGGGAATTTAATCAAAAGTTGAATGAGATTGAAAAGAGGCGTGGTGAATATAAAAGTGGTATTCAAAAAATATTGGGCACAATAGACAAAATTGAATTTGACTATTTGAAGATTGACTATCAAACAACTCCAAAGCCGAGCGCCTATGATCAATTTATTGATAGGAACATTAACATGAATAAATTGAAACAAGTGGACGTTCTTTCAAAAAAGTTTTTGGAAGAAAGAATGGTTGAAAAAGGCTCCATTAGCGCAATTATTAGGGATATTATTGATGAAAGAATCTATCTAAAAGCCTCCGCTAGAGGTAAAGAGGAAGTGGTAAAAGAACTACTCGAAAATGTGGAGTCTATTAACTATTTAGATTCAATTAAGACTAAAGATGGGAAAACTAGCTTCAAGAATATGACTGGTGGACAAAAAGCGATTGCGGTATTGGAGTTACTATTAAAATTCGATACGAGTAAGTACCCAATCTTAATAGATCAGCCAGAAGATGATTTGGACGCTGATGGTATTTCATTGCATTTGACTGGCTTCATAAAAAGACAAGCTCATGAACGTCAATTTATTATCGTTACACATAATGCTAGCTTAGTCGTTAATGCCGATAGCGATAACGTAATTGTAGCCGTGCCACCAAGAGGTAACCATGGCTTTACTTTCTTTAATGGTGCAATTGAGAACTCTGATATTTCAAAACAGATTATGAATATAATGGAAGGTGGAGAAGTAGTGCTAAAGCAGAGAATTAATAAGCTTATGGCTTCGCAATGAGTTAATTTTTATAGGCCATTGTAAGATATGACGTTATTATTATGTTTGATTTTGCACCGAGCCCTCATCTATACTTTAATTTTTTCCGACCAGGATATGATGCCTGCTGGGAGAGAATAGAGCTATGATTTTACATGTTTGTTTACTAAAATCATAACAATCATAATTAGCACTAATATTCCGATAGTAATTGCTGCAACGACAATGCTGCCGGCCCCATAGAATCCTAGAAGCTTAGCAATTATATTGAATACGATACTTATGAAAGAATATGAGAAAGTACTGATTGTGGAGTTAAATGATTTAATATTTAGCCATTTTATGAATGAATGCCATTTTGAAACTAGCTTTTGTATGACCTTAGCTTCAGTTTTGTAGTTTTCGTCATAATTAAAACCATTGAAGTAACCAGTTGTTGTTAAAAAAGTTGCGCCGGAAGCAATTGAAAACCATAAAGCTAATTTGAAGAAGTTTACGAGTATTTCAATAAAGCTCCCGCGTATAATTTCAAGCCCCAAGATTTTATTGTCGCTATGAAAGATAGCTAGTATAGCTATTGATAATGCGATTAGCGAGCTAATGACGGCTATTCGATTAGTGGTTTTTGATTCATTGTTTCTATCTGTCTTACGATATTGTTTATTCATAGTTGTAACTTTCATCAATCATCCAATGCCCCCTAACTCTAAATGCTGGTATGGTTCCGCGAATAGCTTTATTTGTTGCGGACTGAAGATTAACATCATTATTCTTGGCCCAATCGGCAACTGGGATGATTTTTTTGGCGGTCAGTTTAGTGATTCGGCGATGCAGCGTCTCAATCAAAAGTCTCGCAAACAGCTCGGTCAGTTTGTTCGCTTTATTGGTTTTTGTATATTCGTCAAGAGCAGGATAATATTCGTCAAACTTAGACTTATTCGGAATAATAATCGGCGGCAGACCAAGCATGTCTAATTGCTCGTTTGTAAGCAAACGTCCAATGCGGCCATTACCATCACCGAATGGGTGAATGTTTTCGAACTCGGCATGGAAGTAGGCAATTTTCTCCAAGAAATATTCGCCGTTATCAGAGTTATAATCTCTAACCAAATCATGCATAAAACCATTCACGAATTCTGGGTTAGCTCCGATATGTGTACCGACACGTACCCACTCCTTACCGGAACGAAAACGGCCAGCGATCTCGTCACGAATATTTGTAAGTAGGGTTTTGTGCAATTTCAGGATTAACTCTACGGAAATCTCTTTTTCTGGATTGTCCATCAGGTATTCTATGGCGCTAGCGAGATTCTTTGCTTCATAAATCTCGCGAATTTCATGATCAGTGCGGATTTGGTTGCGAATCAGAATGTCTTCGGTGTCTTCAAGTGTAAGAGTAGAATTCTCGATAGCGTTTGAGTTATAGACCATTTCCGGAAGTTCAGAAATAGTAAGCTCTTTGATAGCTTCTTTATACTTGACGGCTAGCTTACGGTATTCCTCAGATAAGCCATTAATTCTATCTCTTGTAACTTGATTTATCATATCTTTATTATATCAAACTTTACGTTAAAAATCAAGGTTAGAGATAATTTTAAACGTAAAGTTACGGAATCTATACCATTGACATTGTATTTCTTTTATTTTCGCTTTTCTAATGGAATATTCATATTGCCAGGCTCATGAAGTGTTGCTTCATAACTCTCGTCTAGCCAACGACATAAATCTTCGAACGGTACTGTACCGTCTAGTAAAGCGGAAACCCAACCCCAACCAGAGTTCGGGTAGCCTTTAATGTATCCAGGTTGCTCGTATAGTGTCTCTGCAAGCTCGTGGTCGCGAATCTTAAAGCTTACGACATCTACGGTTTTATCTCCGCCTAGACCAAACTCGTTGTATGGTTTTACGAAGAATACTGCAAACCATTTACCGCTTGATTGTCTGAATACGGCATAATCTTCGTGATTGAAAGGGAGTTGCTCTTCATGGATCTTATATTTCTTCTCAATATAAGCTTCTAGCTGTTCTCGGATTGTTTGGTTTTTAGTCATGAGCAAGTCCTTTGTTTACCTATTACAATTATACCATTGTCATTGTATTAAGCCTCTGCGGCTCCATCAAAGCCATAAATCCTTAAAAGTTTGAATTTCTTTGCTTACTTTCAAGTTTTATTTCAGGAAAGCGGTTAATAATGGTATTGTATAATGATTAAAAGGAAAACAAGCTTATGGAAAACGAAAACCTTAAAAAGAAAGATACATCGAAAGAGAAAATCATGCTCTTCATAATTGGTGTATTAGTGGGCGCAGTTATTTCTACTGCGGCTTTCTTTGTTTATGCAAAGACTTTAGGGACCGGTAGTGCAACTAGTGGTTCATCGTCGCAACAAATGCCGGGTGGTGGCACTCCACCAGGAATGCCAAGTGGCCAGAATCAGGGCGGTACTACACCAGAAACGCCAAGCAATACTGATTCTTCGCAAAGCAGTAATAATTAGTGGCGGTCAAAATGAAAGTTTTTACAAAAATATTAAGCGCACTTGCTATAGCCGTGTCCATGTTTGGTGTGAATGTCAGTGCAGCAAGTGCTACTACATATATAAACCTAGAAGAACTAAAATATTCTACAGATAAGGTGACATATCAGGATATTAAAGAATATAAATCTTTGGCCGATTTTTTGGTGGATTATAATTCTAGCAATTTACCAGATATATATCTAACGAATTTTCTGTTTGACGGGGTTTCTGCTGTGAAAACGCCAGACTTAGACGATTTCATCGAAAACTCTTCAAACGATACGAAAATTGAGGAGTTGAAGATTAAAGTTATAAACATCAATACGGCTGGAAGGTATGAATTTGCTGGTGAAATTACTGGCGCAATGATGGCCATTAATACCAATGGCGTAACTGGTAATATCGATATCATTCTAAATAATGCTAGTATTGATACCGATTCAAAGAAGGCTCCTGCCGTTTATGTTTATAACAAGGATAAAAACTACACTGATTGCATCGTAACTATTAAGACTGTGTCTGGGACGAAAAACTATCTCGAAGGTGGAAAGTTGAAAAAAGTTAGTCTAATTGGCTCTGATGGGTTAGATAAATATAATAGTTACTATTCTGGAGATAGTTTAACGAACTATACTAATTATTCTGCATATTATGGTATTTATACGAATGATGAAATAGAGAATATTTTATTCGCAACCGTAAAAGCAGATAGCGAAGATTTACAGGATGGCGATCCTTATTATTTCTACAAGGCGAGTGGTGCCGTAAGCTCAGATATTGACTTGTACTTTGAGGGCGAAGGATATCTAAAAGTTACTAGTAAAAACAAAGAAGGCATCGAAACTAAAGGTAATCTAACTTTTAGTGGCGGAACCGGTGATTATGAAATTTATGCAGAAGACGACTGTCTAAATACAACTACTGCGAATAATAGCGCGACGACCGTGAGAAATGACCTTACTATTAACGTCAATTCTTTACTCGCTTCTGTTTCTGCTGATGCCGATGAAGGCGATGCGATTGATTCAAATGGCAAACTCATTATAGAAGGTGGTGCTATTTATGCTTTTGCAAATCCTAATAGTGGGGACGCTGGGCTCGATTCTGTAAATGGCATATATATTAATGGCGGAACAGTAATTGCCACAGGAAATATGGTAGATCAGATATCTAATGACTCTCAGCAGAATCTTATCTGTGCTAGTTTTAATAGGATTGCGGCTGATACCTTAATTGCTATTAAGAATCAAAGTGATGAAATAATTACTGCTTTTAAAACTGGAAGAGATATCCAAGACTTAGTATATAGTAGTCCTGATTTAAATTATGAATCGTATAAGTTATATACTGGCGGTACTATTGAGGGAGAGGAAACTAACGGCTTATATACAGTAATTAATAGTTATACTGGCGGAGAAGAAATAGCCTTTAATGATTCGAGTAGCAAAAGGGCGTCTTACGGTCAGAATGACATTAGTAATGTAGCTCTCGTGTCTTTAATTGTGGAAGTAGTTTTATTGTCCGTAGTTTTAGTGTTTTACTGCAAAAAGTATTAGAATCATATGTCCTAGTAGAAGCTAAGCCGACTATTGATGCATAGTCGGCTTTCCGCTTCATTGACATTGTATTTCTTTTTGGGCATATTTTTTATTCATTCGCTTTTAGGCTTTTGACCATGTCAACTTTTGCCACACGGCGCGTGAGCCAGCTTGATACAACAAACGAAACGAGGAATGTCCCCAGAGCCGAAATTAGACAAGTCGAGAGCGTCACGAATACGCCAAAGTCATACGAATCTTCAATCGCTTCTTTGAAGATGAAATCTGTCACGGCGTAACCTACTGGCAAACCAATAATAATCGCGACAATTGCCACCCATAAGTTTTGTTGAATAAATACACGTCCAATCTTGCGGTCAGAAGACCCAAGCACTTTCAAGGTCGAGAATTGGTAGCCTTTTTCAGTAAAACTAAGAACGCCCATATTGTAAACGATTATCGCGCTAAGTAGCGCCGCAAAGACAACCAGAAGTACGACCATGCTCATCATTGTATCGAGCATCATATTCATGCCATCGCGGATAGCGTCGATGTTCTGAATTGACGCTACGCCTTTTGGCAAATCACCCACTTCGTCGTCCGTATAAATCGAATCAGGTAAATATTCGCGGCCGAGCGACTCATAGAATTTTCGCGTCATTGTGATATTTTGATTCTGTGGATCGCGATTCGTGCCGATAATTTTCGTGCGGTAATATTCTTTTTCGCCCATTACGTGCCATTCGATTTCTTCGCCGAGTTTAAGGCCCTCATTTTCGGCTAGTTTTTGTGTAATAATTACGCCGTCTTCCAGGATATCCATCGGTTTCCAATCTTTGTCTAGTGTACGTACGGCGTCACCAGAATCGTTAACGAGAATCGAATTAAGTTTAAGTTCGCCGTCTTTTTTGACTTCTACGGCAAGCGTCTTTGAACTATTGTGCGAGTATTCGTCCATTAACTCGTTAATGCGCTTCGAACTTGCATCTTCTGCTATGTTCAGACGGTACTTGTAATTATTTATGACGCTAAGTTCGGTTTCTAGATAATTATTCATTGTATCTTTGATACCGAAACCACAGACAAGAAGGATCATACAACCGACCACGCCAACTACGCCAGTAATGGTACGGGCTTTATTGCGAATAATATCGCGGATATTCCAGCGAGTAGAGAACGACATCTTGCTAAAAATTTTAGAAGTCGTAAAGCGCAAATTGCGACTTTTGACTTTTGGTCTCTCAACACGCAAAATCTCTGCCGCCGGTTGGCGCACATAACTACGCACGACCAAATAGCAAGTGAGACAAGTCGCGACAATGACGAGCGCCATCACTAGCCAGACGTCCCAGCTTGTAACCGTATGATATTCTGCTACTTCAAAATAAGTCATTTGCATGTCGAGGAAAAAGTTGCCGAACCAGAAGTAGCCAAGCAGTAAACCTACGCTCGTGCCGAGAATCGCAAGCAGAAGCGCGTAAGAAATGTAATGCCACGCAATACGACCATCCGTAAAACCAAGTGCTTTCATCGCGCCGATTTGCATGCGATCTTTGCGCACGATACGCGCCATCGTCGTCACGACGCAGAGTAGGGCAATCGCAATGAATAAACTTGAAAAGATGCCGACATAAGTCTTACCCTCGTCAATTTCACCTTGATAACTAGCGGCCGAATATTGATCTTTCGTATAAACTACCGAAACTACGCCGTCTACATTATCCGTCAGGGTCGTCTTTACGGCGCTTCGATCATCTTCGTTTTCCGCGTCAATCATAACACTTGAATAAAAACGCATTGCTTCTGGTAATTCATTCTGACTAATATATGCGTAGCCGTATTTATCGTGTGTCGGAAATATTTCTGTATCATCTTTTACGTATCCGACATGGTCCGGCGTATAAATTAAGCCAACGATTTTTTCTTCAAGCTTTATGCCATTTGTGTCGAATTTCAGAGTATCGCCGACTTTCAAATCATTGTTCCTGGCAAAATATTCGTCTAGCCAAATGCCGGATCTGTTATTATCAAATGCTTCACCATCTACGACATGAAACTTCGAAATGTCATTAGATTTAATAAAATTTAATTGCAGATCGCGCGAATCTAGATTCTTTACTTCAGCAAGCACAGTTAGCTTACCCTCAGCGTTTTGGACATGTTCCGTTTTCTTTATGTCCGCAACCGTATCGTCATTTAACTTACCAAACGCATCTAAATCCTGCAAATTGTTATCGGCATAATATTTATCTGCCGATACTTCCATGCCGGTCATATAAGCTTTAATGCCAGAGTAGGCCATCATGCCAATAAAAAGCATCAAAAATATTGTGATAAATTGCGAGAAATTCTTACGCATGTCGCGTAGCATTTTCCGCCTTAACATATTTCGTCCAACCATACTACCAACTCACTTCGTCGATTGCTTTTGGCTTTTTATTGATAGTATCTCGTTCGATTTCGCCGTTTTTTAAATAGATGACGTGATCGGCAATTTCGGCGATTTGGGCGTTATGCGTTACTATTACGACAGTCGTATTTTCATCCGCTTGCTGACGAAGGAGTTTTAAAACTTCTACGCCAGTTTTAGAGTCGAGCGCGCCAGTCGGTTCATCGCAAAGTAGAAGTGCTGGGTCTTTCATGATTGCGCGCGCAATAGAAACGCGTTGTTGTTCGCCGCCAGAAAGTTCGTTTGGAAATTTCTTAGCGTGGCGACCAAGTCCAACACTTTTTAATACCTCAAGTGCATCTTTATCCGTAGTCAATACATCTTCTACGATTTTGACGTTTTCTTCCGCTGTCAAAGTCGGCATAATATTGTAGAACTGAAAGATAAAGCCAACTTTTTCGGCACGATATTTCGTGAGTTGCTTAGCGGTGTATTTAGAAATCTCACGACCATCAACTTCGACGCTGCCAGAAGTTGGCGAATCCATACCGCCAAGGATGTTCAGAAGCGTTGATTTGCCAGCGCCAGAAGGCCCAAGGATCACGACTAGCTCACCTCTCTTGATAGTTAAATTGACTTTGTTTAGGGCTTTATATTCTTGCCCACCAATAAGATATTCGCGGCTCACTTGCTTGAGCTCGACAAAATTAGTACTCATTAATACTCCTATGAATTATTAATATGAAAGTTTAAAATTTGTAGCTCAGTACGACACCGCGATAAGGGAAAGATGGTTGATGTCGTGTCAAATAGACGCTTACAATTATACTACGATTCTTGTTTTTGTTCATTTTTTGCCATTGACATTGTTTTTCCTTTATTTCAGAATAGGGCAGTCTACTCGCCCCTCACCAAAACCAAAAAAGACCTCTAGAAGGTCTAAGCTTTTTATGCTAATGTTTAAATTATGGGACGTGCATTTCGAAGACGAATTAGCTTCTATAGGTTTATTCCAGTTGCTATCTTTGTCTTTATTCTTTTTTTGGGCGCCGTTATTCTTAGTTACAACAACTTTAGCTTTGCGGATGACCTCAACCCTATTATTGATGTCGGCGATGAAGTCTATGTTCAGCACGACGAGAATAAACAGGATCACTATCTACTGACTTCCGAAGGTGCACAAACAGTTGTTTATAATGTTATTCCGGTTAAGTATACCGCCAGTCATCAATGGACCGAGGATGGCCAGTATGTCGAAAACTTTACTGATAGCGAACATCACTATAGCGCTACCGCTCCAAGCGATTATATTAGCGTTCATGGTGGCGAACAGCTCTTTGTCCGCATTTATGGGGTCAACGATCTTTATACTGGTCCAAACAATGACCAGTGGACGCGCACTGTGCCTATTCTATTTCTCGATGATCAAAATAACGTCATTGGCGACGCTCTTCGCGGCACTTATACAGACAGTAAAGAGGGGGTTGAGCTTACTGTTCCAGACGGCGCAACCAGAATGCATATTACTAACTACAATTATCAGGGCGTTAGTATTCAAAGGAAAATCACTCTTAATTCGCAACAATTTGCTCAGCTTAAGGCTAAACAGGATGAAATTCTTAACTCGCTCGATAATAACTATCAAAACGTCAAAAATAATCCAGTCATATATAGCGATTTAGAGAAGAGCTATGTTGCATTTGTGCTTGACGATTCGCGCTACGATATGGACCAATTTGCGGACTTATTTATCGAAAAAAACGTGCCACTTTCGCTCGCTACTATTCCGGACGCTCTTTTCAATATTGCTTCCAATCAAACCGAAACCCGTCAACAGGTCGCCCAACGCGTCCAGGACGCTGGCGGTGAAATACTTGTTCACAATGCAACGCCAATTCGTAGCGAAGATACCGCAAACGACGAAGATTTTATCTATGATTACTTCGTCGGCGAGAAGCAGAAATTAGCCAGCATGGGTTTTAATACTGACGGCATCATCCTGGCTGGTGGCAATGGTGATGTTTTGAAGGGTAATCCGCTCACAGCCAAATGGGCCTACTCGCTGTATAAATACTCCGACTTACTTGGCGATTATTATAATGGTAGTCAGGATAAGAACTCTTTCTATTACTATTGGCGTAGCTGGCTCGGTGACTACAAGGATAACTCCTCTAGGATGAAAAGAGATGTCGATAACTTAGCTAATAATAGCGAGTTTATAGTATTCTATTTCCACGACACTTCGGAAATATCTGTTGCCGAAGTCTCTGCGATGATTGATTATATCAAGTCTAAAGGTTCAGACAAAATTGAGTTTACGACCTATCGTGATTTTTACCAACAGTTTGCCAAGCGTGAATCAGAACTGCTAGCGCCAAAAACCTATTATGTTTCAGCAAACGGTACGAGCAGAATTGGCACAAACATCAATGATCCTACTAATATCGACTACCTAAATAATAAAGAGATCCATTCTGGAGACACGGTTTTGTTTAAGCGCGGCGATACCTTCTATGGTAGCATCAACTTACAGACCAGTGATTCTGACAACAACGTAATCACGATTTCTAGTTACGGCGAAGGTGATCTGCCAACCATCAGCGCTACGCGCTATGTTAATAAGAAGTGGGAAAAATATAGCGATGGTATTTATCGCATCGATATTCTCAACAATAATAATTTTACTGGTTACAAATACACTGACGAGTACTCGCTCAATATTGGCTTCATTGAGGATAATAATGGCACAAAGTATTTCCGCAAGCAACCTTCGATTGATAGACTGACAGAACTATACGATTTTTATAGCGACAACGAACGCTATGTTTACATGCGTAGCGATGGTGACCCTTACGAGACTCTGGGCGGCCTCAAGCTTGCTTCTCGTGTTAAGCTCTTTATCTTGCGTACGGGGATGGATATTAGTAATTTGCGCTTATCTTATACTGGTGCGCATGCTTTCCAGGGTTCTGGCGGTAGCACGAAAAACATCAAAATTCACGACTGTGTCATTGAGGATATTGGTGGTAGCTACTTAGATATTAACTGGGAAGAGAGATACGGTAACGGTATCGAGTTTTATGAAACTGATACAGAGAACGTCGACATTTACGATAACATCGTACGCAATGTTTATGATGTCGCCTTTACGATTCAGGGGGATGCCGGCTCCGGTAAAGATGTGCTCGTTCATGACAATGTGTTTGTAGCTAATACGCAGGATTCTGAAATCTGGGAGGACGATCAGGCTACTGGTATTAATAACTATCAATTCTATAATAATATTTCAATTAACCAAGGTCGCGGTTGGGGCTATGATGCGCGTCCAGACCAAGATGCCGCCGGCCATATTATTTATTATACTTATTCGCCAAACACGGGTGATATGTATTTCCATCACAACCTCGTTTATAATCCTGTGCGCGTCTACGCCAATCACCCTAGCATTGAAAATCTCTTCATTAATCAGAACTTCATCCGAGCCGATTACAACACTTACTATATGAACAATGAGGCTTACATTTATCGCTTTGGTTTCCGAGTTTGGGAGAAAGACGATTTCATTTCATGGGCAAACAAAGATGCCAATTCTACCTTCAATTATCTAGAAACTCCCGATCAAAACATTATTAACGTATCGAGCACCTCGGACGACATTGAGACAATTCGGCGATTATTTAATGGCAATTCTGCGACCCTTACTTTTCATGCCAACGATAATACTAACACTACGGCCACCCAAACCTTTAACAAAGATGAGAGCTTCCAACTCCGCCAAAACACCTTCACTCGTTCTGGATATATCTTTAAAGGTTGGAACACCCAAGCTGACGGCCGCGGTACTTCCTACCAGGATGGCGCTACTGTAAGCTTCTCCAAGAACACTGATCTCTATGCCGTCTGGCAAAAGGAAACTGCCACTACGTACTACACAATCAAAGATTACGAAGTTGACGAGGTTAATCACTATATCAGTAGAATCATGGTCAATACTACCGTTAATGAATTCAAGTCTCATATTGTACATAGTGAAGATTTGAGCATTACCATTGGTAATATCGATAGCCTAATTCATACCGGCGGGAAGACGAAAATGGTAAAAGGACAAGACACTTATGCTGAATATACCAATGTCGTAATTGGCGACATTAATGGTGATGCTAAAATCAATTCCGCCGACTTGCTCAAGGTGCGCCAGCATTTGCTTGGTCAGAATATTCTAACTGGCTATCATTTCCTATCGTCTGATATTAATTACGACAGCACAATCAATTCCGCTGATTTATTAAGAGTACGCCAACATCTATTAGGATCCAAACTTATCAAATGAGGTCGCCAAAGGAGAGTATAATGAAAAAGATTCAAATTATTCTAACAAGCCTAGTTGTAGCCTTTTTACTTGGCGCTAATTCATTCGCGGCTTCCGGGAATATATATGTTAGTAAAAGCAGTGTATATGTAGGGGATACTTTCTCGGTCAGCGTAAGCATAGCTTCATCGGCGGCGTGGAATGTCCATGTTACGGCTAGTGGGCCCGTGTCTGGTTGCACAATTAATGCTGCCGATGCAACGCCTGATGCTAATGATACCAATAAGACCTTTACCTCTTCTTGCAAGGCAACTGGCACTGGTACGATTACTCTTAGTTTGAGTGGTGATGTTACTTCTGCGAGCGACGGCAATGCGGTCTATCTTTCCGGTTCGCGCACCGTCACGGTTACCGAGAAGCCAAGCTCGAATACTGGCGGCAATACTGGTGGAAATACCGGTGGCAATACTGGTGGCAATACTGGCGGGAATAAGCCGACGACAGGTGGCGACAAAAAACCAACTAGCACTAAGTCTACCAATAACAAGCTAAGTAGTATCTCTGTTGATGGTTATTCTTTGACGAAAATTAATGACAACAATTACAGACTAAAGGTTACGCACGACATTGAATCGGTCAATGTTAAAGCGACTGCCGCCGATGCGAAGGCTAAAGTTTCAGGAGCCGGTAAGCACAATATTAAAGATGGAGAGAACACTATCGTTATTACGATCACTTCGGAATCTGGCACAAAAAACTATATTATCTTAGTGATTACTCGTAAAGATGGCTTCTATCTTGAGGATCTCGGCTACATTATTGCAAAGAAAATTAATAATGCAGACATTATCATTAGTCGCGATGCTACGGTGAGCTCATCTGATATTACCAAAATGAAAGACAGCGACATGACTTTTAATTTGATTTACTCAAATGAAAGCAAGCGCTTGATTTCCGGCTGGATCATTGATGGCTCAAAAATCGAAAAACAAAATGATTTTAACACTACGGTTTCTTTTGACTCCGAGTATCGAAAAGAAATCTTGAAGCTTTCTAATTATGCCGACGGTCTTATTGTGTCTACTCATACGCCTCCAGCCGGAGCTAAGCTGCGACTTTATGTTGGCGATAAGTTCGAGAACGGCGATCTGGTTAATGTATATAGCTATTTGCCGAAAGAATTAAAAATGGTTGGTGAAAAAATTGAGGTTAAAAATGGAATAGTAGAGCTAGATATAACTGACTCCAATACTTATTTCCTCACTATGTCATCTATTGTTACCGCCGAAACGAAGCCAAAAGAGGCGGCCGAGATTAATTCACGAAAGGAAGATAATAATGGTCCGCTCATTGCCATTATTGTTGGTGCGCTTGCTGCAATTCTATTATCTGTAATTGTTATATTAATTATTGTTGCCAAGAAAAAGAAGAAACAGCAGGCTGAAGAGTTTGAAATGCCTCAGTCTAATCCTTTTGCCTCCTCGTAATAGATTTATCAAGTACAACAACGATAGGGCAGAGCTCTAACTCCCCTACTAGAATCGGACATCGGAAAGTTTTGATACGATGGAGCTTGTTATGGTAGTCTTTTGTGTCGCTCAAATTATCTATGAAGACAGCCTCGGCGTCAGTCAAATCGATATTACGACTAAATAACTAGAGTGCTATAATATCCATATAGGGCAGTTATCTAGGATTATGCCCAAGGTTTCTGAGTATCTCGTCTAGTGACGAGATACTTTTTTACGCTTCGTCTTCCATCGAAGTCCTAACGTAACTTCCACGTACCACGCCGAAATGCGAATCCGCACATTACTCCTTTCTCAGAGACTCTAGCAGAGCCTAGTATGCTGTTCATCAAGCCCCCGCGAGGGTGGGTTCAACTACTTGCGTAAAGGGAGAAACCTAACTCCCGCAAAAAGCATATATTATTAATGCGGGCAAGAAAAACATGAGTTTAATAATTCTGGATACGGCGCAGAATTAAAGTTTTTCTAGCCAATCGTCAAGCTTCTTGATTCCTTCGTCAGTACGTGCCATAGAGCCCGACATATTAAAGCCATCACCTTTTAATGTCGCGCCGGTCATTTTAGATTTTAAGATATCGTAAGTGCCAGCATTGCCAGAACCCTCGTGCGTATTAAATGGAATTGCGGTTTTGCCGTTCCAATCGTGTTTCTCGACGAAATTATAAACAACCATTGGCATATCGCCCCACCAAATTGGATAGCCAAAGAAAATCGTATCATAGCTCGAAATATCTACGTCGCCAATGTATTCTGGACGCGCACCGGCTTTTCGTTCTTCGGTTGCGCGTTCAATCGCTTCCTGGTAAACGGCCGGATATTTATCTTTTGGCTCAATCTTGAATTCATCGGCGCCAGTTTTTGCGATGATTTCTTTTGCCAGTAATTCCGTGTTACCAACTTCCACGGTGCCGACGTTATAATTCTCGTCTGCGCGTGAAAAGTAAACAACTAAAGTTTTTTCATTACTCATTTTTATTCCTCTTCGTAAACCTTCTTCATCAAATACCCCCTTAGATATTATCCCGAATAAACTTTTCAATTTTATCAAACGGAATCTTTTCGAAATTATCGTAAAGATCCACATGCGAAGCGCCTTCAACGATTAATAATTCTTTATTGCCAACAATCGTCTCGCCAAGCGGAGCATTGCCTTCGTATGGGGCTGGCGCATTATGAGTTTTATATTCAAAACCAGTCATTGCTGCAAAAGCATCTTCGCCTAAATAGCGCGAATGTGCCTTTTCGCCATGAACTATCATGACGGCATTTTTAATCTCATTTGAGTTCGTGAAAGCAGTCGTATTAGCAAGGGAAATATTACCCGTCATCGCCCAACCGCCATTTGAATTTAGGCTACGTTCATGATATCCGCGCTCAGTCTTGTAATAGGCATGGTAATCCTTCAAAAATTGTGGCGCATCTTCTGGTAATGGATCAACTACGCCGCCAGCTAGTTTAAGCGAGCCATTCTTGAAATCTTCCGTACGTTGCGCATTGATGGCTTCTTTGGATTTTTGGCGTGCTTCGGCATTGTTTTCGGAATCGAAATAACCATTGCGCGCAACGCGTGTCATATCATACATAGTGGAGCAAATTGTGGCTTTAATGCGCGTATCTAAGCAAGCGGTTTGTAGCGCTACGCCGCCCCATCCACACACGCCAATAATCGAGATTTTATCTGCATCTACGTCTTCGTGATTACTCAAAAAATCTACTGCCGCTTGGAAATCTTCTACATTCAAATCCCAACTTGTCACATAGCGTGGCTCGCCGCCAGATTCGCCAGTATAAGATGGATCAAAAGCAATTGCGATAAAACCGCGTTCGGCCATTTCTTGCGCATAAAGACCAGAAGATTGCTCCTTCACGGCACCATAAGGCCCAGAAACTGCAATCGCCGGCAATTTACCACTCGCATCTTTTGGAACATACATATCGGCCGCCAACTCGATGCCGAAATGGTTTTTGAATATTACTTTTTTATGATTAACTTTGTCACTTTTTGGGAAAACTTTATCCCACTCCTCAACGAGTTTTAATGCCATGCGATGCTCCTTCAAAGATATTATATTTTTATTTTAACCTACAAATGACCATATTTGCTATAATATTCATATAGGGCAATTATCTAGGATTATGCCCAAGTGTTTTGGTATCTCGTCTAGTGACGAGATACTTTTTTACGCTTCGTCTTCCATCGAAGTCCTAACGTAACTTCCACGTACCACACCGAAATGCGGATCCGCACATTACTCCTTTCTCGGAGACTCTAGTAGAGCCTAGCATACTGTTCATCAAGCCCCCGCGAGGGTGGGTTCAACTACTTGCGTAATGGGAGAAACCTAACTCCCGCAAAAAGCATATATTATTAATGCAGACAAGAAAAAGCACGAGTTTAATGTAATGTATAATACCCATATGAGTCTTGCTGTTAATATCTACTACACTGGCGAAGGAGATAACGCTAAAAAGTTTGCCGAAGAAATGGTATCAAGCGGTATTGTGGACCGCATCCGCGCAGAGGAGGGCAATGAACGCTACGAATATTTCTTTCCAATGGACGACCCGCAAACTGTGATGCTAATTGATCGTTGGACCGACCAAACCGCACTCGATGCGCATTATAAAACACCCATGATGGCAGAAATTGCCGCACTGCGTGAGAAATACCATCTACGTATGCGGGTGGAGAAGTTCACGGAAGTCAAATAGCTTTTTTGCTATAATATACTACATAGAGCGACTATCTAGGATTACGCTCTTTGGGTTTAATCATCCCGCCTTATCGGCGGGTTGATTTTTTTACGCTTTGCTAATCTAAAGTCCAGCGTAACTACCACATGCCACACTTTCATGCGGATGCTCACTATTACTCCTTTCTCAGAGACTCTAGCAGAGCCTAGCATGCTGTTCATCAAGCCCCCGCGAGGCGAACTCAACTACTTGCGTAACGGGAGAAACCTAAACTCCCGTACATAAAAGCATAAAATACGGACTAATATAGAAAAAGCACAAGCAATTAATTATTTAGGCAATTTCGGGCATCCACATACTGGTATAAAATCAGACTCTATTCGGTATTTTGGCCAATGCTGTAATCGGCTCGAAATCATCGTGCGAATATTATTGGGCTCTAGGACTTTTTCTTTAATTTCGCGCGCCGTGTGTAGTGCGAGCGTGGCATATTTGCGCGACCGGCGACCATAATCCAGAATATTTTTCCCATAAAAACTATTTGTGCGCTCGCCGTCGCAGAAAGTGAAGCCGTATATTGTGCCGCCACCGAGAGATTCGTTTGGCTCAAGTTCTTTCGGAATATCAAAAAGCCCTGGCGCCGCTTTGATGATTTTAATTATATGTTTAATATCCTTCGTCGCTAGCGTACGTTTATATTTTTTGCCACGAAACCAAGTCGTGACGTTATCTTTTTCGTCATCAGTAATAACGATGCGAAAAATCTTATCATTACCCGCAGGCGCAAATACTAGGGAAGTGATGAAAAATCCGAATAAAATCATTTAAAGTAATTATAGTCATAAATGAACAGATCAACAAAAGCTCATGCTTTCATGATTTTGCCAAAATAATATGATAACAAAATGAGCATTCTACAAGATTATGAAAAACACAAAAAACTATTAGGTGAAAAGATTATACTAGCCATCGACGACTATATAGATGAGATGCGCCACGCTGGCTACGAAACAAGTTATTCGCACATTATTTATAATCAAAAAGAATATGAAAAATTTAAAAAATGACTCTCAAAACAACGTCAAAAGCAATCCTTACGGTGTACAATAATAAACATGGACGAGGTTAAGAAAAAAGTCATCGAATTTAACTCTGAACGTGATTGGGATCAATTTCATAGTCCGGAAAATCTTGCTAAATCCATCTCAATCGAAGCCGGTGAGCTACTCGAATGCTTTCAATGGAATAGCAATTTCGACAAAAAGGAAGTATGCGAGGAGCTTGCAGATGTAGTTAATTACTGTATTTTACTTGCCGACAAACTTGACGTACGGCTAGAAGATATTGTTCTCGAAAAACTCGAAAAAACACGAAAAAAGTATCCTATCGAAAAGGCAAAGGGTAAAAGTACTAAATATACGAAATTGTAATTATGTTAGTTTATGAGGGAATAAAAAGATCATTTATTGACGATGTAAATCTAAATTTAATCGTTAATAAAATATATGAAAAGTATCAAAAGTATTTTGGTCGCACTACTAAATCCCAGTTAAACTCCTGGCAAAATTCCATGCAGTACATGCGTAGTATTCTTGATGATGACGAAATTCCTGATAATGCTGGCGTCGCCATTGAATTCAATATTCCAACTACATCGAAACGAATAGATTTTATTCTTTCTGGCCGAGATCGCGATATGAAAGACTCTGCGGTAATTGTTGAATTAAAACAATGGGAGTCGTGTGCCGCAGTAGAGAACAAAGACGGGATTGTATCTACTTACACCGGCGGCGCTGTTAGAGATGTTGCGCATCCGTCATATCAGGCTATGAGCTATGCGAACTTAATTCGTGATTTTAACGAGGATGTTCGTCATAAAAATATTGGCTTATACCCTTGCGCGTTTTTGCATAACTATAGGATTACCGATGATGATCCAATTAATAGCGACTTGTATGATGAATATATAAAACAGGCACCAATGTTTGGAAGCAATGATTTTGCTAAGCTTCGAGACTTTATTAAAAAGTACATTTTTTACGGCGATGATAAAGAAATCCTTTATGAAATAGAAAACGGCAAAATTCGCCCTTCTAAGCGTCTTCAGGATTCTCTCGTAAGAATGCTCAACGGCAATCATGAATTTACTATGATCGATGAGCAAAAAGTTATTTACGAAGATGCAATCGTGCTAGCGAAGAGGGCTATTGAAAATGATTCTAAACAAGTGCTCATTGTTGAGGGTGGGCCTGGGACTGGCAAATCGGTATTAGCTATCAATTTATTAGTAGAACTAACAAAGAATAATCTAACCTGCTTCTACGTTACAAAGAATGCGGCTCCGCGTAATGTATTCCGTGATAAGCTAAAAGGGAATTTTAAGAAAAGCTATATAGATAATTTATTCCAAGGCTCAGGCAGTTTTATCGGAAAACCATCCAACGATATAGATTGTCTTGTAGTGGATGAGGCTCATCGTCTGAATGAAAAGTCGGGGATGTTCTCGAATCTAGGCGAAAACCAGGTTAAGGAAATCATCAACGCATCTCATTTTTCGATATTTTTCATTGATGAAGATCAGAAAGTCACAATGAAGGACGTCGGCTCCGTGGATATGATAAAAGAATTCTCGGCGCAACTTGGAGCTACGGTGAAGCATGTTGAATTAGAGAGCCAATTTAGATGTAATGGCTCTGATGGTTATCTGGCTTGGTTGGATAATATGCTCGACATTCGTCAGACCGCCAACTTCGATATGATGGATTTCGATTATGATTTTAGAGTATTTGATAATCCAAACGGGATGCGCGAGGCAATAAAACAAAAGAACCTAGAAAACAATAAATCTCGCATCGTGGCAGGCTATTGCTGGAACTGGATTAGTGAAGGAAAGAATAGTGATGAGGTAAAAGATATTGTTATTCCAGAATATGGCTTCGGCATGAGTTGGAATCTTGGCAATACGGCGACTTGGGCAATTGATCCGAACTCGATAGAGCAGGCTGGGTGTATTCATACTTGCCAAGGATTAGAGTTTGACTATGTGGGCGTAATTATAGGTGACGATTTGAGATATGAAGACGGGCGCGTTGTAACCGATTTTACCAAGCGCGCTAAAACCGACAAGTCTTTATTCGGCATCCAAAAACTATATAATAATGACCCATACGAGGCATTAGATATCTCGGGTAGAATTATTAAAAATACATATCGCACGCTAATGACTCGTGGCATGAAGGGCTGCTATATCTACTGTACCGATAAGAATTTAGCCAACTATTTTAAAGAAGTTTTATCTCGAGATTCCTGATTATTTAAGCTTCTTTACTGTCCCCTCAACAATCTCCTTCAACCTCTCTTTATCATTCACCTCATCTACTAAATACATCTTTTTTGCGCCTTCGTAGGGCAGGGCTTCGCTCATGCCAAAACTACTATTTCCAGACGTAATCTTCACTAGCAACCTATCATCATAAATCCCGCCAAACAGCACGCCGTCCGCATATAGTAAAAACTCACCCATCATCGGCCGATAAGTAATCTCTGGCACTAAAGACAGTTGCTCTAATATATAATCCCGATATTCTTTCGTACTCGCCATCTTACTTATCCGTTAATAAATAACTCTTTTTAATTAATTCAAAAACCATCTCGTTTGGCAAGGTGCCGTCCAGCAGAACTGTAATCCAGTTATTTTTATTCATATGGTAAGCCGGGAAGATATGGTCGCTTGTTTCGGCGAAATCAAATGTCTGATCTTTATCAAATTTCAAATTAATTATCTCTACCTTTTTGTCTTCTTTAATCCCTAAACTTTTGCTCGAAATAATACCAATCAACGCAAACCATTTACTATTATGACTGTGGCGAAAAATTGAATAATCTGGATAGCGCTCTGGCCACAAAAACTCCGGCTCAGCGCCATACTCGCTCCTAATATGATCGACTACTGTGTTGGTTTGCGGATTTTTATACATTCTATGCGCAATTCTTCTTATGTGCTTTCAACTTTTTCATCGCCCAATCGTAATGTGACGACAAGCAACTCACGAAATACGACCCCAATACCGAACCGCCTACCCACGGATACATGCCTTTAGCAAATAGTTGTTCTTCGCTTAGACTTTCCGCTAATTTCATCACATCCGCATGCGACTTCTCAAACATCTTGCGCGCATCAGCTAACGACGTCTTCTGATGCTTCTTCCAATACTCCACGTTCATATCGCCGTAAGTTTTCCAAGTGTATGGCTCGGGTAAAAATGGCGCATTGCCGCCTTTGTTTAAATTCGTATCCACAAATTCTAATAGCATTCGGTGCCACTCATATAAATGCACCCAAATATCCCGCAAGTTTTTATCGCGGCCCCAATGGCGCTCCTTTTTGCTTGGATCGCCCGAGAAATCAAACTCAGTATTCATTTCTTTCTCGCTCATAGAATCCGCCATTTCAATCAACTTGGCGTAGTATTCTGCGCCAGCTTTTAATAAATCTGCTTTGTTGCGTGGTCGTGGCATTTTAGGCTCCTGATTCTTAACTAAAATATTACACTAATGATACCACGCGGAGGTGGCCAAAGGTGGCACTGGCGAAGAGAATGAGAAGGCTGCCTTGAGCGCACTCAACTATATTCGCGATAAAGCTATTACTTACAAGTATGGCTTCCTCGTACTATAAAGGGTATTCTACAATCATTGAACGAGGTGTATACTCTGGTTGCGTTCTGTGCGCCCCGACTCTCTAGTCGGGGCATTTTTCATGTTATTGACAAGTAAGCAAGACCATGATATTATGATAAAGCATACTAGTAATAGTGTGCAGTACCTTTTGTGTTGTTTTCTTAAGGGAGGAATTATGGCAAAAACCGAGATTATCTGTTTTGCTTCCGCCTCTGTTGAGACTGTCAATGTCGGCGGTCTCGTCCTAACCGCGCATTGCGCCTCTCGTATAAATGAGAATGGGCGCAGACAGATCTACTTCACGCATAACGAAGCACTCGCATTCGAAGAGGAAATGAAGCACTTCGGCTTCAGACTCCCGACGATGACCGAGATGATGCCATTCGCCGTCGTGAAGGCTAACCCTGTTGGAAAGGATATTCTCCATTCTGAGAAGAAAGGATATATATCCGCCAGGACGGGCGAGCTGACCGACCCGCATACTGCACGTTTTTGGCTCTCTGATGTGGAGAACCCGGATGTTGCGGAATCTATCAGTGACGATGGTAACCAGCCTCAACTGCTTCGTACGCCCAGAGACTATCGCCTGACGGTTCGCTTCGTTTACGACGAATCGCTGCTGAAGCGGTAGGATCCGGCCCGCATCTGCGGCAAAACGACACACATTACAACCCACCGAAAGGTGGGTTTTTCTCGGTCATTATTTTTAGCTATACATTTAATATTATGTAAGCTTAGGCTTTCTTCCATCTCTTTAGAGTAGGGAAGATTTTCGTGCAGTATTCCTTCATTTGCTCGTTTGTCATGCCGGCTTGCTCGCCGAATTCCGAGCACATGTCGATATATTCTTCCATCGAAACCTTATCGATAAACTCGCCATCTTTATAACAATACTTACAATAATCTTGGTTAATGCGACCATCTTTTTCGGTGCCGAGTTGATCTTCTGATGTTAGCGGCATTGCGCAACTTTGACAAATGTTTTGTTCCATAAAGGATCCTTTATTTACTTGTCACTATTATAGCAACGATTTAAAGCCTGCTAATAGCTTCCGCACGCCTTTGTCCGTCTTGGCAACTTTATTGCGAGAATCTTTGATTACGAATTTATCCAAAGTTGCTAGAAGGGCGGGCAGTAGGATCAGAATAATCAAAGTAGCGCAGAATGTGCCTAAGGAAATTGCCTGACAAACTGCTGCCGCAATTGCTGTCGCTAAGTTGCCTACGATTGCCGTCACAATAATTAAAATCGAGGCTGATGTAAGGATGGCGTTTATTGAACGATTATATGTATTAATCAGCGCATCGCGGATTCCCATTTTGAAGTAGCTTCGATTCTCCACGTAATATGAAGTAAACAGAATTGCATAATCGATTGTTGCGCCCATCAAAATCGATTGGACAATGATTAACGCGATGAAGAAAATACGTGAACCAGTCAATGATAAATAGGCCATCACAATATAAACTGCGCATTGAATCACAAGTACTAGCAACATTGATACGAAGAACGACTTAAAAGTGCAGACTACGACCGCGAAGATTGCCAGCATGGTCAGAATCGTAATAAAGTTCATCTCGCCACTAAATGTTTGCGACATTTCATAGGCCATCGCCGAATCTCCCACCATGTAATAATCGATTTTATTACGCGGGCCAAGCTCGCTCTTCAAATCACTAATCAGGGCAAAAGTCTGATCGCCTTCGGCTGGCAAGTTTGATTCAATTAGTGCGCGATAATGGCGCGGTCCGACTAATAAATCCTTCGCCTCATTAACCGTTTTGTGACCATCGTCAATTTTCTCGCGCATTTCGTCGTCGATGCGTTCCGCAAAGCGCCCATCTGGCAAAACTTTGTCTGACAGGAAGTTGATAAACTTTTCAACCGTCAGCGTCCAGTTCTTGTCGTAATCGTAGAGCGAACCGTGATATAGATAAGCTAGAAATAGTTGGTTCTTGTCCACGTTATTAGCCAGCGGTAAAATTGCGCGATACAACGCCTCATAATTATATGTATTTCCATTTGCCGCAGCACGCATTAGCGTTGCGATTGTATGTAGTTGCGTTTGTTCATTCTTGCCTAAACGATTTGCATAATCTGGGTTAGGCAAAACTTTCTCGTCGATAAAATTAATCAACGTTTTTAGTGAGATTCTTATATTCTTATTTTCGTAGCGATAATTATAGAGCGCATAAACGAGTTTAACTTTTGCCGAATCAAGCGTAAAAGTTTGTGCCAAGCTCCCAGCTGAATACTTAGTGTTTTGATTATTCATAATATATTGCACTAGGCTTAGCTGCTTAATCGTTCCGCTTGAAAGCGCATTCTTCAACTTTGCATCATTTTGGTGTTTGAGCAAGAAATCCACTAATTCACGTGGGGAAAGTCTGATGGCACTAGAAGTCGTCTCGGCTTGGTAGAGTTTGTAGACATTCTTAAGCTTTGCTAGCTTGTCGTTTAGATCAACTTTTTGACGTACTGAAACGATTTTTTCGTTCAACTTTTGGGCAATATCGAGGATAGTCTTTTTGTCTTCCTCGCTAAGGCTATCGAATAATTCTGGATAATTTGATTCCAGATTATTTAGCCAATTGGTCGTTTGGTCTAGGGCAGTATTTAGTTTTCCGGCGGCTGTTGCAATATCTGAATAGGAATATTTCTTCGTTAGTATTTGTTCTGCTTCGTTTGTTTTTGCGACTAATTCCGCGCGCACCTTTGTGATTTCTGGCGCCAACGCTTCCTGTGTTTCTGCAGGTAATTCTGCCACTGCCTGATCAAATAGGGCAGGCGCATTCTTTAGCTCGCTCACTTTTGTTTTAACCGTAGCGAACTGTGTTTTTAATTGCGCCACTTCATTGGCCGACAAGCCCATCTCGTTAATTACATTTTGATTTGAAAGCGCAAAATTAATCAGCTCTTCAATTGAAGCGGTTGCCGTTGGTGTGCTAGTCGTTGTGTAGCTATAGTAAGTCAATAACTGTTCGAGTGTCTTTTGATTAATTCCGAAAATGCTCGAAAGTTCAGCGACGGTTTTTGGCGAATCGGTAATATTCTTATTACTAAATGTTTTTAGCTTAGCTAGGTCTGCGCGTTGTGCTGGCGTGACCATGTTGGCATATTTTGAATTCGACAAAATATCATTCGTCACGAACTGCGCAAATTCGTATAGCGTAAGTTTGGTTGGAATATTTTGCTCTGACAAATACAAGACGTAAACGTCATCCAATTTCTTACTATCTACGCCCAGGATATTTGCTATATCTTGTTTAGTGCGCGGCTGGTTGACTTTAACTTGATTTGTGAAGTTCGAAAAACGATCAACTTTCGCTACGGTATCTTTCGAAACTGCATCCGCAAAGTTTTTGTTTGGAAACACTTCTTTTTGCAAAAATGTTACCAAATCGTCGAGCGCTATTTCGTGCGCATCTACGTCTTTGTAGTAGTGGTAATAAATCGCCTTCACGAGATAATCTTCGGTTTCAACTTTCTCGCTGCTTAAGCTGTTAATTTTTGCGACTAATTCGTTGTACTTTTCTGGCTCATTAATGGTATTGCCATAGCATAGAACGCGCGTCGTATCTTCGCGTTTATCAAATTTCTTGCAGGCCTCCGTGACTTTATCGTCCATTTTTGCGTCATAGACTAAAGCCATTTGATTAGTCTCATTGAAGACGTCTTTAATGCGATTGTTTTGTTCGGCCGTAAAGTTGATGCCAGTGCTACCTTTTAGAATAATGCTGCCTACAAAAACGAATAAGAACAATGGCATTGCGATTTTACGTAAATCATAACTGCGTTTGCCGAACCAATCCATTTTGAAGTTGAGAGTTTTCTTTTTGGTTTTCTCGATGGCTTTGTCGAAGAGTAAAAGTAGTGCTGGTAGGGAAGTAAAAATAGACACCAGGCTCAATATTACGCCCTTGCTGAGTACGAGTCCCATATCGCGCCCAATGGTGAAGCTCATAAATACCAATACAATCAAACCGACTACTGTCGTGACGGAGCTTGATGAAATTGCGCCAAACGAATAGCGCATCGCGCGGCGCATGGCGGTCTTTTTGTCTGGATGGTCTGGCTTTGCTTTTTCTTGTCGATAGCGCGTTGATAACATGATGGCGTAATCCATCGACAATGCCATTTGCAAAATAGCCGAAATTGCATCGGTGATATGCGATACGCTCGGGAAAATGATATTTGTACCTTTATTGGCAACCACCGCCAACAATATTGCAAATAGGAACAGCCATGGCTCCACCCAAGATTTACTCATCAAAAGTAGAATAACCATCGCACAGGCAACGGCTAGTATTGTAACGTGCAGCTTTAATACTTCGCCGTTAAAATTGTAAACTTGGCCAGCCTCTTCGATCTCGTACTTATCTTTATATTCGTCGTGAATAGTATTGTAGGCTTGATTAGCTAACTCAGAATCTGCCGGCGCATTGACATTGATTATATAGCGAGTATATTTGTCGCGATTATATGTATCACTGTCATCGTAATCTACGGATTTTATGCCTTCGATCGACTCGATATGTTCTTTGATTTGCGCCTTTTCGTTAGCCGGAACGTCCGTTAGCATCATTTCGTAGCTGCTGGTCGCATCATAACTAAACTCATCGTTCATAATATTCAGGCCTAAGGTAGTTTCCGAGTCGGCCGGCATGTAAGAATAGATGTCTTTATTGATTGTGACTTTAGTTGCCAAAAAACCACAAATTACTACAAGTACCAAAAATACACCGAAAATGACATAACAATGATTTACGATGAAATCTGATATTTTGCGCATATTTGATTATTATATTCGCCTCTTGTAATTCAAGGAAGAACAGTATTATTGCACTATGTCTAAAATTGAACAAAGTATTGACATGTTGTTCAAAGAGTGGTATAATTATACTATGGTTAAAGTTTCTTATCGCAGGGCTACTGATCGAACGCGTCGCAAAATTCGCGAAGCTTTTGCGGACTTATTAGCTAAGCATGGCTCCGTCAAAAATATTACGGTGACCGATTTGGCCGAACGTGCCGAAATTACGCGCGGTACTTTTTATAATTACTACAATAACCTCTACGAGGTCGGTGCTGAGCTGCAGTCTGAGCTTGAAAGAGAACTTTTTGCTGATAGTTACGAATTTAACTCAGTCGACGATATTGAGCAGTATGTAAATCAGGTCTTCACTTTCTTAAAGCAACAAGAGGGCGTTTATCGTCAGCTTTTATCTAGTGATGCCCCATCCGCCTTTTTAAGTCAACTCGAAATTAGCATGACTCAGCACGTTCTGATGATCTTGCATAAAAAAGGCATCCATGACAAAAACGCAGAATTTGAACTATTGATTCTTACAAATGGCGCCTTCGCTATCATTCGTAAATATTACCGCAACGAAATTACCGTAAAGCTCGACGACATCCGTGATTATCTTAATCAAAAGCTTCGCGATATGTTTGTGCGCTATGTCAAATAGACTACAGTAAGCCCTTAATCTCTTCTTCCATATCCTCTGGCTTGAAGGTCGGATCAAAACGCTTTACTACCTTACCGTCCTTCGAAACTAAGAACTTCGTAAAGTTCCACACGATATCGCCTTCTTTTTTGCAGGTCGAACTAATTTTCGCCACGGCCTTCATTGCCATTTTATTCTTCATACCTTGCGGTGTTTCTTTTGGCTGTTCCTTTTTGAGCAGGGTATAGAGCGGAATTTCATTTTCGCCATTCACATCAATTTTGGCAAACTGGTCAAATTGAGTTTTGTATTTTGCGGTGCAGAAACTATGAATCTCGTTATCGTCACCCAGCGCTTGATGTCCAAATTGATTGCATGGAAAATCTAGCACTTCCAAACCTTTATCGTGATATTTTTCGTACAAGTTTTCTAGACCTTCGTACTGTGGCGTAAAACCGCAACCTGTTGCCGTATTTACAATCAGCAAAACTTTGCCTTTTAATTCCGACAGCTTAAAATCTTTGCCGTCCCTAGTTTTTACTTTTAGATCATAAATGCTCATTAGTAGTCCTCCATTTTCTTCATTATATCAATACCTACCCCAAAAATGCCTAGCCATATATAATATGCTTATGATTAACGCTATCGCCATTATCTTAATTGTGTTTAGTGTTGGCCAAATCCTGCTTGGCATTGCTACGCTTACGGGAAAGTTTGAGCCACTCCTACCCAAAGAGCGTAAGAAACTACCCGCCAAAGTTCGAAAGAAAGCGCGTCGCCTCAATGGTATTTCTATGCTCGCTACCAGTTTGATTCTTTGTCTCTTGGCCGCCGGCATGCTCACCAATCTCGATATCCTTATCAAAATCTCCGCTATTCTGATGGTAATATTTATTGCTATCATGCTACCGGTTAGTCTCAAGACCGAAAACAAATATTTCAAATAGCCAATCTTTTCAACTTTTTCAGTATTGTTTCAGACATTTGTCCCATAATTATCTTGTACAATATAAGCATAGGAGACTTATTATGGAAAACAATCACAAAGACGACACGAAAATGAGAATCTTCTCATTCATTATTGGCGTGCTAGTTGGCGCAATTATCTCGACCAGCGCATTCATTATTAGCGTCAACGTTCTCGGCGCAAATAATAATAACAATGGTCAACTATCGCAAATGCAAAACGGCGGTACCCCACCAGAAATGCCAAGTGGCGAAAACGGTCAACCGCCAGCCAAACCGGGCGAGAGTAACAACCAAAACAACAACGAATCCTAGGGGACGCATGAAAAATAAAACTACATCAACTTGCGTAGTCGCCATTGCTGTTCTTGCTGTTATCCTGGGTGCAGAATGGTTCTTCCTCATTAGCACCCTTAGTGGCAGCAATAATACGCAAAGCAATAGTGGTCAACCCTCACAGATGCAGGGCGGCTCCAGCTCGTCTGCGTCCTATTCTTCCGCCAAGGAGATTACGAGCGATGAAGAGGTCGCTAGTGGCGAATTCAATTCATCCACCGCTGACGAGAACGCCATTTCCGCATCGGGCAATATTAAGGCTACGCTATCCAACATTACAGTCGCCAAAACTGGCGACTCTGATGGTGGCGACAATACCAGCTTTTATGGCACCAACTCTGCCATCATCGCCAAAAGCGGTGCAAACTTAACCATCAAAAACGCCACTATTACGACTGACGCCAACGGTGCGAACGGCGTCTTCAGTTACGGCGGCTCCGCCACGACCAACAATACATCCTCAGACGGCACTACGGTTAATATTTCCGACTCCACCATTACCACCAAAAAGAACAACGCTGGCGGCATCATGACGACTGGTGGCGGCACTATGAATGCGACAAACCTCACCATTAATACGGCTGGTACTTCCAGCGCTGCGATTCGCTCCGATCGCGGCGGCGGCACCGTGACGGTGAACGAAGGCACCTACAAAACCACCGGCCAAGGTTCACCAGCCATCTACTCCACGGCGGATATTACCGTCAAGAATGCCACTTTGGTCGCTACCGCTTCTGAAGGCGTCGTTATCGAAGGCAAGAATAGTGTTGTGCTTGAAAACGTCGACCTGACCGACACGAATAACACTCTTAACGGTCAGTCTACTACTTATAAAAACATCTTCCTTTATCAATCCATGAGTGGCGATGCGGCATCTGGTCAGGCTGTCTTTACTTCTAAAAACTCCACTATTATTACTAATAAGGGCGATAGTTTCTACGTTACCAATACTACAGCCGAGATTAATCTCGAAAACAACAAGATTATCAATAATGATACGTCCGGTAACTTCCTCCGCATTCAGAAAGATTCTTGGGGTAAATCTGGCAGTAATGGTGGCACGGTCACGCTCAATCTAACTAATCAATCCGCCACTGGCGATATTGTGGTCGACTCCATCTCGAGCCTCACTATGAGTCTCAAGAATGGCTCTACTTTCAAGGGTGCCATCAATAGCGCCAACGCCGGCACAGTTTCGCTCAGCCTAGATAAAAGTAGTACGCTCACTTTAACCGGCGATACTTACGTCAAGTCGCTCACCAATGCTGACTCTACGAATAGCAATATTAATTTCAATGGCTACAAACTTTACGTCAATGGAACTGCAATAAATTAGCTATTCAACTTTTTCGATAATTAGCTCACTCGAGCCGTCTTCTAGGGAATTGCTCTCGTCTAAATGATAATGATCATTTCCTTCTTGTTTGGCAAGAGTGGCTAATTGTTTTGATAGCGAAAGCAGGCCTGCTTTATTTGCCGAGATTATTGTCGCGCCATTCTCGATGCGCGTAGATATTTTAAAGTCTTCTTCCCATTCTATCTTCATTTCGAAAACTTCATTTATGTCTTTCCTTATTATAGTTCGCAGCTATCCATTTCATCAGCACGTCCACCACGTGTTTAATCTCTTCTTCTGTTAACGCGCGGCCTTTTGGAATTTTATGCCATTTCTCCAGACATCCCCTACAGCAACATGCACAAGCGTGCTGCGCAATGAATACTGGATGTCCGCGCATTGGTGTTTGTTTGCCATCGTTCTTGGGTTCTGCTGGCGCTAGGCGTTCGTGAACGAAATCGTTAGCATGACTTCTAATCTTTTCCATGCCGATACGATTTATATACTCAATATCTTTCGGCTTTAAGTGAAAACTTGAACGGAACTTCGACCGCGCCAAAGCGGAGAATAGAGTTTCTGTCCCAGATTTTTCTACTACCATAAAATTATTGTACCTGATCACTCGGTGCTATAATGAAGTCTACATTGTTCTTTACTAGACGAATATGAAAGGTAGGTGATAATGCGTGAGCGTAGAGAACGACAGAACGGTATATGCGTATATTGTGGCCTCTAAAAGGTATATAGAGATCGAGGAGAGGCACGTCGGCGATGGTTCGGGGGAGAAATATCAGAAGCTTGAGCAGTTTATATTGAAGGCATATCAGCCGCTGCCTGATGGGGCGAGCATCCTGGAGATTGGCGCTGGCCCTGGCATAGACGCACAACGCCTTCGGGATAAGTTCGGCTATATAGTCACCGCCAGCGATATTGATGCGCCAGGATTTGTGGACGCCGTCCGCAAACGTGGTTTTGAGCCAGTGGCCTTCAATGTTGTAAAAGATGATCCGCCGGGCATTTATGATGGTGTCTTTTGTTGGCGTGTGCTGCAGCATCTTATGCCTAAAGATGTCGAAATTGCTCTGGGTAAAATCTATTCTGCCCTAAGAAACGGCGGCCGCTGTCTCCTAAGCACCATGAATCGTGAGGCGAGTGAGGTTGATTTTCAGGAAATCGACTTTGACGGCGAATATCATATCGGCGTACCGCGCACTTTTTATTACTGGCGAGAATCGGATCTATCCAGACTGATTGAGCAGGCGGGTTTTCGCATCGTACATTCAGCCAAGGATGGCGGCAAGCAGGGGAACAAGTGGCTTGTCTACATTCTTGAAAAATAAGGCATCCCCCGGAAACGGGGGATATTTTTTACCACGTTTTTCCCGAATAGTAACTGCTACCACTCCACTCTTTGTATTCGCCCAGCTGCTTCTGCCTTCCTTTTAAGGCAGTAACCTCTCCGTCTTTGAGTTGTTGTTCGATATTTTTTATATCTATATTGGCGGTCGGGTCGTCTGGATCACTACCGGGATCCTGTGATGGGTCTTTATTTGGGTCCGCGGAAGGATCTTCTTGTTCCTTCTGGAGCTCATCGATTTCTTGTTCTAATTTTTCTGCCCTGTCGGACTTTCCGCTATTATCGTTTCTACTTGCGCAATCGTCTTCGTAAAGTACGTCCTTTGCTTTTTGTAGTTTTAGTTTGGCATTCAAGTCGTCTTTTTTAATCTGCCTAATCATCGAAAGAGACAAGTTGATGCGCACGTCGCAGATACGGTCTTCTGGCGGGCTATTTTTTAAGGCCGCCTCGAACTTTGCCTGAGAATCTTTGAACTCGGTCAACTTATAAAGGCGAATTCCATCGTTGTAATGGACGATATAAGGCTCTTCTAGATTTAGTGCATATAACATTTTTACTAGACTATCAGAATAGTTGCCGTTGTTAATATTAGCTATCAATGCCTCATTTAGCGCTAACGATGCACCAAATTTTAATAACACAAACCCGACCATAATCAAGGATGCGGCAAGAATCTTTTTAGCTGTCTGCTTACTCATACCTTCCTCCGCCAAAGTTTATTGAATTCGAAGAATAATAACAGTAGAAGCGGTACGGCAAATATATAATATAGATCCATTCCTGTAGGTTTATCGTCCGACCGAGTGTTACTGGTCGTAAGTTCGGAGATCTTTTTCAATGCTGGGTCTATATCTTTTTGTGATTCCGCATGTATATAATCACCGCCAATATCTTCTGCAATCTTCTTGAGATTAGCCTCATCTATTTTAGATATCGCATAATGGTCGGAGGTGCTCCAATCTGCGCCATAATCGGTGGAATAATATTTAATATACGAATCTAGACTATAAGTATTGTTCGATTTCATCTTTCCGCCGTTAATGGTGCCATACCCAAGCACTAGGCCATAGTCGAAATGTTCTTTTAGGCCGGCGTAACTCTTTAACGTACTGTCGTTTGTAATTTCACCATCGCTGATGAAGACTAGAATTCTTGTCCTTTCTTCTTCTTTTTTCTCGGCAGATGTCACGATAGTGTTTATCGAATCCATTGGCACATTAAGACTTGAACCTCGTGCATATAAGTTAGGGAGTGGCGCCATGGCTTTGATGGCCGATTCGATCATATTATAGTCATAAGTAAACGGCGCAACAATCGTAGCTGAGTTTGCAAAGGTGATTAAAGAGAACTGCGCTCCGTTCAGCTTTTCCAGGATGTATTGCATGTCGGATTGAACCGCGTCTAATCTCGGCTCGTTTCCGTTATAATCCTCCGCAATCATGCTAATCGTATTATCAACCACGAATAGTACATCTAAGTCATTAGTTTCGACTTGGGAGCTATCTTTCTCTGGAATCATCGGGCGCAGACCTATAATTAAAAGCAAAATAATTATCGCAATCTTCGGCGCTAAGTACTTTAGTTTGTTTATTGTCGCATCTTTTTTGTCGATGAGGCACGGAATAGTCAAAATGCCAAATAATAAGATGGCAATTACAATTAATGACCACAATGGGATAATGGGTTCCAGCATCATTTCGCCGCCTTTCTGCCTAATATAGCAATTCCGCTAACTCCCAGAAGAAGGATTAAATAGGGGATTAATGGCACATCTCTCTCCTTTGCCTCGCTTCGCTCTTCGAGTTTGGTTTTTGTGGTCTGCTCTATATCTTGGACGATACTATCCGTAGTGCCGCTAGAGTATGTATATAATTTACCGCCATTAATATTCATCGCCTGCTTAAACTCCAAAAGATTTTGATTTGAGGTTAATTCTGGACTAATGCCAAATATTTTTACGCCTTTCTTTTTCGCAATTGCGCTAGCTTGAGCAGTAGTTAATAGCGGCTTACCGGCCAAATCGTTATCAGTCGAAAGTATAATGATACGCGTCCGCTCTTTACTATCTATGTCTGGGAAGTTTAACGTGCACGACGCTAATCCATCTCCAATCAATGAGCTGCCGCGCGTCGCAGCTCCCTCGATTGTGCCACTTTGGATATATTGAATCATATAGAGGTACTCATCAATATCAAAAGAAGAATAATCCATCGATTCATAATATTCAATCGATTTTTTAATATTGCCTAAAATAGTTTTAGCGTATTCGTAATCTTCCGTAAGCGGCACAAGCGTTACGGAGGAGGAGTTAAAGATGCTAATGCCAAAACGCTCACCATGTAGCTTGTCGACTATATTGCTGAGGCTATTTACTAGTTCGAGATTTAGATCGTCAACAGATGCTGATGTGTCCATGCACAAAATAATGTCGCGATTATATTTTTCTTCTACGGTGACTATAGTTTCGTACGGGCGAGCAATCAAGACCGTCGCAGCAAAGATAGCCACAACAAAGAGAGTTAGCAATAGCCTGCGAAATATCTTGTAATTACGTAAACGTCGCTTATAATAGTCGGTATTCTTCAAGAAGAACGTGTTTGCGATTTTGCTACCAGAGGAATATTTTCGTCGTTTCTTGCGTACGAAAAGAAAGTACGGCAAAAGTAATAAAAGAATTCCGACAGTTACGAGAGGATATCTTAAGTCCATTTTTTAATCACCTCCGCAGTCTTCTCAATCGATTTCGCGATATTTCCGTTCGATTTAGCCGCAAACTCCGGGTTATAATACTCGCGAATAAGCTCGGTCAGACTCGCCATTTTCAAAGTCTCAATTTGTTGCAAGGTGTAATATTGAACCCTTATGTTCGTAGCCTCAAAAATGAAACCCCGGATTAATCCGCTTAGTATTTGGTATGCTCTGCGGCTAGTAATCTTATTTGACGTGACGTCAGATTTTAGCGTTCCAATTTTATCTAGGTATTCTTTTTTCAGCTCGGATAGATCCTTCTTCTTTGGGGTTTTGACCACTTGCTTGATTGGCTTCTTGTGCATTAGTAGCAACAATATAATCAGCCCACATATGAGTATTGCCGAGCAAATGATTGTAGGAGTAGAGGAGTAATGGAAAGGCGGTCGTAGTTCAGTTTGTACTTGCATAACGATGCTCCTCTAGTAACTCGATTACTTTGTAGCTAATCTCTTCTTTTTTGCCGATAGAGACCATACTCACGCAATTACGTCGCAATTTCTTGCGATTCTTATTTAGAATCTCACTCTTTAATTCGTGCTCGAGCTTGTTCATTTTCTTGTCGCCTAGCAGGAATTCTGGCACATATTCATTTTCTACCACATCGAAGACGTTCGCGCCGAACATGTAATTGTCGGTAATATTAATCACCAACACATTATGGCGTTGGTTGAGCTTTTTAAGAGTATTGGCTTTAAGGTTGTCAATCCCAGCCAGATCGGTCACAACTACTATAATCATTCGTTTTGCGACATATTTATTTGCAAATTCCAAAATATCGTTTAGCGATGTGTCTGTCTTTGCGGCGTTCTTTTCGTAGCCTACAAGATAGTCTTCCAGATTGTATAAATTGTAGCGAAAAGGTTTTAGCTCAATCTTTTTGTCGGTTGCATAAAGCATGCCAACGTAATCGTTATTCTTAATGGCAAGATAGCCTACGGTGCCAGCCGAAAAAAGCGCTAACTCTTTTTTACTTTCGAGCGCATCCGAATCTGCCTCCATTTTGGCGCCAGTATCCATGACTAGCAGTATGTTGTGTTTCTTTTCGGCAATGAATTGCTTTGTAAGAATCTTGCCACTACGCGCCGACGATTTCCAGTCAATGTCCTTCACGTCATCGCCTAGGACGTACTCGCGCAGATTCTCAAAATTCATACTCTTACCCCGATAGATGGACTTGTAGGTTCCATCTAAAATATTGGTGGTTTTTTTGTTAGAGTATATCGAGATATTGGCCTTTATCTGATTGATATAGCTTAGTTTCATGGGGTCGCGACGGCTCCGAAGAGAGCATCGATTATTTGTTCGACAGTTACACCGTCGGCAATAGCAGAGAAGTTTAACGATATTCTATGTCTGAGGATACTATATCTTAAGTCGCTAATATCCTCAGGAATAACATGGCTGCGTCCTTTTATTAATGCTAATGCCTTTGCGCACAGCATGAAAGAAATCGCCCCACGCGTCGATGATCCTAGGTTTATATAGTCCGCAAGCTCGGCTTTAATAAAATCTTTCGGCTTGCGCGTAGCTGCAATGATACGGGCAATGTAGCCTTTAATTGATTTGTCGACATATACTTTCTCGGATAGTTTTTGTAGAAAAACAACGCTATCGAGATCTAATATTGGCGAATCGTCATCGAATACTTTATTCTCAATCCGTTCAAGAATTTCGACTTCTTCTTCTGGTGTCGGGTAATCTAATTTTTCTTTCATCAAGAAGCGATCGAGCTGTGCCTCAGCTAAAAGATAAGTTCCTTCTTGCTCGATTGGGTTCTGTGTTGCTATCACGATAAAAACTTCTGGCATTGGGTAAACCTTGTTATCTATCGTAATCTGTCTCTCCTGCATCGCCTCTAGCGTTGCAGATTGTGTCTTTGCGCTAGAACGGTTAATCTCATCAAGCAGTACGAAATTCGCATGAATTGGGCCAATTTTGGTCTTAAAAGCGTTTTCCGCGTAATTAAAAACCTGCGTTCCGACAATGTCGCTTGGCAGAAGGTCTGGAGTACACTGTATGCGCGAAAACTTTCCGGCCACTGCTTCGGTTAACACTTTTGCCGAAGTAGTTTTAGCTAGGCCTGGTACTGACTCTAAGAGAATGTGCCCATTTGCCATCAGCGATATTAAAAGTGCGCGCCCTAGATTGTTTTGACCAACGATACGCTTTTTGTAATAACTCTCAATTTTTTTTAGAATGTCTTCGCTCTTTTTTAGCTCTTCATCGGAAATGCTATGATCATTGTTCATTTTTGCCACCTTCAATTTATATATATCTTATCATGCATTAGCGTTTTACGTAATTTCTATAATTTTTATGCACAAAAATGGTCGGGGCTACCAGGATCGAACTGGCGACCTCACGCCCCCCAGGCGTGCGCGCTACCACTGCGCTAAGCCCCGATTTATTCACTCATTATAATATATACGATTAATTAATAAATGTATTCAGTTTCAAAAAATATTTTGACAATAAAAAAGGTCCGGCACAGTTGCACTGCCGGACCACTGGTTTGTTGCCACTTGACCCCTATCAGGGGGCGCCTGGGCGTATCTGATTTTTTCTTTTTTGGGGCTTATACCATACTGGCACTCCTGCTCACTGAGCGTTACTTGATGGTTGTCCCCGCTGCCGCGATCCTTGTTTTTTTCTTCATCATCTCGACGAATGTAGTAGGTGCACGATTTTTGCTCCTCATAGGCATTTACCTCCTTGCGAAAAGCTGTATTCAGTTTTTAGAGCCCCGCAACCGCGGGTAACAAATCCTAGACTAAAAATACTCTGGCCTCATGAAAAGGCCCAGCTACTCAAAACATCGGACCGTAACCTCCTTTGAAAAAATCATAATGTTCATCACCCCAAGATAAAGCGAGTGATAGAGTGATTATACGTAATTGACAATAAAAATGCAAGTACTAAATGCATTTATAGTATAATTACATCGATGAAATTATTACTCCATACATGCTGCGCGCCCTGTAGTGTTTACTGCATAAAAACTTTGCGTGCTGACAACATAGAGCCAACGCTTTACTGGTATAACCCTAACATTCATCCATATCAAGAATATAAAGCGCGCCGCGATTGTTTGCGCGAATACGCTAAGCTTGTTAAGGTTAACCTTCTGGAAGACGACGCTTATGGCCTCGACGAGTTTATCTGCAACACTTACGACAAGCTATCTACGCGTTGCCAAGACTATTGCTATCCGAAACGTCTCCGTCAAGCTTTTGAATATGCGAAGGATAATGGCTTCGACACGATTACGACTACCTTGCTATATAGCATTTATCAGAAACATGATTTTATTAAAGAATTAATGAGCAATCTCTCTGTTGAATATGGTATTGATTTTTATTACCATGATTTTCGTGAAGGTTGGAAAGAAGGGCAGGAAGAGGCTCGTCGCATTGGCCTATATATGCAAAAGTATTGTGGTTGCGTGTTTTCTGAAGAGGAATCCTTCCTAGGTCGCGAAATCGCTCGAAAGATGCAGAAAGCAGGCATTTCGCCAACCAATGCGAATGTTCGTAAAGTTATAGAAGAGAACAAAGTAAATAATATTGTAATTCCAGAGCAACTAAAGAGCCTTACTTTTGGAGAATAATAAAAAATATCCCCTCTTTGGGGATATTTTTAACGTCCGTCTTTCAAGCTATAGTGTTTGCGTTTCTCGCTATGCTTGTGATTATTATTACGATTAAGCTTAGCTGTCGGAACTTTACGTTTTATTTTTCGTGCCATTTAAACCTCCAAGTTTCAGAATTATTTGTCAGCCTTGGCAGCCTTTTTCTCGGCTTCCTTTTTGGCTTTTGCAACCTTGTTGCCAAGTTGCGCCTTCATAGCGGCAGCTTTCTTAGCGCGAGCCTTGAAGCGATCAACGCGACCTTCGGTATCGATAATCTTCTCTTCGCCGGTGAAGAATGGGTGCGATGCGCTAGAAATTTGCATCTTCACGAGCGGATACTCGTTGCCATCCTCCCACTTGATGGTTTCTTCCGACTTTGCGGTTGAGCGAGTCAAAAACGAAAAACCTGCTTGCTCATCGGCGAACACCACAAAACGGTAATCTTTAGGTTGAATTGATTTTTTCATAATTACCGCCAATTATATCAGATAAAACCCTAGAAGTAAAGTATCAAAGAAGCCATATGCTTAATTCGCAAAAACTAGCAATCTGCTATAATTAAACGTAAGCATAATTAGGAATTTAGAATGTCCCCAGAGGATTCAAATAACTCAGGTTTAAATACTAAGCCAGATTTCAGCTCTGTGCCACTGCCAGAGCCGTCCCCAATCAAATCTCCTTATGCGCCCGTGGGCGGCACGCTTGGCGATGTGGCTGACGACATTTCTCAAAATGACACAAATTCAGCTAATCCGCCCGCGCCAATTGAATCAAATAGTCAATCGTCAGAAATCCCCGCGGCAGAAAAAACAGACAAAAAAGAATCAGACGCGCAAGAACCGTCCGTCGAGACGAAAATAAAAGATAAGAAACATCTAAAATTTCCCAAAAAGCTTATCATTATTGGCGCAGCGGCCGTGGCGGGAATCGCTTGTTTAGTGATAGTTATTAGTGTGATCGCCAATCATAAGGATTATGGGCCTGGCTCGAATGGTAAAAACGGGTCATTCTTTGACGCCAAAGCAGTGTTTGCGCCTTTTGATGAAAATAAGACAAAATATGCATTGGTTAGAGATGGGAAAATCGGTGATTATGAATATAGCTACACTTCGGTATTTATCGACGGATTTGCTTTGGTTAAAAAGAATGGCGAGAACGGCATTATTGACGAAGCAGGGAATATAACCGTTGATTTTGGTGAATATGACAGTCTCGTCGAGTACGGCGGTCTTTATGGTGCTACTAAAGATAATCATAATGTGCTGATTGACGGGCAGGGGCGTGTCATCAGGGAATATAGAGATGAATTTAAAGATTATGGCGAGATAGAAGTGTCAACGCGTGCCGCTTTGACAATTTTTCCAGAGGGCAACAAAAAATACTCCATCTATAGCCCTAGGGGAGAAAGACTTGCCGGATTTGAAAGCGACGATAAGCCTACAATATCTAGTACAAATTTAATTAATACCGAAAGCACCACGGCGGTCGTTTATAGCGGTGGAATCTATATTTACGATGATGCAGGTAAGGAGATACAACACATCGAACGGAATGTCGCAAAGAAATACCTCGTTATCGATTCGTCCAAAGATAGATCGGTAATAGTCTTATCGACGAAACCCGGAAAGGTTAATAGATCTGATAGGAACGATTCGAAATATGGGATTTTGTATGATGTTTTGCATGACGAGCGCCAAAATGCAGCCATTATCAATGGCAGCTTGAATGAATATGACAATAGTAGGTGCACCAATATAATCTACGAGACTAGTTATGGCGGTGGTGAGGGCGGATATCTTGCGTGTTTATTTGAGAATGAGCGCGTTATGCCTCTTGGCGGCGGCGACATAAGGTCCGTTGAGCAATATCAACATTTTATTGATAATCAGGGAAAATTAACGGATTATTTAATAAGTCTAGAGTCGCTAGCTACTGGTTCAAATATATATCCTCTGACTTCTGGTAACTATATCATAAAAGAAAACGGCGGCAATTACGCGCTCTATGCTGACGGCAAAAAGAAAACTAGTTTTAAGTCTCGTAACGACGCAAACGGTGTAGTAAAATATGCAGTCTTAAATAATTTTGCTGGTAGATATACGGTGCAGAGGTTAACTTTGGGGCCAACCGGTGACGATAGGGCGTCTGTAGACTTGTCTTTTTATGATCGTAATGGAAATAAAGTATGCACACTCAAAGATGGCTATAGTGTCAATACTCCCAAGGTTAGCTCTAATTCCGATGGAACGAGAAAAGTCGATGTCGAGTGGCTAACAGCAGGAGACCGAGGCTACAGAAACGATCTTTCTTTAGTCACTTACGGAAACGGAATTAGTGCAGTTGACGTCTATTCTCTTACTATATCTAGAGAGGATAATAGCATGGCGCTAATAGACGATGAGTGTAATGAGATAGAAGGTGAGCGTTACTATACCGCCTTTGGCTTTAAACGCTACGGCTTTTCTGGTGACGTGATGCTTCTGTCGAAAAAGGAAAAAGATAAGATATCCTTTTACTCTGCAACCGCGCATAAAGACAAGGCAAAAACATCAATTAAAGTTTCGGCATACCCTCTAGAGCAACTAAATAGTGGAACAATAGACGAGAACTATAGGATAGTGGGTTTTTTGCAAGACCGATTATTAACGTATAAGGATAAGACTATAATTAAACTCCCTCCCGTATATTATAAATATGTACTTGCGGATACTTGCCTTATGGTTACCTATAACGAAGATTACGACGTCAATAAACGCATCGTATATGTGTTTAGTCTAGATGGCAAGATACTGTATACGAACAAGAAATAGTTTTTATAATTTATATAACTTCTTTGTAATTTCTTCTAATTTTTGGGTGCCATTCTCTAATTGGTAATAGTGTCGTATATAGAATAAGGTAACAATAACCAGAATTAATGTTACGACGCCGAGGCAAGACGAAATAATTGCGCCGTAGCTACCAGTTAGATATATAGCCGTAAATAAAAACATCGCAAAAGATAAAAACATATACAACGCAAAAAACATCGTCACGATTAGATGGATAAAACGTTCATGCTGAAACTGCGCCGTCATTGTTTTGTGATATTCAATCAGTTCCGCACTGGGATTCTTGCTTGCTTTTTCTATCTCTTTTTTGTAATCTCTAAGTTTCTTATCCATACCTTTATTTTACCGCATTCTTTACTAGTCACAACAGGGATAAGATGTTATGATAGAGTTATATGTTAGATATTAATTACATCCGTGCGAATCGCCAAAAGGTAGAGGATGCAATCAAGAACAAGGGATACGAAATTGATCTTGCTGAGATTCTCGACCTCGATGACGAGCGCAAGAGTCTATCGCAGAAAATCGACAACTTGCGCCAAGAACGCAATCAAATCTCTGCGAAGATGAAAAACGGTAAGCCCGACAAGGCTCTAATTGAGCAGGGCAAAAAGCTAAAGAAGGAGCTTTCCGAGCTCGAACCTAAGCTTTCTGAAGTCGAGAAAGAGTATGTCTCAAAACTTAAGACTGTACCGAATGTCCCAGAGGACGATGTCCCGATTGGTTTATCTGAAGATGAAAACCAAGTTGCTGAAGTTGTTGGCAAACCGCGCGATTTTAACTTCACGCCAAAGAACCACTATGAGATTGGCCAAGAGCGCGACTGGATTGATAAAGAGCGCGCCTCTAAAGTTACTGGCGCTCGCTTCGCTTATATAAAAGGCGAAATGGTCAAGCTACAGATGGCAATTGTCAACTTTGTTATGGATAGCTTGTCCGACGAGCGTGTTATTAAAGAAATAATCGAAAAGAACGGCCTCGACGGTGTATCTACTAAGCCATTTACGCTCGTGCTTCCACCACTTATGCTTCGCACCGAGATGTATGATGCTATGGATCGTCTTGAGCCGAGCGAAGATCGCTACAAAATTGAGGGAGAAGAACTATGGCTCCAAGGGAGCGCCGAACATGTTCTAGGAAGCATGCATGCTGGCGAAATCTTTAGCGAAGCGGAGCTTCCAGTGCGCTACTTAGGCTACGCGACTTCTTTCCGTCAAGAGGCTGGCACCTATGGCAAAGACATGGAAGGCATCATTCGTATGCACCAATTCGATAAATTGGAGATGGAGAGCTTCTCGACAAAGGAAACTAGTCGCAAGGAGCATGAACTTTTTGTTGCTATTCAGCGTTGGTTGCTCGAACAGCTGATGCTTCCTTATCGCGTAATCCGCAAATGTACTTACGATATTGGTAAGCCCGACGCTCGTGGTATCGATATGGAAGTATGGCTTCCAGGCCAAAACAAGTATCGCGAAACGCATACGGCGGACTATATGACTGATTATCAATCGCGCCGCCTCAATACGCGCGTTCGTCGTGAGGATGGCGAAGTAGAGTTGGTTCATACCAATGACGCTACCGCCTTTGCGCTAGGCCGCATCATGATTGCTGTCATCGAAAATAACCAGAACGAGGACATGACCATTCGTGTTCCTGAAGTTCTGCGTAAATATTTGAATGGAAAGGAGATCTTATAAAATGATCGAAAATATTGACATAAGTGGCTCAAATTATGACGTCGAAGAGAGCCTGCAGAAATACGTTCAGAAACGTATTGGTAAGCTCGATCGTTATCTTCCGCGCCAAAACCGCAAAGATTTGGTTGCAAAAGTTGTGGTCACTCAAGTTAATCGCGACCACGGCAATAAGTATGAGATTTCTGCTACATTAGATATTCCGGGCGGCAAAGTTCTCAACGCTAAGGATGAAGCATCAAATGTATTTGCCGGCGTTGACATTCTGGAAGCAAAGCTAACTGGCCAGATTCGTCGCTTTAAAACCGAGAAAACTAATTACGATAAGAAAGGATTTCTCAAGCGCTTCTTGAAGAAGTAAGCTGCGTGATATACTGGAACGATGAAAGAGAAGAGGTCAGAAGAGAAGCAGAAAAGGGTGGATATCGATGCCGAAGAGGCCGTAATTACCGAAAAAATCAAAAAAACTAAAAAAGCCAAAAAAGCTCCAAAAGAGAAGAAACCGACCGATAAACTTGCCGACAAATCTGGTACGACTAAATTTTTGCAACATATTTTTGGGGATGCCCAAAAACGCACTCTCCGTCGTTTAAGTCGTCGTGTCGAGGAAATTAATAAACTTGGCGCAAAATACTCCGAAATGTCCGATGACGAGCTTAAGGAGCAAACCGAAAAACTCAAAAAACGCCTCGCAAAACTCACAAAGCAAGAGCAAGCCAAGCTTGCGCTAGAAAAACTCAAGGCTAAAAAAGGTAAAAAGGGAAGCAAGAAAAGCGCGAAGAAGGCCAAGGCAAAGCCTGTTCAGGACGACGCCAAAGCTCTTGACGCTATTTTGCCAAATGCTTTCGCTCTAGTTCGCGAAGCTAGCGATCGCGTCCTAAAGTTGCGCCCGTTTGACGTGCAGCTCATTGGTGGTATTGTTCTACACGAAGGCAATGTTGCCGAGATGAAAACTGGTGAAGGCAAAACTCTCGTGGCAACTCTTCCGGCCTATCTTAATGCTTTAACTGGCCGCGGCGTACATGTCGTCACCGTAAACGACTATCTCGCTCAGCGCGATGCTGGCTGGATGGGTGAGCTCTATAATTGGCTTGGCCTTTCCGTCGGTGTAATTATTAACGAAGCTAGCTTCTGCTATGACCCAGATTACACTAATGAGGAGCACGACGACGAGCGCATGCGTCACCTCAAACCATGTACGCGCAAAGAGGCTTATAACTGTGATATTACCTACGGCACGAACAATGAATTCGGCTTCGATTATCTTCGCGATAACATGGTCAAAGACGCAAACTATCTCCGTCAACGCGAACTTAACTTCGCTATCGTCGATGAGGTAGACTCCATCTTGATCGATGAGGCGCGCACGCCGTTGATTATTTCTGCGCCAGCCGCAGATAACCCAGAGAGTTACTATCAGTTTGCCAAAGTTTGCGCACAGCTTGCTAGTGAAGATTACGTCGTGGACGAAAAGCGTCGTACGGTTGCTCTAACCGATGAAGGTGTTGAAAAAGTTCAGAAGATTCTTGGCATTGATACTCTCTATTCGACCGATAATACGCGCATCGTTTACCATCTCGAGCAAGCTCTTCGTGCTGAGACTCTTTTCCATCGCGATAAAGATTATGTTGTAACCAACTCTGGCGAAGTTATCATTGTTGACGAGCATACTGGCCGTCTCATGCAGGGTCGTCGCTACAACGAAGGTCTCCACCAGGCTATCGAGGCAAAAGAAGGTGTACTTGTTCGCCAAGAATCTACTACTCTTGCCACAATCTCCTTCCAAAACTTCTTCCGCCTCTATCGTAAACTTTCTGGTATGACTGGTACCGCCTTCACTGAGGCCGAAGAGTTTCAGCAAATCTATGCACTTGACGTTATTCAGATTCCGCCGAATAAGCCTATCATTCGTGTCGATAAAGATGACCTTATCTATCGCACTACGGCCGCCAAATTAAAGGCAATTGCGAATGAGGTCAAAGAGTACCATGAAAAAGGTCAACCAGTACTAATTGGCTCCGATTCTATCGAAAACAACGAAATGATCGCCTCATATCTTGAGCAACAAGGCATTCCGTTTGAGATTTTAAACGCTAAGAATAATGAGCGTGAGGCGGCGATTATTGCTAAGGCTGGCGAAAAAGGTGCCGTCACTCTTGCGACGAACATGGCTGGTCGCGGTACGGATATTAAGCTTGCTCCAGGCGTCGCCGATCTTGGCGGCCTTGTTGTGATTGGTACCGCTCGTCACGATTCCCGCCGCGTCGATAATCAGCTCCGTGGTCGTGGTGGTCGTCAGGGCGATCCTGGCACTACGCAGTTCTTCGTTTCTTGCGAGGATGACCTTATGCGCATCTTCCAGGGTGATCGCATCGCTATGCTTATGCAGCGTCTTGGTATTGATGATGACATGCCGATTCGCAACCGTACTATCAGCAAGACGCTCGAGCAAGCCCAGAAGCGCGTAGAAGGTTTCAATTTCGACTCACGCAAAAACGTTGTTCAGTACGATAACGTCATTAACCGTCACCGCAAAGTGGTCTACACGATGCGCCGCAAGATTCTCGATGGTGATAATATCCATCCAGAGATTACGCGCCTCTATAAAGAAGAAATTGCCGAATTGGTCCAATTTAGCTCTCGCGTAAACAAGAAGTTTGCCGAAAACTTCAAACGCGTCTTTGATCTAGACGATGACTTGATTGATACTATTGGCCTCATGCGCAAAGAGAAAGACCGCAATCGTCTAGCTCTAGCGGCAGTTGAAGAAATGTATCACGATAAAGAGCTTGAGTTTGGCGAAGAAACCATGCACAAAATTGAGCGCGAGGTCTACCTCAATGTCCTCGATACCCTCTGGATGCAACATCTAGAAAATATGCAGCATCTCCGCGAGGGCATTCACTGGCGTTCCGTTGGTCAACGTGACCCGCTCGTAGAATATCGCTCGGAATCCCAGAAGCTCTTTGACGGTCTCCAACGCGCTTTGCGTGAAGAGGTAATGCATATTCTCCTCTCAATCAGGCCGCAAGATGTCGCCGAAGTTTCCGACGATAAATATGAAACCGAGCTCACCAAGATGGCCGATTCCGCTACGGAAAAGGGCGTAAATGAGATCTCCGCCGGCGAAAAGAATCTCGACGACGAATTCACGAAGGATGAACATGGTGTCAGCAAGCCTGCCGAACGTCGCGCGACTACTACTGGAAAGAATACAAATCGTAATGCGAAGCGTAATCAAGCGCGAAAGAGCAAGAAGAAATCTCGCCAGAATAAGAAAAAAGGCCGTCGTTAACTAAAATGCAAAAAAGAACGCGACCAAGTCAGGCCGCGTTCTCAGCGATACTATTATATTATCATGTTATTGCGTGAAAGTCAAGCATAAGCAGTTACTACTAAAGAAACGTATGAAACACTCTATCGAAGAAGTGCGTCTGAAAAATGGCGCACGCGGTCTACTTATAGATGCCCCTAGTTCAGAGGTGATTAATCTGAAGGTTATTTTTCGCGCTGGCAATAAATTCGTAAAGAGACAGGATATTTACGAAGTAGCTCACCTGATGGAGCATATGGCTTTTGGTCGCAATGCTGAATTTAAAGACGAGCAGGCTTATGAATCCGAGTTTACGAAGAATGGCGCATATCATAATGCCTGGACTTCGGACAATTTCATCGCCTATGAGGCGGAATGTGCAGATTTTGAATGGGATCGCATCTTACGTTTGCAAGAATTAGCAATCGCTAAGCCTAAATTTAATGAGGAAGAGCTCAATAGTGAAAAAGGAAATGTACGCTCTGAGCTGACAGGATATCAGAATGACTACGCTCGTCTAATCTGGCCAAAATTACAGCAGGCTCTTGGCGAACAAGTGCTGACTTATTCCGAACGCCTAAAGACTATTAACAATATTGAGCTCAAGGATGTGCGCGAACACCATCGCCGCACACATACTGCTTCAAATATGCAATTTATTATTTGTGGTAGCCTGCGTGGCCGCAAGCGCAAGATTATTAATATGCTCGAGACCTGGGATTTAAAGCCTGGCGAAAAGTTTGAAGTGCCAATTAGCGCGTTTGTCGGAACGAGTCCAGTATTAATTCGCCGCAAGGATGCCGCCAATGTGTGTTTTGGCTTTTCTTTCATCATTCAGCGTCCGCTCGAGCCAAAAGAGCAATACGCTATGAGTTGTCTCAATCATATCCTAAACGGCACCATGAGTAGTAAGATATTTGGCGCCGCTCGCAAACGTGGCATTGTCTATGGCATCGGCTCGAATACTGAAAGCGATAAGTGGAGTAGCACTTGGGACTTTGACGGCGAAGTAAATCACGAGAATGCCGCGGAGCTGTTTGATTTGATTGCTATAGAATTAGCGCGAGTTATTAATGGCGACATTAGCGAAGAGGATATCAATGCCGCCAAAACCTATGCCCTTGGTCGCCATCAGATGCTTGCTCAGACTGCCGACCAGATTAGCAGCTATTATATGCGTGAATATATCACTACTAATACTTATGAACCGCTTAGCGAGGCCCCAAAAATGATTGACGCTATCGACAAGGGTACAATTGTTAGCCTCGCCCGTGAGTTTATGCAATCTGGCATTTCTGGTCTTGCTGCTGTTGGCAATATGAATAAATCTGTCGTCGACGAGCTTTGGTCGCGCGTTCTCGGTGCTATTTAGCCTTATTTGAATAATACGGTAATGTCCAGAAAATTCGGACCCAAAAAACGATTTACCATCAGAGATGATGCTTCTTTTTTTGTAACCTTCAATCTATCATCTTCGGCCGTTTTAAGTCTTAAATATTCGGACACGGCGTCAAACTTTACAAAAGTACACGACAAAACCGCGCAATAGGGAGCGCAAATATCGGTGTAGTATAATTTTAATATGGACAAAGATAGCAAAGATATCAAGATTGTTGCCGTAGTCGGGATGTGCGGTAGCGGTAAATCAACGGCGATCGAGTATTTAACCGAGCGTGGCATTCCAAAAGTCTACTTTGGTGGAATTATCTATAAGGCCATGGAGGAGGCGGGTATCCCACGTACGGAAGATGGCGAGAGCGAGAAAAAATTCCGCGAGGAGATCCGCCAGAAAGAAGGCAAGGATTTCGTAGTTTTGCGAGCTATTCGGGAGGCTAAAAAACTGATTGAGGCCGGTCAAAAGCATATCGTGCTCGACGGTCTTTATAGCTGGACGGAATATAAGATTCTACGCAAAGAATGGCCAACCGAAATGACGGTCATCGCTATCGTTACGCCAAAAGCTCTACGTCGCAAGCGCATTGCCGAGCGCCCAGATCGCCCATTCGACGCGCAGGCTGTTGCCGAGCGTGACCGCGCCGAGATTGAAAATCTTGAAAAAGGCGGACCAATCGCTATCGCCGACTATTACGTCGATAACTCTGGTACGGTCGAAGAGTTTCGGGAAGCCTTCGGCAAGCTCATGAAAGATATTCACTTTATTAACTAGTATGAAAGACCTTCAAATCCCAAACCGAGAAACCGATATTATTCTGCAGGAACTAGATGAGACTACGGTCGTCCCTGGTGATGTTGTAGAATTCGGCTGCTATGCTGGCGACACATCAGTTTTGCTAGCGGAGGCCTTAAAAAATACGCCAGATAAATGGCTCTATCTTTATGATTCCTTTGAAGGATTACCCGAAAAAACTCCCGAAGACCAATCTGCGGCCGGCTGGCGTTTTAAGGCCGGCGAATTAAAAGTGTCGCCGGAAACTGTTGCGCACAAATTCAAAAAGTTAAGCCTCTCCGACCCAGTCATTGTGAAAAAGTGGTTCGACCAGCTCAACGATTCTGATTTGCCTAGTCAAATTTCATTCGCATTACTTGACGGAGACTTCTATCGGTCAATTAAAACTAGTTTTGAAAAAGTTGCACCGCGCATGGCGAGCGGTGGGGTTATTGTAGTTCATGATTATCGTAATGCGGAATTACCGGGCGTAACCAAAGCCGTAGGCGAATTTCTCGACAATCATCCAGAGGAATACGACTTTAGCCTGCGTGCAAGTTTAGCCATCTTACATCGGAAGTAAAAAGCATATTATGGCGATCGCCATCAAATGCGCTGGATAGAAAATATAGCCAAACCATTTCGGCAAACGATGTCCCAACTTGCCACCATACATTAAGATTGGAAAAATTGCGAGCAGCGAGAATAATTGCATTGGTTTATTCTCGATTATGACCATGAGGGTCATAGGTATAAATAAGCTAAACATATAGCCAAACATCCGCCAAATCTTCAATTTTTCGCCCTTCAAGAATCTCGAACACAAGTAGAAGTTTATTACCAACAATACTCCATATACCCCATAATCCATACCTAGTATTTCTGCGAAGAGCAATAAGATTGACAGATAAATCGCCGTCCAGCCACCATATTCTATAGCCGACATGGCTATGAAACCGAAGAGTAGGGTGAAAATTACATTAAGATATAACTTGTATTCCATCAACCCAGCGGATAGATGAAGTGGTAGTCCCGATAGCTGCCCACCTGATGCGGCATAGTGGGCCAAATCGAAAGGCAATTGTGAGATAAAAGCAAAAGCCAGCAACCTACCAAAATAGCGAGTTCGTTGTTTACCTTTGGTATGTAAAAAACCTTCCGATAGCATAAAACAATATAACGGCATTGCGAGACGGCCAATCGCGCGCATCCAAATTGGGCTATGAAAAATATACACACCCAAGTGGTCAATAAACATAGTAACAATAGCAATCAGCTGCAGGCTAGCAGAAGTAAGCATATATACTTATCTTAACACGCCAGTAAATATGCTAAAATATGTGCATAAATGAAGAAACTTCGTCGTGGTTTTTTAATTGCCATTAAGCTTTGTCTGCTTGTCTATGCGATTCTTACTGGCATCCGCTGTCTTGTTGACCCTGGCTATAGTAAATATGGCGGCTTCTTGGCGGGTCTCGTCTTGCCGTTTATACCAAATATAGTCAAGAAAGTGTTCAAGTGTAAATTCGCCTTTCGGATAGAGCTTCTATATTATGCTTTTATCTTCGTAGCATTAGACATGGGCATATGTATGGATTTGTACAAGACTGTCCCGTATTTCGACAAAACAGTACATTTTTGTTCGGGAGTCTTTTCTGCGCTAGTCGGACATTATGCTCTCGTTTACTTCAAGGTGAATAAAAGTCCTAAGCTTTTCAAGGCAATGTTTATCATGTTCTTCTCGATAGCAATCGCCGTTCTTTGGGAATTCTTCGAGTTTGGCTGCGATAAGCTTTTGGGGCAGAGTATGCAACAGCTAATTTCGATCGGCGTCGACGATACGATGTTTGATTTGATTTGCGCTACGGTTGGTGCTGGGCTAGGCGGGTATCTACTCACCATTCCAAACTTCGTAGAATATCTCGAAGAATTATAATTTTTTAAGTCTCACCCCTGTTTAGCAGACTTGACACTAGAGTGCTAACGCGCTACAATGATTACAAATTAGCACTCACTGGGTGCGAGTGCTAAAACATAATTTCGTTTATAATTCAAGGAGGATAAAATCCAAATGAGTAAAATTATCGGTATCGACCTCGGTACGACCAACTCGGCATTTGCCTATATGGTAGCCGGCAAACCAGAGGTTATTACGAATAGTGAAGGTGATCGCACTACGCCATCTGTAGTTGCCGTCACGAAGAAAGGTGACCGTCTAGTCGGTAAGGTCGCGCAACGTCAGCGCGTGACTAACCCAGAAAACACCATTTATGGCATTAAGCGCCTAATCGGTCGCAAGTTCAGCGATAAAGAAGTTAAAGACGATATTGGCATCCTTCCATACAAGATTGTCAGTAAGGGCGCTGGCGTGGCGGTCAAGCTTGGCGACAAGGAAATGACTCCAGAAGAAATCTCCGCCATGATTCTTTCAAAGATTAAGGCTGATGCAGAGGCTTTCTTGGGCGAAAAGGTCACCGAAGCCGTCATTACCGTTCCGGCCTACTTTGATGATTCTCAGCGTCAGGCAACCAAAGACGCTGGCAAAATTGCCGGCCTCGAAGTGAAACGTATTGTCCCAGAGCCAACCGCTGCCGCCTTAGCGTACGGTATCGACAAAAAAGCGGACGAAAAGATTGTTGTTTTCGACCTTGGCGGTGGCACTTTCGATGTTTCCGTTCTTGAACTTGGCGATGGCGTTCTCGAAGTAAAGGCTACCAATGGTGATACTCACCTCGGCGGTGAAGACTTTGATAACAAGATTGTTGACTATATCCTTTCTGAGTTCGAGAAGGAGAATAGCATTGATCTTCGCAAAGATGCGGCAGCCATGCAGCGCATTAAAGATGAGGCCGAGAAGGCTAAGAAAGAGCTTTCCAGCGCTACTGAAACCGATATTAACCTTCCATATATTACAGCCGATGCGGATGGTCCAAAACATCTCGAATTAACATTAACTCGCGCCAAGCTCGAAGAGCTCGTTGCGCCACTTCTCGATCGTCTTGATGGCCCAGTCAAGAAAGCCCTTGCCGATGCCAATCTGAAGACTAGCGACATTGCCGACGTTGTTATGGTAGGCGGTATGACCCGTATGCCAGCTGTCGTCGAGCGCGCCAAAAAGCTCTTCGGCAAAGACCCAATGCAGGGCGTTAACCCAGATGAGGTTGTTGCAGTTGGTGCAGCTATTCAAGGCGGTGTTCTTGCTGGCGACGTTAAAGACGTGCTATTGCTCGATGTCACTCCGCTCACTCTCGGCATTGAGACTATGGGTGGCGTTCGTACTCCATTGATTGATCGCAACACGACCATTCCGACTAGCGCATCGCAGGTCTTTAGCACTGCATCAGATAATCAGCCACAGGTGGAGATTAATGTCCTTCAGGGTGAACGCGAATTCGCCAACGACAACAAGTCACTTGGCCGCTTCATCTTGGACGGTATTGCTCCAGCCCCACGTGGCATTCCGCAGATTGAAGTAACCTTCAATCTCGATGCGAATGGTATCTTGAATGTTACGGCAAAAGATAAAGGCACTGGCAAAGAGCAGAGTATTACTATTCAGAACTCTGGCAACATGAGCAAGGAAGATATCGAAAAAGCCCAACGTGATGCCGAAGCTCATGCCGCCGATGATAAGAAAAAGAAAGAGGCTATCGAAGCCAAGAACCACCTTGAGAATACTATCTACCAAGCCGAAAAGATGCCAGACGAGTATAAAGATAAAATCTCCGACGAAGACAAGGAGACTATTAAGAAAGCTGTATCTGAGGCTAAAGAAGCTCTCGAGAAGAATGCCGATGACAAAGATAAACTCGAAGAGGCTACGAAAGCTCTCAATGACGCCATCATGCCAATTGGCGCAAAGATGTATCAGCAAGCCTCCGAAGACGATAAGAAGTCTGACGACGATAAAAAAGACGGCGATACTGTCGAGGGTGAAGTTGTAGACAAATAATCTAACGACTATCAAGGAAAATACCTCCGCATACCCCGGAGGTATTTTTGTCCGCAGAAAGCACGCTATACTTGACAAAATAGGACGCATGTGCTATAATACAGTTCAATAATTAAGCTTTAGCTTAATAGTGCATTATCAAGTAGGGAGAAAACGGTTGTTTCGCCATGTTTTCGTGAGCAGCGTCCCGATAGTAAAGATTATTGTCGGAATGCTGCCCATGAAGCATGCATTAGTGTAGGGAAAAGCCCTTTAATTCTTTAAGAGCACTAATCAAAGGAGAAACATGTCGCTAAAAAAAGCTACCCTCAGAGCTATTAGAATCAAAGACCTGAAAGGATACGACCCCGACGAATTCTGCGTATCTCCGTCTAGCTGGGGATATCGGGATGTCGAGGGATACCCGTCCGAAGCCCTGCTGCTGATGGCGCAGGAGAAAGCTGCTACGGTCGACGACATATGTATTATCGTCGTCACCGATGAACTTGGCGAATACGTCATAGGGGATGGTGGCCACCTCAGGCTCTTTAATGCTGCGCCCGTATATACTAAAACTGGTATTAGGGCCATAACCTATAACACAGGACGCGGAGCTCTGACCAGATACCGGTACGATCAGAGGTTTGAATATCGCCCCGGATCGACTGTTTAACAAGGAGATAAAATATGATGGTCGAAATGAAGAAAATAGCTGATTTTGACGGCTTCGAGCCTGTTGAGTTTTGCATCTATCCCAAATATTGGAGGATGGGATACGAGTATCCCGAAAACGTCCCCAATTCCATGGCCGAAGCCATCGAAAAAGCAAAAGAGATCGACGGGATTTGTGTCGCTATAATCCATCCCGACGATGGAGAAAGTCCGTACGCAATCGGCGTCTCTGTGGCAAAAGGATGCGCTGGCAGGTTCGTCCTGTTTAACGCGAAAACCGTCGGGCGCAGTGACGCTGAAGTTCGCGCCGTAGTCTTCAACAGGGGGCGAGGCGCGCTGACTAGGTACTGGGTCGAAAAGCTGATCCGTTACCAGCCTGGGTCGATCATTCAGTAACCGCCCCCGTCCGTTTCTCCCCTCACTATAAGCCCCCGACTATTGCGCATTAGCGTAGGCCGGGGGTTTTCTCATGCTAGAATGCTAAACGCTCTCGAACCCGCTCCCGCGTTCAGATTGGTACCAGTAAATATAGTATAATAATCCTTATGGATATTAGTTTAGTCATTGCCATTGTTATTCTCGTTGTTGTATTTCTTACAACAACCATCGTAATGTCCCTCCAAATCGGCCGCCTCTCGCGTGGTCTTGACGAAAAAATCGATCGCGAAAACAAACGCACGCAAGATAAAATCGACCAAATGAACGAAGCGGTTAATCGCAAAATAGACTTTAATAACTCGCGCATTCAAGAATCGGTTTCGCATCAGCTGACTGAATCTGGACGCCAGATGCGCGACAGCAAGCGTGCTATTGCGGAAATATCTGCCAGACTCGCCACGATTAATGAGACGAACAAGCATGTCGAATCGGTCGCCGACGAGCTCAAGACGTTGCAGTCCGTACTGCAAAACCCCAAGCAACGTGGCGTTTTTGGCGAATACTATCTCGATACTGTACTCGGTAATGTTTTGCCGGTGGGTTCCTATAGTCTTCAATACAAATTTAAAGATGGTGAAATTGTCGATGCGGTTGTGTTTCTCGACAAGGGCAAAATTCTTCCAATTGATTCAAAGTTTTCGCTCGAAAATTACAACCGTATGGTAGCGGCAAAGGATAAAGCGGAGCGCGCGGCTTTCGCGAAAAAGGTCCGCGACGACCTAAAAGGGCGCATCGATGAAACTTCAAAGTATATCCGTCCGCACGAAAAAACTATGGAATTCGCCTTCATGTTTATTCCATCCGAAAGTCTTTACTATGATTTGCTCATTAATAAAGTTGGGACTACTGGAACCGAGCGTGATCTAATAGAGTATGCATATCGCGACAAAAAAGTAATCATCGTTAGCCCGACTAGCTTTATGGCCTACTTGCAGACAATTTTACAAGGGCTTCGCAGCCTTGAGATAGAAAAAGACACTGCCGAAATCCAAGCGCGCGTAGCTAAACTCGGGCAACATATCACGGCTTTCGATGCCTACATGAACAAACTTGGCTCATCACTGGGTACGACCGTAAATCACTACAATACAGCATATAAATCACTCTCACTCATTGATAAAGATGTTGTAAAGATTACAACAGGCGAAGCCAGCGTGGACCCAGTTATCGTAGAGCGCCCTTTGCTTGAAGAGTAAAAATCAGAAGAAACGAACTCCCGTAAAAGGAAAGATTCTGGTAGAAACTGGACCAATCACTCGACAGAACGGTATTGTGCCTAGGCCGTTGCGAGAGTCGTACGAATTTGAACCTTCGCGATTATCTCCCGATACGAACAGCTCGCCTTCGGGTACGATTATATTAACCGAGCCAGATATTATTTTTTTAGGACCGTCTGTGTCGGATTTGCGCGTATCTTCGTCTGGATTAAAGCCTTCTGGATGCTCGTCGTTGTAGACGGTCAAGACGCTATTTTGAAGCGTGACACGCTCGCCCGGAAAGGCAATGACACGCTTGATGATATATTGATCCACTACACCGTCTAGGGGTTCGCAATTTGTAATGGAAGAATTGCCGCCATTGGCAAATACGATTATTTGCCCACGTTCTGGTATATACTCTTGCTCATTGAGGTGAGCTAGACTAACTGGAATTCGGTTTACAATTACGCGGTCGCCAGACTGTAAGGTATTTTCCATACTGCCACCAATCACGTTATAGCTGCGAAAGATGAAACTGTTCAAGATAAAAGTACCCAAAGCTACCGCGCCTACAAATAGCAGAAAACTCAGAATATCTTTTAGTGCGGGGTATTTTTGTCCAAATGTGGGTTTTTGTTCCATAAAGATTATTTTAGCATAAGTGGCGGAAAACGCCGACACGTGCTAAAATTATTAGAGTTATGGCAGATTACGTCATGTTAAGACGCGGTCGCAACGCACTTAGTACGGCGACACACGTTATGCTCAGTATTGGCCTTGCAGTTGTCTCGACGGCATTGACCGTGGTGAGTGCAAATTGGGTTTTTGCAATTATCCTGGTCTTGTTGTCCAAATGGCGCGTAGTAGCTGTGCGTCCTCGCTACTGGTGGCTAAATCTAAAAGCAAATCTTGTTGATTTTACGGTCGGCATCAGTCTTGCCCTGTTGGTTTATTTAGCTAATCCAGCAGGAGGCTCTGTTAACTTTTGGCAAATAATTCTTACTATCATTTATGCAACATGGCTAGTAGCCATTAAGCCACTAAGCTCTGGCCTCGCTACGGAAATTCAGGCGCTATTTGCGACCTTCTTTGGCGCTTTTGCATTATCTCTGGTTACCGCGCAGATAGATCCTCTTGTTGGCGTTATAGTTAGCTTTATTATCGGCTATGGCGCTACGCGGCACGTTCTTATCCAGAGTGATGATCATGATTTTGTCCTAACTACTTTTATTTTCGGTATGATGATGTCGGAATTGTATTGGATTTTTTATCATTGGACGATTGCTTATCAGCTCGGTCGCGCCACTACGACAGGTTTTCTTTCTAGCTTTGCTATTCCGCAATTTCCAATTGTATCTGGAATTATGCTCTTCGTCTTTGCGCATGGTTACAAATCCGCAATTCGTCATGACGGCAAAATTCGCGCCGACGACATATTGGCGCCAGCAATTTTTTCAGCTTTAATTATGATTCTGATGGTATTTTTCTATTCAGTGCCCAATTTTAATATTTAAGGAAAGGAGAATTATGGACAGTGGGAATTCAGAAAGCCTTAAAAACACCGAAACTACGGAACGAAAGCAAGACGATTGGCGTAATTATCGCCCTAGCTCGCCCAGTTTGAATAAGAACCCAGAAACACCAGTTATTGATAGGCCGCCACGTCAGCGCGGTGGTGGTGCGGCGCTTGGGTTAGCAATTTTTGCGGTGCTCATCGCAATGGTGGGGTGCGGATTGGGTGGCTTTGCCTTTTATAAAGTACTAACAACTCCAGCTGCTACTACCGTAGCTACTAATTCGGACGGATACTATACTGGCAATTCGGTAGAGTTTGAAGAAACATCTATTGCTAATATCGTCAGCAAAGTAACCCCAGCTGTAGTCTCAATCGTTAGCGAGAGTTATAGTGCTTCAAGCTACTACGGATTCGGCGGTACATCGCAGTCCGCTGGTACTGGTATGATTGTGAGCTCCGATGGGTACGTAATAACAAATAAGCATGTCGTAAAGGGTGCAAGAAATATCAAAGTCATCACCGATGATGGTGATACTTATAGTGACGTCGAATTATTAGGTCTCGACCCACTTAACGATGTTGCCTATCTCAAGATTAATAACGCCAAAGACCTTCCAGTCGTGAAACTGGGCGATTCAAAGACGATAGCCGTTGGTCAACCGGTTCTGGCTATTGGCAACGCGCTTGGCGCGTATCAAAACTCTGTAACTCAAGGCATAATTGGTGGCATGGGGCGCTCGATTGAGGCCGGCGATTCAAATGGTAGTAACGTTGAATATTTGTCAGACATGCTTCAGACCGACGCGGCGATTAACCCGGGCAACTCCGGCGGCCCCTTAGTTAATGCTGCTGGCGATGTGATTGGAATCAATACAGCCACCTCGACTTCTGCCGAAGGACTCGGTTTCGCGATTCCGATATCCGCCGTAAAAGGTATGCTCAAGCGCATCATGGATGACGGAAAGGCAGAGCGTGCATATATGGGGCTAAGTTATTTAGTCATCACTCCAGACGTCGCTAAAGAATACAACCTCTCGGTCAAGCAGGGTGCGTATGTGTATAATTCTTCAAAGAATGGTTCGTCGGTTCTTCCGAATGGTCCAGCCGACAAAGCAGGAATAAAAGATAAAGACATAATTACAAAAATCGGCAATATCGAAGTTGGTCATGCCGGCTCAGTATCGACGCTAGTTGGCGAATATAAGGTAGGCGACACTATCCAAGTTACCATCTTGCGCGACGGCAAAGAACAAGTCGTCAATGTCACGCTAGAAGCCTATCAGGAATAAAGTAATAAAAATAAGCCGTCTCTTTCCAACTTGGGTGAGGCGGCTTTTTAGTTAAAAGTGCGAATTGCTACGGGCGCCAATCGTGCCCATCGTAGTTGTCGAAGAGCAATGCGACGGCAAGCACTGCGGCGCAGAAATAGCTAAGTGTTGCCAGTACAGCTACGCCGACCACGCTTGCTGCGACTTTTAATTTGCTTCCCACGTTTTTCACCTCCTTCCGCTGGTCAAGCAAAGTATCATATAATTATAACATAAAAGCACTAAATAGTAAATACATAAGCGTCATAAGGAGTTATTATAGCAATCTGGTCTATACAAGAGCTAAAAGATATGTTAAAATAAGCAAGTAATAAATTTTAATGAATCAGCTCGTATGAGTTACGAGTGAAGGAGAAAGGTACAATGCCTGTACAAGCAGATATCAAGGAGCTTCTTGCCGCTGGTGCGCATTTTGGTCACAAGACTAGCCGCTGGCACCCAAAGATGGCTCCATACATTCATAGCAAGCGCCAAGGCGCCCATATTATCAACCTCGAAAAGACCGTAGACGCCCTCGATAGCGCTCTCCCAGAAATCAGCCGCCGCGTCGCTGGTGGTAAAAAAGTTCTTTTCGTTGGTACTAAAAAGCAAATGAAAGACACCGTTAAGGAAATCGCCGAATCGGTCGACATGCCATATGTTACGGTTCGTTGGGTTGGCGGTATGCTTACTAACGTTGAGACTATCAACAAACAAATTCGCAAGCTTAAAGATCTTGAACGCCGTATGGCTTCTGGTGAGCTAGAAAAACGCTACAACAAGCTCGAAGTTCAACGTTTTCGGGAAGAAATTGATGATCTTAATGAGCGTTACGGTGGCATTAAGGATATGACTGAACAGCCGGTTGCAGTTATTGTGTCCGATACGATCCAGGATAAGAATGCAATCAAGGAAGCTCAAAGTCTTAACATTCCAGTATTTGCAATAGTCGATACGAACAGTGATCCTACTGGTATTGACTATCCGATTCCAGCCAACGATGACGCCATCAAGTCCGTCAAGCTCATTCTCGGATACTTTGCTGCCGCTATCAAAGAAGGCAAAGCTAAAGCTACTAAGTAAAAACTAAAAGGAGTAATAAAATGGCTACGAAAAAAGAAAAAAGCGTAAAAGAAGTTGCTGGTGAAGCAAAAGCCATTAGCATTGAGCTCATCAAGAAGTTGAAAGAGTTGTCTGGTGTTGGTTTGACCGATGCAAAGAAAGCTCTCGTAGAAGCTAAAGGCGATTTCGACAAAGCTCTTGCCGAAATGCGCAAAAAAGGCCTTACGAAAGCAGAGAAGCGCGGCGATCGCGAAACTCGTGAAGGTATTATTGAATCTTACGTACACGGTGGTCGCATCGGTGCTATCATTGAGGTTAACTGCGAAACTTCTTTCGTTGCAAAGACTGATGAATTTAAGGATCTCGCGCACAAGCTTGCTATGCAAGTTGCCAGCATGAATCCACAATGGGTTAGCGAGGAAGATATTCCTGCGGACAAAATGAAAGAGGCTAAGAAAGAGGCTGAGGCTACTCTTACCGGCAAAGAACCTGCTAACAAGAAAGAGCAGATTATTGCTTCCAAAGTCTCTAAAGCTTTTGCCGATCGTGTTTTGATGAATCAGCCATATATCTTCGACGACAAGAAAACGGTTGCTGATTTAATTAAGGAAACCATCGCAAAGACTGGTGAAAATATCAACGTCAAACAATTCAAGCGCATCGAGCTTGGCGTTACTGAGTAATTAATAAACTCATAAAAATATCCTCCATTTAGGAGGATATTTTTTATTGATAGTTATTTAATTTTGCTAGATTGCCATGCAACGGAATTACGCCCCAGCCTTTTAATTCGTCTCCGTACGGCTCGTAAATGTCGTTTAATAAGAATACTTTTTTATTAAAATAGTAGCCAAACGCAATCTCGACAAAACTATTTGGTCCAATATAGTTATCGATTCCATTTTTGCGCTCATTTATGATTAGAATGCTTGAATTACTCTCGTCGATAATGCGCTTCATATGTGCGCGCGATGCGGTTGCTTTTGGTTCGTTATTGATACATTCTTTTGGGAGTAGTACATTATATCCATCCTGTTTGAGCTGTTCGGCGATGGCTAGTATTCGTTCTTTGACTTTCATGCTACCGCATAAAACAATATTCTTCATGAGTATATTTTAACGCACGTAGTGGAAATTTCTATCGCTTGTTATGAGGACAAGGAATACTCGAAGGTTTTGTAATTATATTATAATTAGAGCAATATAGTCATAAGTGGCTTGTGAGAAATAAACATATAAAAATATAGTTTGAGCGAGGCGCTATATGATTATTTTGAGGAATCGATCACTTCAACGGTTTCCAGAACCGTATCGACAACTTCGGTGCGTGGCGTAACCAAGTATATTGTTGATGCGAGAAGCGCCCAGGCGATAATGCCAATAACTATTTCGAGGATTCGAGTTTTCGCCTTTTCGACGCTTGAGACGTTATCACGCGCGGTCATTATTATATATCCACAACGCATAAAGCCAATTGCGCCAATTGTGCCAACACCAATTGACATCGTTTCAATTATGAAGATAAGAATTTGCTGAATCGCAGAACCATCATCGCTCTCGCACAGTGAAGGGTCGAGGATGGAAGTGCATCTGATCTCATTGTCTGGGGCTATATTAATATCTGGTTGATTCTCCATTGCATCCCTGGAGCGTTTCAGTGCGTCGTTGCCGGAATCGCCGGAATCGCCGGAATTGCCAGAATTGCCAGAATCGCCAGTATTAGGGTTGTTGTCGTCCGATGGCGTGCTGCCGCTCTCGGACGGAGTAGTATTTAACACTTCGTGAGATATTTTATAGAAAGTCGCACCGCTCTTATTGTAGGCTAAATACATGTCGCCGTTTTCGTCAAATGAGATACTTTCGAGCTCCTCGGCCAAGACATCGGTATTTATAACGAAGGTTTTTTCGAGTTCGCCAGTTTTAATATTGATGGCGAATATTATAGCGGTACCGCCATGGCCTGGCCAGCAAATATCTTGATCTTCCCAGTGCATATTACCATGCTTAGGCCAATCGCCACACCCCCAATCGTTGGCTATTCTATAAACATAATCATTATATGAGGCCTGCTGCTGCGGGATTAGTCCATGCTTAAACGAGTTGCCCTTTATTCCAGAAACTGTATGCCAATCGTCGGTATAGAATTTATCCCCCACATTGTAGGCGTCATGCTTATTATTGTAGGCGAAATCTCTCTTATTCCGTTTGACGGTTCTTGTTTTCTTCATAGTCTTGTCGCTAATATATGTCCAGTTTCCATCTCCGCCAACAACTACCTCGTCGCGCTTCCAGTTGTAAGTTAGTGGCGCGTGCTCGAAATAGCCAGATACGTAACCCCGGATATGGTATGGTGGATTCCTGTCCGCAAAAACAATTTGCACTTCAGTATTATTATTTTCCCAACTAGCCCAAACTATATGTCTCGGCGTAATCGTAGAGCCTTGGCACCAATGATTGCTTTTAGTTGTGGTTCCGCCAATTTCTAGACCGCCGCTATTTTTGAAGTTAATCAGTTTACTAAGCTGGTCCTTTTTGATGTCGATAATTTTCCATTTACTTTTATATTCGTCATGCCAGTTCAAGCGCTTTGTTGCTGATACTGGTTTCGCAAATAAGAAACAGGAGACTGCAATAATTATTAATGATATAATCTTAATCTTCTTAGTCATCTAGTTTCCTTTCGCAAACATACGCGTTGTCGTCGTCTGTGTAAAGTAGGAGTTTATCTTCTTCCTTTGAAACCGAATATTTATTTTGCCACGTATCATTTTCCGTTATAGGCTTCACTTCGCCATTTTGGACAATCGAGTCGATATCAAAAGCAATCAGATTAGTGTCTGGATCATATGAATAGCTACCCGAATAGCCAACCTCGTCATCATCGAGCTTATTTAAAGAAGTGAAAGAATCACTAGTGAATATAAAAGATTTGTCGTTGCTACAACTCCAACTCCCGAGAAGGTCATTAGCAGTAAAACCTGGCGTTACGTGCTTAGGCTTGTAAGACGTAACCGGTTCGACGTCTATGCTGCTAAAATCATCGCCCTTTCTATAGACTATCGTCGGATCCAAACTTAGTAATACGCAGACGACTATAATTACGGCAAAAATAAAGAAAAACACAGAGGCGATTTTAATAATCTTTTTTCGCTTTGCCTTTTCCTCGGTGACTGGTTTATCCGTCGTCTGAGGCTGAATCGTCGACATAGGGGTTGGTGTATTATTAAAATCTTGATACATATTTCTAATAACTATTATATCATTTTTAACTCATGCGTAGCGATAAGCGTAATCATTATATCGAGATGTGCGCACAAAAAACACACCCCGCATGGAGTGTGTTTTTTGTGTATTTAAGGATTAATTCGCTAACTCTTTGCCACTTAGCTTTGAAGCGAAATCGGACAAATAGAAGCCAACTACGCCACCTAGTACTGGGAACAATGCATAGGTAACAAGCATCGGCATTAATGCGTTCATTAAGGCATCAAAACCTTCCGCGCTACCCGGCAATACGCCATACATAAATGCGACTGCCGGGTTCAATACGAATGAGTTTTCTTGAATACCAAAGTAGGTGCCAGTAATGACAACTGCAAATAGCATTGCCAAAAAGACGCCAGTAGATACGGTTGCTGCAAACGTAAAAGCACTACGCTTGTAGGCGAGCGCGCGAGCATAGAAGAACGCGATAATAATCGCACCTACGAACTCCAATATTGTGATTGCCCAGAAGAAACTAAAGCCTTCGGTCGTGGCGGCCAAATCACTAGTTGCAGTGAGCGCTGGTAGTGTAGTATTGTCGGCGGCAATATTGCCAGATGCGATGCCGGCATTATAAAAGCCGTTGACGATTGCAAAACCTGCCCATGCGCCGATAACTTGTGCGATTAAATAAAGAACGCCACGAATGGCCGAAACGCGGCGGCTGGCCATCATGCCGACCGTAATGACCGGATTAAGATGTGCGCCAGAAAGCGTGAAGACAGCTAACGTTACGCCGAGATAGCCAAAAATCAAATATAGTGGATTGAATAGGCCGAGCGTTAATGCGATAGCTGTGATAACGCCAGTTCCAATAATCTCGCCAATGATTGCTCCAATGATTTTTGTGTCTTTAAATATTGTCAAAATATTTTCAGAAGCATCAAACTTGCGCGCAAAGAATTCTTTGATTGGGTGTGACTTTGCGGATACTACTTTGACTTTTTCCTCTGCTACCTTTTCTGCCTCATCTTGAACCTTATCCACCGTGGTAACTTTGGCTTTTTTGGTAGTTTTGGCTTCAACTGCTTTGACAGTTTTTGGCTTCGAAGACGCAGCCTTAGACTTCGCGGAAGTCTTTTTGGCGCCAGATTTCTTGGCCGTTTTGGCTTTGGTTGTTGCCATTTTACCTCTCCTTAAGTGTTATATATAAAACATCATATCATATTTCTAGATAAGTTATCTATTTTCTGTATTTTTTAGATATAAGCTTTTTATGCTAAAATAAAAAAGTTCAATAAAAAAGGAGATACGTCGTGGGAATAATGGTAGAAGGAAATGAAGAACAATCAAAATTGCAAGAGCGTATCTCTGCCGATTTGCGCGAACGTTCTCGCCGTAATTCGCGCGATGAAGACGTAGACTTAGTGGAAGATTCCGAATATCTGCGCGGCACTCAAAAAACCGGTCGTTTTAGTTGGTTTTGGTTTATACTGGTTTCGCTAGCTGCGGTGGCGCTTATTATTATCTTTGTTATTAAATAGTCAACAGATAAGAGATATGATAAAATACTAGTTATCATGCCTAGTATTTCGGATTTAAAAGTAGAGCTAAAACAGCTCAACGCAGAATACGCCAAAATCAAAGACATGCCGGCTGAAAAGCGGGCTGATTTTGGCAAAGAACTAAATATTAAAAAACAAAAAATCATGCAACAAATTGCCGATGCCGAGAACGCAGTGCAAGACGCGGCCGTTACTCCGCTCGACATTACAGCCTCGCGTGATATTAATGCCGATGCGCCAGAATTTTTGACTGCAGATTTTGGTAGTAAGCATCCACTCATGACCGAACTTGATCGTGTAGTCGGAATTTACCAAAGCATGGGCTTCGATATTATGGAATCCGTCCAACTCGACGATGAATTTCATATGTTTGATAGCCTCAACTTTGCCAAAGGCCATCCAGCACGTGACGGTTACGATACCTTTCGCACAGAAGAAGGTTTTATTCCACCGGCACATACCAGTACGATGCAGAATCGTGTATTAAAAACTTACAAACACAAATTAGACGAGGGCAATGCGATTGCCGTAGCGGTTCCTGGGCGTGTCTATCGCAATGAAGACGTCGACGCCACGCACGAACATACATTCTATCAATGTGAAGGTGTCTATGTCTCTGAAACTTGTACGCTCGGCAACATGCTCGGCATTCTGCGTGAATTCTTTGAAAAATACTATGGCCAAAAACTTAATATTAAAACCCAGCCGGGCTATTTTCCATTCACGGAGCCTAGCCTCGAATTCTTAATTGAAAAACCAGCCGCATTAGGCGGCAAAGGCAAAGGCGGCGACTGGCTTGAGATGCTTGGTTGCGGCATGATTCATCCGAATGTTCTTAAAATGGCCGGCATCGACCCAACTAAATATCAGGGTTTTGCGTGGGGAGGCGGCATTGATCGTCTTGTCATGTTGCGTTATGGGCTTGGCGATGTCCGCAATTTCGAGGCAGCCAAACTTGATTTCTTGAAGGAGTTCACATGTTAATTTCATTAAATTGGATCAAAAAATATGTTGACATTAATGTCTCTAATGAAGAGCTCATTAAATTGATTGGCGCGCGTCTCGTAGAAGTTGAAGAGGCAATCGATGAGACACATAAATATGATGGTATTTTTGCCGTAAAAGTTATTAACGCCGAAAAAATACCAGACACACATTTAACACTCTGCAAAATAGACGATGGCGGAAAGGCTGAAAAAGTTGAGCGCGACGAGAAGGGCTACATTCAAGTTATGTGCGGTGCGCCGAATGTGCATGAAGGAATGCTTGCGGCTTGGATTGCTCCAGGAGCCATCGTTCCATCGACATATCACGACAAAGAGCCGTTCGAAATTGGCATGCGTAAAATGCTTAAAAAATACGATTCATATGGTATGTTGGCTGGCGCTGATGAGCTTGCGATTGGTGACGATCATTCTGGAATTGTAGAGCTCGACCCGGCTACCACTACGCCTGGTGATGATTTCGCAAAGCTTTTCGAGCTCGATGATGTTATTCTTGATATCGAAAACAAATCACTCACGCATCGTCCTGATACTTTTGGTATTCTAGGTTTTGCGCGCGAAGTGGCTGGAATTTTAGGCCAACCATTCAAAACAGACGATTGGTATCTTCGCGATGCGGCTGATTTTGCTAACGATTCAAATATTAAGCTTAGTATCGAAATAGACGAAAAGCTCTGTCCGCGCTATACGGCCGTCGTGCTATCGTTAAAGGCGAATAATGCTCCAAAATATCTTACTTTGCAGGATACTTTGTTGGCGCGTTCCGGCATGCGTCCAATTGATCCAATTGTGGATTTGACGAATATGTTAATGCTTATTTCTGGGCAACCTTTGCACGCATTTGACTATGACAAATTCGTTAAAGTTGGCAAGTCTAAGAACCCGAAAATTATTGTTCGTGCAGCCAAAAAAGGCGAAAAACTCACCCTGCTTGATGGCAAAGAAGTCGAATTAAATGTTGATGATATTGTTATTACGAGCAATAACGTGCCAGTAGCGCTCGCTGGCGCAATGGGTGGCGCAAACACTGAGATTGATGCGAATACTAAGCGCGTAATTCTCGAATCCGCTACATTTAGCTTATATAACTTGCGCAAAACTCAAATGGCGCACGGTATATTTTCTGAAGCAATCACGCGTTTCACGAAAGGTCAGCCAGCTGGTCAAACTTTGCCAGTTGCGTTGCGCTTTGCGGAGCAGGCTAAAAGCCTTGGGTACGAGCCGCTCGCAGTTTTTGATAGTCAAAAAACTGCTCCCGCCGTCGAGAAAGTTGAGCTCAGCTTGTTGCAGCTTAATAATCTGCTTGGTACAAATTTTGACGCAAAGTCAGTTCAGAAAATTCTTCAAAATGTCGAATTTGACGTTGAAATAAAAGGCGACAAAGTTGTTACAAAAGTGCCATTTTGGCGTACTGATATTCATATTTCGGAAGATGTTATCGAGGAACTTGGGCGACTTACTGGCTACGATAATATCGCTCCAGTCTTGCCGCTACACGCTACGTCTGACCAGAATGAGATGTTCGCATTAAAAACCGCACTACGCGAGCACCTATCTGCGCGTGGCGCCAACGAAGTGCTGACTTATTCGTTCATTCACGGTGATTTAATTAAAAAAGTTGGTGAAACTCCAGAAAATTCTTATAAAATCGTCAACTCAATTTCGCCTGATCTGCAATATATTCGCCAAAGTATTGTGCCGAGTTTGTTGGATAAATCATACGCCAACCTTCGCGCCGGTCACGAAAAATTTGCACTATTCGAAATGAACCAGGTCTATCCACGCACGAATGGCGCGGACGAAGATGGTGTGCCTCAAAATAGCCACAAGCTTGGTTTTGTCATTGTTGACCAGTCCGGAAGATCTGATTATTATCTCGCTAAAAAATATCTTCTATCAATTCTAGATAATTACGGCGTAGATTATAAAATATCGCCATTTGTTGAAGCGAAAGATAAAACTAATGCCTACTATGAGCCGAAGCGCAGTGCGCATGTTGAGGCCAAAGATGGACGACTGATTGGCTATGTTGGCGAAATTAAACAACGTGTATTGCGCGAATTCAAACTTCCAGTTCCGACGGCGGCGTTCGAAGTTGATTTGTCGGTCTTGTTAGAGCTCAAAGGCGCTAGCGCAAAAGACTTTAGTTTCAGTCAATTCCCATCCGTCGCGCGCGACTTAACGCTTACTCTGCCACTGAGTTGCAAGGCGGGCGAAATTGAGGCTAAAATTCGCAATACGCTCACGCAGCGCCGTCTGATTAATCGCGTTGTCTGTACGTCTATATACCAAGCCGAAGGCGCTGACACAAAGAATGTAAGCTTCCATTTAGACTTTGCTCGTACGGATAAAACACTAGAAAAAGCCGAGATTCAAGCTATAATGAAAACATTGGAAAAAATTAAATAACGGGTGGAAATACGGAGGTAATATGATTAAAAATGATGATTTGAAGACGTCTCCAAAACAGCGTCTCGTTATCGCTGCGGTCACGGTCTTTATGCTCGCCTCAACTTTTGCGCTTTATGCCGGCATTGTTCTCAATTATGGCAGCAAAAATAATGCGTCAAACAACTTAACTAGCGAAGAGCAGGCGCGCTACGATGAGTTGTTGGCTGAGTATAATGCCAATGTCGAAAAGCAGGCTGATGAATTGTCTGCAAAATATTTTGACTCTTTCAAGAGCTACAAGAGTCAAGTCAAAGCTTTTAATGCAGCTAGTGTTGATAATCTCAAAACAGAAGATCTAAAAATTGGCACCGGTCGAACCATTTCTGGTACAGAAGATGTCGACTACTCCGCCTACTACATTGGCTGGTTGAGCGACGAGACCGTGTTTGATTCGAGCTTCGATAATATAGAAAGCCCCACCAAGCTAAAATCGCCACTAGGTGGCACCACGGGCCTGATTGAAGGCTGGAAGAAGGGCATTGATGGCATGAAGATTGGTGGCGTACGCGTGCTAAGCATCCCATCGGCGCTTGGCTATGGCGATACTGAACAGGGCAACATTCCAGCAAATAGTCCATTAAAATTCGTCATTATGCTTATCGATAAGGTAGAAGATGTCGAAATGAGTAGCGAATTAATGAATCTCTACTACAAATCTATGGGTGTCAACCTTAGCAATATGGGCTCTTCGTCCGAAGATGCCGGCACTAGCGACGAAGCTGCGGAGACCGAAAACGCAGAGCAATAAAGTATAGCTACTAGAAGCGGGTCGAATCGACGGCCCGTTTTTTGCGTACGTAAACATAAGCATGGTTGACAAAAATGTGAATGTGTGATATAATGAAATGGTAGTCTTGTAGACTAGGCACATAAATAAGCTAGTTGCACAAAATGTTCTCGGATATGTTCCTGCATTCTTGTCTACTTATATAGCAGGCAAAAATGCAGGAATGTATGTAATTTTTTCTATTATAAGGAGGAATCGCCATGGGAATTATTATTTTCGCAACAACAATCCTGGTCCTCTGCGCAATTTCGTATTCGTGCGTAGGGCTGAAAGACAAAATCGCCATCTCCACCGCCCGGAAGGGAAAGTATATCTTTCGAAGGCGCCAGCTGGCGCGAGAGTATCGCGACAGTAATAGGCAGCCGAAAATGGTCAAGACAGAAAGCGTAATCATGCTTCCGTCCGAGACCTTCTTCGCCCTGGCCGGCACAGTCTCCGCCATTGTGGCGGAAGCTCTCACGATGGAGCACGTAAAGAGCCTGCATCTTCTGCTGAGCAATACTGTTCGTGACCCCTTCGACTTCGCATACGTGGAGCCGATCCTTGCGGCCGTTATCGCGCTGGCTGCATATGCGACCGCTAAAGCCGCGACGGCGCACGTGGCCATGAGCCACGCCCGTATGATTGCCGAGAGGCGCATCGGAAAGCGTCGCACGGTTTGCTTCGACTGCGATAGCGGAGTTGTGGAGATGATTGAGCAGGCGGGCGCAACGATTATTGCATGGTTTACTGGCGCTAATGAAAGGCGCGAGAAGGCCGAGGATGTGGCTTCTGCAGACATTGCAGACTGATCCTACCTCGCCTCGTCTGTTGCAACTGGCTAACTTCAGGCCGGACAATTATGTTTGTCCGGCCTTTTTCCATGATTGTAAAAAGACCGCCCACATGGGCGGTCTGTCTGCTTTTTTGGAACAACAGCTCAACTATCGCTCTTCCGACATTAACTCAGGTAGCTCCTTGATGGACTTTTTTACAATCCCCTCAATTGTTGCCACCTCGTCCGCATCGTGGCAGGCTATGGAAGGCAGGAAGAGGACGGGTCTTTTTGGGTTTATTTTAATGGGGCCGAGTAAAAAACTAACACCCGACTTTTGGTAGTAGAACCCACGCTTAGATTCTTCCGATTCGACGGGCAGGATATATACATCCTTGACGAGAAAATCGCCCCAGCAACGCCTGCCGTAACTGACGCGTATCTTGTCGCCCCCCGTGTGAAAGACGTACCGCGCATCAGCTAACCAGATTTTGTCAATCATCCCCCGCGCTTCCAGTGGCTTTGTGGTCACCAGGAAATGATATCCGTCTTTTTTGTTGAAGATGTAGCTGCCTCCGGCGTTAAAATACTCTTTAGTAGGCGTTTTGTTATAGGACAAAGCGCCAATATTCCAAAGCATATATCCCGTCAGAATAGTTACTCCGAGTAAGCAAAAGCAGATAATAAAGAACATAATACACCCCTTTCTTCGTGGTTCGGATATGTGTACGACGCACAAATTATATCACAAAAACAGAAAAAGTAAACATAATAACATTAGCCCCAAGCTGGGCAAGCTATGATTATATAGCATTTTCTCGTAGCCGTAAAAAGACCGCCTATATGGGCGGTCTGTCTGCTTTTGAGATTTAGCATTCGCTAGTCTTCCTGCTCATCTTCCGGCTCTTCTCCGCGCATGCGTCGACGCAGCTTTCTCCACTTCTTCCTTAGCCAGATAAGGCTGGCCGGAGTGCCGTCCGCTATCCACCAAAGATACCATAAATCGCCAAACATAAGTATGAGATATACGAGTACCCCAATCTCAGCGGAGCTCAGTGTTGCAGAACCTGCATGCGTTGCTGTCGTTTTTGCCTCCACGAGACAATGTTTAGTTACGGTGAGTATATTATTGAGCGAGATAAGGTGCATGATAATTAACCTACCTTTCTTATAGTGTAGACGTATATGCAACATAAAATATATACAATAGAATCTCTTTATTGTAAACGGGGTTGTCGGCTGAATAATTATGCTAAGATGAAGGTATGGACTCAGAGCAGACTTTTTTCTTTTATGATTTAGAAACTTCCGGGCTTAATCCGCGCGAAGATCGTCTAATGCAATTTGCAGGTATTCGTACGGATATGAATTTGCAGCAAATCGGCGAGCCGGTCAATGTGCTAGTAAAGCTCGGGGAGGATACTTTGCCGAGCCCGCAGGCCATTATGGTGACTAAGATTACTCCGCAATCAACGTTAGCGGACGGTTTTTCGGAGGCGGAGTTTTGCAAGTATGTCATGGATGAAATATTTACGCCTGGTACTATTGCTATGGGCTATAATTCTGTACGTTTTGACGATGAATTTATGCGCCATACTTTTTGGCGAAACTTTTATGATCCCTACGAATGGCAATGGAAAGATAATCGCAGCAAATGGGATTTGCTTGATGTGGTTAGAATGACGCGCACATTGCGTTCAGAGGGAATTAATTGGCCCATTACAGCAGAAGGCAAGGCAACAAACCGCCTTGAACTAATCACTAAAGAAAACGGTATTTCACACGAGCATGCGCATGACGCCTTGTCTGACGTTGAGGCGCTGATTTCGGTTACGCGTTTAATTAAAGAAAAACAGCCACAACTTTACGGATGGCTTTTTAAAATGCGCGACAAAAAAGCCGTTCAAAAACTAATTAATCTCGAGAAACCGACGCCTTTCGTCTATAGCTCTGGTCGCTATTCTTCCGAATTTGAAAAAACTACCGTTGCATATCCTATCGCACCCGCCAAGAATGGCAATGTGCTAGTGTTCGATTTGCGCCAAAATCTCGACGAGCTACTTGCACAAGAAGAACCAAAATTCTTTCCGACCGTAAAAGAGCTGAAATATAATCATTGCCCAGCCGTAGCGCCAATCGGTGTATTGGAACAGGGGGATGGGTGGCGAAAAATTAAACTAGAAAAAGCCCAGATTGAGAAAAATCTCCAAGCATTATTGGCGCATCCAGATTTTATTGAAAAAATGCGCACCGAAAACGAAAATCGCGAAGAGTTTCCTCCAGCCACCGATCCAGAGTCGGCGCTGTATGACGGCTTCCTGGATAATTCCGATAAGACTCGTTGCGATGCGGTACGCCGCGCCACTATTAATGAATTGACGGATTTTCATCCCGATTTTCATGATCCGCGCTTACCGGATTTGCTATTGCATTATAAGGCGCGCAACTTCGAGCAAACGCTTTCCGAGGCAGAGCATCAGAAGTGGGAAGAGTATCGCATGAGTAGAATAAAGGCTCGCCAGAACTCGTATATTAAGGCTATTCAAGAAGTCGCTGCTTCTCCGAATGCGGACCCGTACATTCTGGAAGAACTGCAATTATGGTATCAGTCTCTACTGCCATATTAAGTCGCGCTCATGCTCGCGAATATCTGAAAAAGTCATTATAATTTAAGCATGCAGTGGTTGACGGGCATCAATTCATTACGGTTCTTTGCAATTTTTTTGATTGTCGTCTATCACTTTTTTCGCAATTTTTTGCCGGGTGGCTTTATTGCAGTCGATATCTTTTTTGTAATATCGGGCTTTCTAATAGTAGGTAAACTTATTCGCGAATCATCGCGCGGCCATATACATTATGGACGCTTCATTGGCGGGCGCTTATTGCGGATTTTCCCGGCCTTGTTGGTATGCGTTTTAGCGACTTTGATTGTAGCTCTTTTTGTGCACCCTGACGTATTGGCCGGCATGAAACTAAATACGATTGCGGCATTGTCTTTTTCGACAAACATCGTGCAGCTACTGACTGGCGGGTCGTACGAAAATACTATTTCGCCAAATTTATTTCAGCATACTTGGTTTTTGGCGCTCGAGATGCAATTCTATCTTCTTGCGCCATTGTTAGTAATTGCCGTGCTTTCGGTATCAAAAAAGCATAAAAGCGCCGTGAAGAAACTTGCTATTATATTTCTTGGCCTAGCGATTATTTCGGATTTATTGCTCGCAATCTATGGTGGCGTGTTTGGCTTGCAGGATCGAGCGTATTTTGCGATCGATTCGCATATGGGTGCTTTTTGCCTCGGCGCGGCCTTTGCGGCTTTCAATTACCTTGTGCCACGCACTCCGAGAACGCCAAAACTAGTACCAACTCTCGGAATTTTGATTAGCTTAGCTACGATCTTAATCTTATCTTTCAAGCTAGACTACGTTAATCCTATGACCTATTTCTTTGGCCTACCTTTCACGGGCTTCCTGACGGTAGTTATAATATTCTGCATTATTAAACTACAACCAAACATCCACACGCGCCGCAAACCGGCAAACTTTATTCGAGTTCTGGAACGATTAGGCGCGTTGTCGTATGGTATTTATCTATTTCATTATCCGCTCTACATTCTCCTACCGAATCTCCTACCCACCGACGTGCCGTTTTGGTCTTATGTGGTAATTGATATTATTCTTAGCGTTGCCGCGTCAGCCATAATGAATAGGGTGCTACATGTGGAGCGAAGGTTAAAGATGCTTAAATATTACAAACGGCGTCGTTTTGCGTATGCTGCTATTGGTGTCATTCTTTTAATTCCGTCAATTTTTAGTTACCTACGCATACCTACCACTTCTGGAATTGTCGACCAACTCAACGATATGTCCGCTCGCGAAGAGCGCCTAGAGGAAGAATCAGTCGAATATCTCGGCATAAGCAGCCTAACGAATATAATTGATAGTACATTAGATAATCAGCTTGGGCTAGCCGCAAAATCCACCAACCTACCAAAAGTCAGTAGTGGGGCTGGTGCAAAAAGCGCCAATACAGCCAACGTGCTAGTCTTGGGCGATTCGGTTACGCTTGGCGCAAAGGAGGCGCTGGAATCAATTATTCCTGGTGCTTATGTCGACGCAAAAGAATCGCGTTCGATCATCACCGCCACGGGGATAATTGCCGGATACTCCGCGAAAGGGAAGTTGCCGAACACTATCGTGATTAGTTTAGCTACAAATGAATACAATATTACAGATTCACTTTTGCAGGATATTATAAATACGGCCGGAAGAAGTAAAACCTTCGTGCTCGTGACGGCTTATGCCGGACCGCAACAACCGCGCGAAAAACAGAATGCTTCGCTAAAGTCATTTGCTGACAAACACGACAATGTTTATATAGCTGATTGGTGGGAGATTGCGCATAGCGATTGGTCATTAATGTATGCTGACCATATTCATTTAAACCCAGAAGGGCGAATCACTTATGCGAATTTGGTGCATAATGTTATAAAGGATGCGCAGAGATGAAACAAGGGATAATAGAACGTCGCCGTACGCGCCGCGAGATTCGTAAAGTTAATCGTATTGCACGTGTAGATAGCCACCATTCGCAACGGGTGTTCGTTATGGTGGCTTTAATTATATTATTGATAACTTTTGTCGTAGCTGAATGTTTTGGCATCGTCTGGGCGAAACGCCTGCATGATCGCAATATGGTTCGCAGTCTCGCTAACGAAGCTGTTATCGAGCTAAGCCTAGTTAATACTAGTCTGATGTCTGGCGACCATGCACTTCTTAAAGACTCTCATCAGAAGTATCACGCGACGCTTGCGGAATTCAATACGAACGGCTACATGAAGCGCGACCAATTGAAATTACTAGATGGTTTGAACAAATATGACGAATTATTGAGTGTCGAAGAAGAAAAAACTCAACTGACCAAGTTGCACACTGCTATTATGATATTTCAGGAGGAGCTACGGAATGTCGACTCCAAGAAAATCAGCTCCAAGAGTATGGTTGAACTCAAAGAGCACTTTCAAGATTTTCGAGATAGTCTAGATTATCTCGACGGCAGCCAGTTTGACGAGATAAAAGCGCAACTATCTAACTATAGCGAAGAGTTAATTGCGGTAGTAGATAAGATCTCCGTCTGCGTAGGTACGTGCACGGAGAGTACATTTAAAACGCGCAGCGGCGAGCTAAAAGAAATATCCAGAAAATACGACAAAAAGTTGGCCGAACTCGACGCATCATTATCGGATTATTATAGCCCAGCTAGACTAGTCGAGTCTCTAAAGATGCTACAATAAATGTATGTATAAAATTCTTTTTCCTGAATCTAATAACGATTTTATTAAAGCTGCTGCTACTCTACTGAAAGGTCAGGGTGTTTGCGACCCCATTCTTGAAGAGAGCGATATGTCTATTGCCGGTAAGAAGTTATCCGAAGGATTAGCGGACGGGATGGTTGCTGGAATCGACTTCTCTTCACGCGACGTAATCTTAGCCTGTCGTGACCAGGTTGGCATCGCCGGTCAAATCGACCCATCCGAAAAGAAGACTTTTTCTAGCCTTTTTGTGGCCGACTTTCCAGATGGTCGCCGCTATATTATTTCCGATGGCGCAACCTGCAAAAACCCGACAGCAGCACAGCTTGCGGATATAGTTATTCTTGTTTACGAAGCTGCTGTTAAAATTCTTGATGAAACTCCACGTATTGCAATGCTTTCTTTCTCGACTTTTGGTTCTGGCGGTAAAGATCCTTCCATGGATAAAATTGCTGAGACTATTAAGCTTGTCCGTGAACGCAATCCGGATATTTTGATTGACGGGGAAATGCAACTTGATGCAGCGGTCAATGAGCGTATTGGTAAGAAGAAAGCTCCGCACGGTTCAAAAGTGGCGGGTCGCGCCAATGTATTAATCACCCCTGACATTAATTCTGGCAATATTCTCTATAAGTCTCTAGAGCAGTTTGCGGGCGCTAAGTTGGCCGGACCAATCTTGCTCGGCTTTAAGAAACCAGTCTCCGATCTCTCGCGTGGCTCCACGGCGGAAGATATCATTTTTACTACCGAGTGTCTCGTCAAACTTATTTAATGCTTATGCTATACTGGAGGCATGAGCATTAAAAAATCTAAAACATCCATTCGCGTTGTCATTAATACGACCTTATTAATCGTATTGGGTGTCGTATTCGCGGCTATCTCCACTTTCAGCGCTTATCGGATGGTCGAATATAATAATTCATTAACAAGCGCGCACCATCCCACGCATCAAGCAAGCGTTTGCTTCGACGAGAAAGAAGATGAGGACGGCGATAGGATGACTTATAATGAGGGCATCTGCGATCCGGGGACCGAAAAAAGAGCTGACGACCCAAATACTCTAGCACTCTTTCTCGATGGCGAAATTGCCATGGCGCAAGATATGAATGCTTATTTCTCGGCACAAGTTATGGTCATGGTCGGTAGCTTCTTCTCAATCTCCAGTATTTTCGCTGCCATTATTTATTGGAACCACAATAAAATTAAATAATAACCATTAAAAAATATCTCCCGATTGGGAGATATTTTTTACTCTGTAACTTCTTTAACTTTCTTCTTAGTTTTTGGATTTTTATATTCCTCGGCACGTCCGCGCACGTCACGCACGGCATTCATGAAATAGAGAAAAGCGTCGAAAGGTGAATCGTATGGTGAAAAGTATTGATGAACGCCGCCGTCATTTAAGTGCTTTGTGCTCATATAATATAGATGGTCGGAAGTTAGTAGGCGTCGCCAATCGGCAATAAGATCCTCGTCTTTACTAGCTAACACGCTTTCTTTGAGATCATATATCGCTTTAAGTGCTTCGTGCTGCATAGAGTTACCGAGCCATGCGCTTAAATCGCGCTCAGTGTCTGCCCAAGTAACCGTCCACGGCATAGAAATCGTCTCTTCAGAGGTTGAGCTATCGCAAGCCTCGGATACGGTCATGAAATTATGGTTGCTATCATTACTCCAACGAATAACTAAATCGTTGAAGAATTCAAAAATACCAGTATCTTTCCAGACATTCTCACCGAATGTTTCAAAATCCATGAATAGATTAATGACTGGACCTTGGTTGCCAGCTGTTTCTAGCCAGCGTATATATTTATCGACTGTAAGTGGCCACTCATTCCAGGTTTTGTTTGAAAAACGGAAAGCAATATCGTCAGATAGGCGATAATTCTTCGTCAGTAATTTAATACTATTGCAACCGTCTGGCCTATACACCTTATTAGGAGTGCGTGTTTCTAGGATCTTATCCCATCCTTCAGCGATAATACCTTTAAAACCAAAGCTTTCAGCCCATTGTGCCAAATCGTTATTATAAGCCAACTCTGTGTTGCGGAATACTTTCGTCTCTACGCCAAAAAGCTCACGCACGCGGTCTTGGTGCAAGCGTACTTCCGTCTCGAATTCATCGCGGTCAACGAAGAATGATAAGGAATGGTTATAAGTTTCATTTACGATTTCTACGCGGCCAGTTTTTACTAGCTGGCGGATGGAATCGATGACATCGGGCGCCCATTCCTCGGCCTGCTCCAAAAAGGTGCCAGTCATAGAGAGTGAGAATTTGAATTTGTCCGTAGTCTCAATTAGCTTGCCGAGTTGTTTCAGCATAGGTCGGTATGATTTCTCGGCAACCTTTTTAAAGATGCGCTCATTGTTTGAGCCAGTATACCAGTCTTTGTCTGTCCAATAATCGTGATCGTGATCAACCGAGAAAATACTATAATGCTTGACACGATAAGGCTGGTGCATATGCAAATATAGTACGATTGACTTCATTTCCTTGATCACCTCCACTTAATCTTTATTTTTTAGAAACGATTTCTTTTATGTTTGCTAACTTCATCATACACCTGGATACATTTTGCCGCAACGTCGTCCCAAGAAATACGAGTATATTCATGGCGAATGCCGTCTTGAAGAGTATGTGTTAGCGCCGGGCTTTCGGCGATGTTCACTAATGCTCCAGCTAACTTATCTTCGTCCCAGAAGTCGTAGCGTACAATTGACTGTAACACTTCACCTACGCCAGATTGTTTCGTGATGACCAGTGCATTTCCGTGATGGGCTGCTTCTAGCGCCGTCAAGCCAAACGGCTCAGACACTGAACTCATTACAAAGATATCGGAGATACTATAGATGTCGCGAAGTTGTTTGCCACGAATGAAGCCAGTGAAGATGACGTTCTGCGAAATGCCAAGATCCGCTGACATGCGCATGAGTTGATCTTTTTGTTCGCCATCGCCCGCAAATAGGAAAACCATCTTTGGATGAATCTGAATCGCTCGAGCCGCTGCGCGCATCAAGTGGAAGAGACCTTTTTGCAAGGTGAAACGTCCAACTGTCGACACTACAGTATAACCCTTTGCCTTTAATCCCTCTAGATATTGATAACTTGAACCATCGTAATGATAATCGTCATCTTTTGGCAACTCAAAGCCGTTATACGCTACATCGATTTTTTCTGGCGGAATACCGTACTTCTCTACGATAATATTCTTCGTCGCTTGGCTAACGGCAATAATTTTATCTGCCCAAACCAGGCCTTCGTATTCAATTTGGTGAATTAAAGGATTGCCACCATTTGGACCACCGCGATCAAACTCGGTAGCATGTACGTGGGCCACTAAAGGTATTCCGAAATTCTTCTTCGCTAAGATGCCAGCTTCGTACGTCAACCAATCATGTGCATGAACTAGATCTGGCTTAAACTCCATCAAATACTTTTCAACAAAATTGCAGTAATTCTTCTGAATATCGCGCATTGAGAACATCTCTTTTGCGGCGCCTTGCTTGAAACGTTTTTCTTCAATATCTGCGGATATATATGCAGAGCCTTTGTAAATCATTTCTGGATCAACATGACCAGCAGAAAGAACGTTCATGTAATCAAGATTATGCTCAGCTTCGTACGGTACCACGAAATCTATATCTGCGCCAAGCTTGGCGAGTGATTTCGATAGGTGTAGACAAGCTACTCCTAGGCCGCCACTATTGTGTGGGGGAAGCTCCCATCCTAGCATTAAAATTTTCATCTATATCTAGTATAGCACTTATGCTTCGATTCGCAAGCAAAACGCTTATTATTTTTTTGCATAAAATAACAGAGGTAACTTGCAACCGTGTGAAAAAATGTTAAAGATGAAAATCAAAAATGTAAAAGTCAAATAAAGAAAACCGCCTCTGTTAAGGCGGTCATCTGTCCAAATTATGCAATCTTTCTAACTATTTGCAACGCTCTGCAGTATGTCGTTGTACTTGGCTGCGGCGTCACTACTTGTAAAGCTAATTGAGCCGTCTACGATTTTCCAGGCCGACTTGTTTTTATTCAGGTAATCGATTGCTTCGGTCTCGACGCGGATTGTATCGGCTACGACCTTTAGCATAGAATCATAATCGTTGTGTAGGTCTTTGTCGTCATAAAAAAGCTTAGCATTTTCGGAAAACAGGGCCGAATAGCTATCGCTCAGGTCCTGGCCGTCTATATATCCCTTGACGCTTTCTTCGTTGTAAAGCTTTTTGTAGTCGGATGTTAGTGCTTCAATCTTTTTGGATGCCTTGTCGAGCTCTGAAATAGTAGCCTCAAGTTTGTCTCGATTCTTTTCCAGATATTTGCCTTCGAGTGAATTATAGACGGCCTCAGACTCTGCAATTTCTTCAATATCGTTAATGTTCTTCATGATATCGCCGACATACCTCTTGATACTCTTCTCGACCTTAGCGTAGTCGCCGGAACTAACGGTGCGATCTAGAACCTCGCTTATCTTCTGGTTGTCGCCTGCTGAAAAAGCCTCGTTTACTGCAACTATTTCTTTCTCAAAACGAGATTGTGCGGTAGCATTATTAATCATCACGCCAATTATCATTGCTGCCACTATTCCTAAGGCGCAACTAAAAATCATTACCTTGTTTGAGCGACCGCGCGTCCGGTCTTGCTGTTTTGTCATATCTAGCACTCCTCCACGAATGTATATTACCTACATTATAACAGACTATAAAACAAACTGTGAATTATAGAGGTCGGCATAAAAACCGCCTTTTGCCATTAGCTGCTTATGGTTGCCAGTCTCAATGATATTGCCTTCGTTCATGACAAGGATTAAATCGGCATTTTTAATCGTCGATAAGCGATGGGCGATAATGAAGGAAGTGCGCCCCTCCATCAGCTTATCCATTGCCTTTTGAACCAATTCCTCTGTGCGAGTATCGACGTTCGAAGTGGCCTCATCTAAAATTAAGAACGGCGCATCTTCGACCATACCGCGCGCAATCGTAATTAGCTGTTTTTGGCCAGCTGAAACTGATTCATTCTCTGAAATATCGGTTTTTAGGCCTTTGGGAAGTGTTTTAATGAAGTGGCTAAGGCCGACCGTGTCGCAAATCTTCATGATCGTCGAATCGCTGACGTCCTTGTGGTTGTAGGCGATATTCTCACGAATAGTCCCACTAAACATCCACGTATCCTGCAGGACCATCGTGAACAGGGAATGAACATCAGCACGGGTCATTTCTTTCGTCGATATGCCATCAATACGGATGTCGCCGTCCTTGATGTCGTAGAACTTCATTAGTAGATTAACCATAGTAGTCTTGCCGGCGCCAGTCGGCCCAACGATGGCTATTTTTTGCCCAGCTTTAGCTTCGGCAGAGAAGTCTTTGATGATTACTTTGTCGTCATCGTAGCCAAACCTAACATGGTCGAATACGATATTGCCTTCAATACTGTCTTTGTTGATTCGACTCTTGATGTTGTGCTCATCTGGCATTTCGTCCTCGTCGATAAACTCAAAAACGCGCTCGCTAGCGGCCGCCGCAGGCTGCAATCCGCCTACGGCTTGTGCAATACGTGACAACGGCGACGAGAAGAGTCGTACGTAAGTCATAAAGGCAACGATTACGCCAAAGCTAATTGTTCCACTCATTGTCAGAAGTGCACCCGTCACGCATACCGCCACGTAGCCCAAGTTGCCCGTAAAAGCCATAATAGGGTGCATCATGCCAGATAAAAATTGACTATGCTGATTTGCGAAACGAATCTTTTTGTTGAGCTTATCGAATTTTTTATCGGCCGTAGTCTTGCCGTCGTAGGCTTTTACAACTGATATGCCAGAATAGATCTCTTCGATATGCGCATTCATATTGCCAAGTTCGACTTGTCGCATCGTAAAGTATTTCTGTGATCGCTTTAGAATCATTGACATAAAAACGAACCCGAATAAGCTAGTTACGACCGCTACTATGACCATCGTCCAGTTCGTAATAATCATCATTATGAGCGAGCCTAGCAATAACGATCCTTCGCCAATAATTGCGCCGAACGAATTATCCATACTGCTAGATACAGAATCTACATCATTAGTTACGCGTGAAAGCGTATCGCCAATCTGGTTGCGGTCGAAATACTTTAGAGGCAACTTATTTATTTTGTGCGATATTCGATTGCGTAAGTCTCGAGCGAAGCCAGTTGTGACGCGCGCCATAATGAAGCCTTCTAGAAACTCTAGAACTGCCGAGGAGATATATAGGCAAATCATAAATATTGCAGCGTTTCTAATCGCTTCAAAATTCATTTTAGGTTTAATCACCTCTTGGATAGAAGCTGGCATCTCGTCTATAGCTTTATAGATTTTGGCCGCATCGTCTTGCGTAAAGCTTGTTACGTCACCTAGCTCTGATTGTATTTTTTGCATTGACTGCATAAAAGCAAGCTTATCTTCTTTTGTGATAGTTATGCCGTCAATTTTGCTGTCGTCAGTTGGTTTTTGTATTAGTTCCGTAGCTACGTCGGACACCTTCTGGCGATCAAGCATTAACCCGGCGCTAATCCCGTCTGTAATTTCTGCTAATTTGCGTGGCGCAATTACGCTAAGGACCGATCCTGCAATTGACATTATCATTGCAATCGTAATTAAGAAATAGAAAGGTCGCATCTCGGTAAGCATGCGTTTTATAGCCTTGCCGAAGTTCTTTACTTTTACATCTTGGCCACCGCGACGACCGCTACCGTTAAACATTGAGCTCCTCCTTCGTTAGCTGCGAGAGGGCAATTTCTTTGTAAATCTCGCAATTCTTTAGCAACTCTTTATGGGTACCATGACCAACGCATTTTCCTTTGTCGAGTACGATAATTTGGTCTGCGTGCATAATTGTGCCGATACGTTGGGCGACAATTAGCGAAGTAGCATCCTTCGTATAATCTTTTAGTGCCTGGCGTAATGCTGCATCGGTTTTGTAATCCAAGGCGGAGAAGCTGTCGTCAAAAATATATATTTCTGGGTCACGTGCGACGGCGCGTGCGATTGCAAGTCTCTGTTTTTGCCCACCAGAAATATTTGTACCAGATTGTGCGATGTGGGCATTATATTTCTTATCCAGTTTTTCGACGAACTTTTTTGCTTGTGCTACTTTGGCGACGGCTTGAATTTTGCGCTCATTTGGCTTGCCGTTTTTACTATCGCCATATGCAATATTGCTAGTGACGGTACCACTAAAGATTACGGCCTTCTGTGGCACGTAGCCGAGCTTTTGGTGCAGGGCTTTTTGTTTATAATCTTTTACATTTACGCCGTCAACGAAAACCGCGCCGTCTGTCGCATCGTAAAAACGCGGCACGAGGTTAATTAGCGTAGATTTTCCAGAGCCAGTCGAGCCAATGAATGCTACGGTTTGGCCTTTCTCGGCCCGAAAAGAGATATCTTTCAATAGATATTCCTCGGCGTCCGGATATTTGAAAGAGACATTTCGAAATTCGACCGTGCCGGTCTCGGCGGTATCATCATCGAAGCTACCGTCCTTTATTGTAATCTCCTCATCGAGCACCTCATTGATACGTTCGGCAGAAACTTGCGCGCGCGGAATCATCATAAATATCATCGCGACCATCAAGAAGCTCATAATTACGTGCATGGCGTAAGTTGAAAAGACAACCATATCACTAAAGACCGTTAATTTGTCGGCCATAATCGATCGGCTAATGAGTGTTGCCCCAATTAGATAAATCGTTAAAGTGATGCCGTTCATGATCATGTACATCATTGGCGACATGACGCTTAAAACACGATCCACGAAACGGGCAGTATCCGATACTTTCGTATTGGCAACGTCGAACTTGTTTTCTTGATATTTCTCGGCATTAAAGGCACGTACGACGCGAATACCGGTCAGATTCTCGCGAGTAACACCGTTTAGTCGGTCGGTTAACTTTTGTATAATCTTGAAGCGCGGAATTACTACCATCATTATAGTAATTACAGTGGCGAGCATTATTATGACTGCTACACTAGTCGCCGTGCTCCATTGCCAGCTTTTGCCAGATATCTTGGCGATGGCCCAGATTGCACTCATCGGTGCACGTATTAGCATATTTGCGCCCATTGAAATCACTAGTCGCACCTGTGTCACATCGTTAGTTGTGCGCGTAATCAGGGAAGCGGTAGAGAATTTTTTGATTTCATTTACGCCCAAAGATTCAACCTTGTCGAAGATTTTCTTGCGTACAATATAGGTAAAATCGGCGCCCACATTTGAGACGAACCAGCCTGCAATAATGGTAGAAATAAGACTACCGAATGCACATAATAGCATCATGCCGCCGTTTGCGAGGATGTCGCTCATCTCGCTACCCTCAGTCTGCACTAGGCGCGTAATTGTGGACATATATTCTGGCATTTTAAGTTCTAGGCCAACTTGGCCCGCAATAAATAGGATCGCTAAAACAATGAACAAGAAGTCTTTCTTATGGAAATTTTTGAAAAGTCTAAACATGTATTCCTTTAAGTTTTTGAAATAAGCAATTTAAAGTATAACAAGAAAAGGCCACTATTTCTAGTGGCTTGCTAGCTGGGTATGCGTACTAAAAAATGCCCCAAAGCGCAGTTTATAATGGCGAAACTGGTTTTGGGGCGTGTAATTGCTAGACTATTGATTAGGTACGTGCGCTATCTGTTTGGCTGCTTATTCGTGTTCAGGATAATCTTCGTCGTAGGAGTCCTCGTCCGCGAGGATGAATCCAATCGCATACAGCAATGCGGCGACAGCGGCTACTACTCCGATGACTATATATCTCTTCTTCATATTGATCCCCTCCTTTTTTGAAAAGAGCCTAGCAATTATTAAAAGTGCTGCTGTTCTGAGCGAAATGCTTTTGAACTAAGTTATAATAACACGAAAATAGCGATTAATCAAGAACAGCTCCGTCGGGGGGCGAAGCTGTTCTTACATTGACGTATTCGATGTGCTATTCTAGCGATCGCACCATTTTTATAAGCGCGTTGATTAAGTCATTTTTGCGACGCAGTTCTTCTTTTGCTTCGCTCAGCTGACTATATATATCTTCGCCACGGTGCCCGAAATCATTCTTTTCAGACTTAAGATATTCGGTAACTTTGTCTTCTTCTTCGTCTATGCGCAAGATGAGATTATTGCGTTCTTTGCGGCTCTGTTTGAGTAATTTTTCAGTGGAAGAAAGATAATCTACTAACTCGGGGCTTAATTCGCGTTCTGCGCTGTGGGCGGTATGAGTTTTTGGCCGAAGTGGTGCTTGGTCGCGGCGGATTGCTGGCTCATCGTCCGCGTCTGGATTCTGATTAAGCATTGGTGGCTCATTCCTTTCTGGCTCCGAGCTAGGGGACTGTTCATTTTGTTCGTTAGTTGAATCGGGGTTTGCAGGAGTGTCGGCCCCCAATGGGTCTTGGTAATAGTTGTTTGCGTTGTCCGGTTGTGATTGATTGTTATTTGTGAAATCTTGCATTTTTGCCCACCTTTTATAGGATATGTTAGTTACATTTTAGCATAAGAATTATGCTATAATGCAAGAAAGCATTAATGGATCCAAATAATTTATGCCAAACTCTAGTAAAACTGCTAAAACAAAAAACGAAAAAACATCTCATAAGCAAAGCTTAAAAAGCCTATCACGCAATGATGAAAAAACTTGCGCGCGTCTTCGTATGATGGGGGCATTAATGGCTCTTGCCAGTGTCCTGATGGCGCTTCTACCGATGATGTATTCTGGAATATACCGTTATATTTCTGCTCGCACTGGCAGATATGTAGATAACTTGGGTGTAAATAGCATAATTATGAGCGGTTTCGTGTCTGCACTATTATATTTCTTACTTGGGCTTCATGTAATTCGCGCCGGAGAGCAAAATACGCGTTTAATTCGCGGAGTATATAGATTTAACTTGGCCATAATGATTATGTCTATTATTGCTGGCGCATTATTATTTTTGCCATGGCCAGTTCCGACTTTTAAATTAATGATGATACATATGGCTACTACTAAATACATCGAACGAGGTATTATCCCGATGTTTATTATGATATTTGTCGATATGGCTCTGATTATTGGGCTGACTGCTTCCATATCTGGTATTTCATATACTTGCTTGGCGGATAAGAAAAAATAAGTTAGATATATTAATTATACCACATAAACGCAAATACGTCAATAGGTACTAGCGGTTTAAAAATGTTTATGTAATAATGAGAAATATGAAGAAAGCTGCAAAAAACGGCAAGGCTTTAATAGTTGTAATAACGCTC
>CAMZBA010000004.1 GCA_947304395.1 uncultured Candidatus Saccharibacteria bacterium
ATCACATCATGACATTGTCGACCTGTTATAGCGAAACCGAACGCGTAGTTCTACACGCGAAACTAATTAAACGCTCGGCAAAAAATTAGCCCGAAGACGCCAACTCAGCGTATTTATACAAGCCTTATATTTAAAATCCACGTCGTAAAGGTGCCGAAGTCTATACTCCCCACACACAAGTCATCATAATAAAAAAATATATTATAGGCATTCGGAGCAACAAAATTAACTAAAAGGCCGACATGAAGTGCAATAAAAGTTATCAACGCCAATTTTAAAAGTACCGACGAGTGTTTTAGGTTGGATTTTAACATATTGCGTGCCGCTAAGATTGTCCCAACTAAAAATACCAAGACATAGATAATAAAATAAAATTGTGCGATCCTATGTCCAGCTTCGGTGCATGAATTTATTCCCCGAATAATTGCATAAACAATCCCTCCACAAGCTATGACCATAACGGCGATAGGCAGAGTTAACTTCTTTTTTTTAGTGCTTTTGTCGTCATTATGTCTATTCATAATCTTATTTTATTATAATCTTTGAGTTTTAAAAAACACCCCGTGCGTAGACGCACGGGGGTTTGAAAAACTCTTCAGTTACATTATTTAATAACAATATTTACAAGATGTGTCTTTGGAATAACGATAACTTTAATAATCTCCTTGCCGTCAGTAAAGGATTTAATTTTTTCGTTAGCTTTAGCGTACTCCTCAAGTTTCTCTTTATCCTCTGCATCCTTAGCGGAAACCATGATTCGCGCACGAAGCTTACCGTTAACCTGGACAACCATCTCAACTTCATCGGCTACAAGATGTTTCTCGTCCCATTTTGGCCAAACATCGTCAGACTTAAGCTCTTCGAGCATTTCCGAAGCGAGATGCGGCGCAAATGGCTTCAACAGCTTTGCAAGTACAACGAGATCTTCCTTATTAGCGCCGTTCTTATACAGTTCGTTCACAAACTCCATTAAGGCCGCGACCGCAGTGTTGAAATTGTTGCGATGCATATCTTCGGTGACTTTCTTGATGGTCTTGTGGCGATAAGCAAGATTCTTGTCTTCTTTGATATATTTTTTATCGAAAGTCAAAGTCCAGCAGCGATTTAAGAAACGGTAAACACCACCGATTGCCTCGGTACTCCAGGCGGCATCCATATTGTATGGACCGATAAATAATTCGTAGGTACGAAGAGTGTCGGCGCCATAGCCCTGATTTATTACGTCGAGCGGGTCAATTACGTTCCCCTTAGACTTGGACATTTTCTTGCCATCTGGCGCGTTGATATAACCATTATAAAGCAACTTCTTGATTGGCTCGCGGAAGTTTAAATAGCCTTCATCGGCAAAGAATTTGCACCAGAAGCGCACATAGAGCAAATGCGCCACGGCGTGGTCGCCACCACAATAAATGTCGGTTGGCGCCCAGAAATTGACTTTCTTTGGATCCCAAGCCTTCTTCTTATTGTGTGGATCAGTATAGCGCCAGAGATACCAGCTAGAACAGGCATAGCCATCGAGCGTGTCGGTCTCGCGCGTCATTTTTTCGCCATTGATGGTGACTTCCATGAATTCTTTCGACTTTGCCAAAGCGCTACGCCCAGAAGAGTCTGGTTTATAATCGTCGATTTTTGGCAACATGACCGGAAGCTGGTCTTCTGGAATTGCATGAGGATTACCCTGCTTATCGTAAGCAATCGGGATTGGGCAACCCCAATAGCGTTGACGAGAAATCAGCCAATCGCGCATGCGATAGGTAACTTTAGTTTTGCCAAGTTTCTTCTTTTCGAGCCAAGCAATGATGCGCTCGCCGGCGATAGAATGTTCGAGGCCATCATATTCGCCAGAATTGATGAGAATTCCGGCCTCCGCCATTGCGCAAGGGTTCTTATAATAGCTGAACGTCTTCGCGTGGAGTTCGTCTTTAACTTTTGCGAGAACTTCTTTTTCGGAGAGCCATTCAATTTCAAATTTTTCATCTGCCTCTAGCTGTTGCTTGACGCGCTTATCCGACTTCAGCCTAAACGCGAAGCAATAAATGTCCTTTTCGATGTACTCTTTGCGATTAGCCGCATAGTAATTGTGATGAATACGTGGAGTTTCTGTGATTAATTCCAGGTCGGTATAACCAGTTTCTTCGCGAATTTCACGACGCGCACACTCCTCAGGAGTCTCGCCCTTCTCGCCACTGCCACCTACAAATAAGTGCCAATCGCGACCATCAGTCTTACTCCAATCTAATGCAAGGTATTTCTTTGTGTCGGGATCGTAAATGACGGCAACCGTCCCCCAGCTCTTTTTCTTTGCACCCTCGTGAGCCTCGCCGGTAACCTCTTCGATAACTTGACGAATTGGTAGATCGAATTTTTTAGCAAATTCGTAGTCGCGAGTATCATGCGCTGGCACGGCCATAATGGCACCCTCGCCATAGCCGGCAAGGACATAATCCGCCACCCAAATTGGAAGTTTCTCGTTATTGATTGGATTAACCGCATAAGCGCCAGTAAAGACACCTGTCTTCTTCTTGTTCTCTTGGCGTTCAATTTCAGACTTCTTAATAGCGTCTGCGCAATATTTTTCAACTTTTGCTTTTTCTTTAGTAGCAACAATCTTCTGAATGAGCGGATGCTCTGGCGCCAACACTAAGAAAGTAGCTCCAAAGAGCGTGTCTGGGCGCGTCGTAAATACCGTAATAGACTCATTCGAGCCGTCGACATGAAAAGTTATTTCCGCACCTTCACTACGACCAATCCAGTTTTTCTGCATGGTTTTGATTTTGTCCGGCCAGTCAAGCGCATCGATTTCGTCAAGTAATTCATCAGCATAAGCGGTAATCTTGAAGAACCACTGTTTCATCTTCTTCTTCTCGACTTCGTGACCACAGCGCCAGCAGCAACCGTTTTCCACCTGCTCATTCGCAAGCACGGTTTGGTCGACCGGACACCACCACTGATAGCTTTCCGCCTGATATGCTAAACCTTTTTTGAAGAGCTGTAGGAAGCACCACTGAGTCCATTTGTAATATTCTGGATCCGACGTATTAATTTCGCGCGACCAATCAATCGCATAGCCAAGACGCTTTGCCTGTTTGCGGAAATTATCTATGTTAGTTTTTGTAACTTCTTGTGGCGAAATACCAGTTTTAATGGCGTAGTTCTCTGCTGGTAAGCCAAAAGTATCGTAACCAAACGGGCGCAAGACATTCATTTCCTGCTGCGTATAGAAGCGGGCTAGACAATCGACGATAGAGAAGTTGCGGACGTGGCCAACATGAAGGCCAGCTCCAGACGGATACGGGAACATCTCCGCAAGGTACATTTTTGGACGATTATCGTTGTCTTTGGCGGCAAAAGGTTTCTCTTTTTCCCAACGCTTTTGCCATTTTTCTTCTATTTTCAGTGGATCATAATGGCTCATAATTTCTATATTTTACTCTATTTTATAAGAGGTGTAAAATGCTTATGATTTAACACAAAATAGAATTCATAGTGTATAATGAAGTAATGGCAAAACTTAAAACTGCGAGTAATAAGAAAAAAGCCATCAACTCTTCAAGCAAACATGAGGTCAAGAAATCGGCCAAGAAGAGTGGGATGAGCTTGTATTCAAACCTAGCTTACAAGCGTCGCGTTAAAGAAGATATGCGCGCTCGCAAAAAAGCTGAGGAATTAGCAAAGCTACCAAAGAACCCGATTTTGCGCTTCTTTGCAAGGTTAAGGCCGGATCGTGTTTTTAAAGCAATCTTCTCCAAACAAGGAATGATTCGTATTCTGAAATTTATTGTCGTCTGTATATTATTGATGATTATTGCTGTTGGGGGTCTCTTCCTTTACTTCAAGAAAGATTTGTCCGAGATTGATCCAGAAGAGTTGGCTAGCCGAGTGCAAAATACCGTTAATACCTATTATGACCGTAACGGAGAGTTATTGTGGGAAGATCGCGGTAGCGGCGACTATCGCCTCGTAGTAGACGGCAGCGACATTTCTACTTATATGCGCCAAGCAACCGTGGCGATTGAGGATAAAAATTTCTACAATCACGCCGGTATCGACCTCAGCGGTATTGCCCGCGCCGTATATGTGACCGTATTAAAGCGCGGCAGCGTACAAGGTGGCTCTACTCTTACTCAGCAGTTGATTAAGCAAGTATATTTCTCCGATGAAGCAAAGGACCGTTCCTTCTCTGGTATTCCACGTAAGATCAAGGAGATGATTCTTGCCATTGAGGTCGAGAAAATGTACGACAAAGAGCAGATTATTACTCTGTATCTAAACGAGTCCCCATATGGCGGCCGTCGCAATGGCGTCGAATCCGCTGCGCAAACTTATTTTAATAAGAGTGCAAAAGATTTGGATTTAGCCGAGTCAGCCCTACTTGCCGCTATTCCGAACAACCCTGGCGTATTGAATCCATATAATTCGGACGGAAACGAAGCCTTAATAAATCGCCAACACTTGGTACTAAATGCAATGGTTGACATGGGCTATATTTCCAAAGAGGAAGCTAAAAAGGCAAAAGAGATTGATATTCTCGACAGAATTCAGCCTGAACAGAATCAATACGCAGGCATGAAGGCCCCTTGGTTCGTGCTTGAAGTACGCTCTCAGCTAGAGCAAAAATATGGCATTAAGATTATGCGCGAAGGCGGCTTCTCAATAAAGACCACCTTGGATTATCGTGCACAAAAGATTGGCGAAGCTGCTGTAAAAGCTGGTCAAAAGGTCTTCTCTATAAACGGCGCCGATAATGCCGCTCTCGTGTCGGTCGATGTCGAAACTGGCCAAGTTATATCAATGGTCGGCAGTGTTGACTGGAATAAGCAAGGCTATGGGCAAGTAAATGCTACAACTTCGCTATTGGAGCCAGCCTCCTCTATCAAACCGATTCTCGACTATACACCTCTCTTTATGAAGCGCAATGGCGTGAACTATGCGCCTGGCACAATTTTACGCGACGAAAACATCAACTCAATCTATTGCGCAGGGACTTATGGTAACTGTAGCGTCAAGAATTATGACGGTAGATTTTATGGGAATATTACCATTCGGAAATCGCTCGCCGGCTCGTTAAATATTGCCGCAATTAAAGCACTTTACATTAATGGTATCGACAATAGCCTAAAGGTGGCGCATGATTTGGGCGATAAGTCTTATTGCGCGAATGGTGAAGTTGCCGGCCTCTCTATGGCAATCGGTGGCGGTTGTTCGGTTCGACCGGTCGAACATGCCAATGCGTATGCTAGCCTTGCACGCGGAGGCGTCTATAAGGACTTAACTTACTGGCTCGAAATTAAAAACTCGACCGGCGACGTGATTGATGCATGGGAAGATACGAAAGGCACTCGCGTTGTCGATGATCAGGTTGCCTATATGACCATGAGTATCCTTACGGATTGCAATGCTCGCACTTTCACCTTCGGTTCATTAGCATACAATCGCGGCTTCTGTTCAAACTCGAACGATGTCGTGTTCGGCTCAAAGACGGGAACTTCAGAAAACGGTAAAGGTCGCGCTAAGGATACTTGGATTATGACGGTCTCGCCAGTTCTCGCAACTGCGATTTGGAGCGGTAATCATGACGGCTCACCTCTCTGGAACGATACTCACGATATTTGTTTCGCAATTAGTTCGGCTTACATTAGCCCAGTTCACAATGAAGTATATGCAAAAGATGGAAAGTGGAAGAAAGGACAGAACTTTGAGGTTCCAAATGGTATTAAACATACAACAATTAATGGCGTATATGACTACTGGCCAAGTTGGTATACTCAAAAGAGTTCGGGGATATCCACAACCGAGAAAACTTTTGACCGCATAAGCAAGAAACTTGCTACTAGTTGTACTCCGGCGGAAACTAAAGTGAATGCTGACGTGACAAAAATAATTGATCCAATGACAAAAAAAGAAAGCTTTACGGCAGGTGAATACAACCCTAACGCCAACGACGACGTTCACAGTTGTGACGACAAGCGCCCGACGGCATCAATCAGCGTAACAAGCTCTGGTAGCGAGGAAGACGAGTCGGCAAGCTGGACTATCTCCGCAACGGCGAACTTTGGCACCTTTGAACTAGAAAGTTACACTCTCGTCGTGAACGGCCAGACCGTCAAGAGTGGCGGAATGGGAGCCTCTGGTGGTACTGCGGAATATATAACGACAACGAAACCGACCAGTATCAGCTTCAAGGTGACAGACCGAGCCGGCTACACAACAACAGCAACTGGCGCAGCGGAATAAAACCTTGCACACAAGAAATCCCCCTTATCGGGGGATTTTTGCTATTTCTTGGTTGTTTTCGATCTTCGACCAAGCGAATGTTTTTTACTTTGCTTTCTCTTCTTGGCTGGTTGCGCTTCCGTAATTTTTGCAAACATCATCTTGCCCGCATTAGTCTGCAGATAACGTACAAACTCAATTTCAATGCTCTGGTTCTTACCAGCATAGCGTTCCGCGTTATCGACAACAACCATCGTGCCGTCTGGCAAATATGCCACTCCCTGATGCGCATTGCTACCAGCGCTAATTATCTTGACATGAAGTTTGTCGCCAGGTAAGTATTCACTGCGTAGACCTTGTGCGAGGTCGTTAATATTAATCGCATCGACTTTCTCTGTAGCGGCAACCTTGGTCAAATTGAAGTCATTGGTCAAAATAATACCATGGTGTTCTTTAGCTAGTTCAATTAACCGCTCGTCGACCTTAACCCTGCTATCTTCGTCGGCATATATTTCTACGTGCGACAGTTCTATACGCTCAAGCTCATTCGCAACATCCATGCCGAAGCGCGCACGGGCACGTTTTTCAGCATCAGAACCGTCGGCTAATAGTTGCAATTCGCGGATTACCGAGCGCGGGATTAAGACATTATCCCCCAAAAAGCCTGCCTTTGCGACAGACAGAATACGCCCATCCATTAAGGTTGACGTATCAACAAATACTTTTCGCCTCTCCACACCACCGATACGCGCATTCTTGCTAGAGAATTCTTTTACCGCAATTGCGGTAGTTTCTGCAAGAATTATAAATAATAAAATAATAATAAATAAGTCCATACGGTTATTATTATATAATTTTTGTAGATAATTTCAAGTACACACAAAAAAACACCCCAGATGAGGGTGTTTTTATAGTCTATATTAGCTCTCAGCTTCTTTGATTGCTTCTTGAAGCGCCTTGATGCTCTTATTGAACTTTTCCTGTTCTTCATGGTCGAGCTTGATACCAATGCGACGTACTATGCCCTGACGCCCCACTACTGCAGGAAAACCGTTATAAGTATTGCTCATTTCATCATAGCTACTGACTGGCAAAATACGCTGCTCATCGTTTAGGATACAATTCGTAATCGAAGCCATACAGCTGCCAATACCATAATAGGTCGCGCCCTTCTTTTCAATTATCGTATACGCCTCTTTACGCGCATAATCTTCAATGTCGTTGAGCTCTTCTTTGCTTAGTAGATCCATGATTGGCTGGCAACCCACGTTTGCACTGCTCCAGATTGCAAATTCAGTATCACCATGTTCGCCAACTTGATAGGCGTGAACGTTCTTTGGATGAACATGCAAACGCTGGCTGAGGCGGAAGCGCAGGCGGGCAGAATCTAGCACGGTGCCAGAACCGATTACGCGTTCGGCTGGAAGACCAGAATAGCGCCAAGTAAGATATGTAAGAACGTCCATAGGATTGCTAACTACTAAGAAGATACCATCAAAGCCAGATGCCATAATTTGGCCAATCATATCCTTAAATATTGCAGCGTTTTTCTTCAACAAGTCCATACGGGTTTCGCCAGGCTTCTGTGGGACTCCCGCAGTAATTACGACCATGTCGCAGTCGCCAGCATCGGCATACGTGCCACTTCGGATTTTTAGATAGCTTGGCGATACCGCTAAAGTGTCACGCAAGTCAATTGCTTCGCCCTCGGCGTCTTCCGTGTTAATATCTACGAGAACAAGCTCGTTCACATTCGTGCGTTGATGTACCAAAGCGTAGCCGAAGCTCATGCCCACATTGCCAGTACCAACGATCATTACTTTATTTGCCATTTGTTTTGATGCCCTTTTTGACTTATATATTTATATTAGCATAAACAGTTTATTAAATAAACGTCCATTGATTGGCGCCAAGGGCCCGAACGACGCCTTTTAATTCAAGGGTGGTCATATTGCGGTTGAGGCTAGCAGTGTCCATGCCAAGAGTACGAGCAATCTCCTCGCCATCGCGAGACCCTTCGCGAATTAATCTAACTATTTCAGACTGTTCTGTAGATAATTTCGCAATGGCACATGTCTGCACCTTAATGCCAAAGACATCTCTAATGAAGCTATCGAAGTCGACATAAGCGTGCGCATATTGAAGCATATTATTACAGCCTCGCGACATTGGCCGATTAATATCGCCCGGAACGACATAGAGTTCTCTGCCTTGCTCGTTAGCATAAGAAGCGGTCGTCATGGTACCAGAGCGCACTGACGCCTCTACTACCACAACGGCTTTCGCAAGGCCGGTAACTATTCGGTTTCGTTCCAAAAAATGATAAGCGCGCGTTTCGTGACCGACGGGATATTCGGAGATGATAGCTCCTTTTTCCAAAATTCGCTCCGCCAGACCACTATTACTGCGAGGGTATATTTGATCAATAGGAGTGCCCAACACCGCTACCGTCACTCCGCCGGCGTCAAGACAACCACGATGAGCGCAAGCGTCTATCCCGTACGCCAACCCGCTAACTACGATTATGCCCATCTTAGCCAAATCATGTGCTAGTTTGTAGGCTATTTGTTCGCCATATTTAGTAGCCCTGCGACTGCCAACTATTGCCACCACGCCGCCATCAAAAACTGGCTCTGGAATAGTTCCACGATATCATAATCGAGCCGGCGGGTCCGAAATGAGTAAAAGCGGTGATATTAATTTTTCGTTAAAATTACATTCCTGATAATTCATACAATTAATGTATAATTATCGTTTATTTCGAGAAAGCATGAACGTAATATTATTCATCGCGACGCATTGGTGGGAACGGTACACCTTCACGAGCCGACACGCCCTCGAAGAGCCAGAAATTGCGTTCGGAATTACCCCAACCACAAGTTGGCGGCATACCATACTCAAGCATCTCTACGAAGTCCATATCGAGCATTTGCGCCTCGTCATCTCCCGCATCGCGCATAGCCTGCTGACGCTGGAAGCGCTCTAGCTGGTCGATTGGATCATTTAGCTCCGAGAATCCATTGCCCATTTCCGTGCCGAAAATAACGGGATGAAAACGTTCAGTAACGCGCGGATCTTCCGCATGTTTCTTTGCTAGCGGCGACAATTCAACGGGCTCATGAATTAGCCAGAATGGCCCAGCAGATTTTTTACGAATAATCTTCCATAGATAATCGAGCAGACGCGAAGCTTCAGCTTTTTCGTCAAATTTTACACCATTCTTGCGCAAAATCTCATGTATCTTCTTAATATCTGGATTAAATACGTCAATATCGAAATTATCTTTGATAATATCAGCAAAAGTAATCTTTGGCCATTCGCAGTCGAGATCCACTTTCATGCCTTCGTGCTCGAATTGAAGTGTGCCCCAAGTTTCTTTGCAGACATATTTAATCATTTCTTCGTAGAGAGCCATACCCTCTTCGTAATCTTGATATGCCGCATATGATTCCATTGCGACATGTTCTGGAAGATGTTCTTCGTCCATGCCTTCATTACGAAAACGTGGCCCAATATCGTAAACGCGCTCATAACCACCGCCGATTAGGCGTTTGAGAGGGAGCTCATGCGAAATACGAAGATAGAAATCCTGATTGAGTGCATCCATATGAGTCACGAATGGGTTCGCATCGGCACCGCCCGTAGTGACTTCGAGCACTGGGATATTTATTTCGACAAAACCGTGGTCGTTCAAAAACTGACGGGTCGCAGTCCAGAATTTGGAACGGCGTATAAAACGTTCGCGAACTTCTGGGTTTACTGCCATATCGACATAGCGACGACGTAAGCGCTCTTCCTTATTCGTAAAGCCATCACGTCCAGGAAGAGGTCGCAATGCTTTCGTTAGAATCCGTGGCATATCACAGAATACGGAAATCTCATCAGTTTTAGTGCGACCAACTTTTCCAGCTGCCTCTAGATAATCGCCCGTATCAAGTTTTTTCGTAAATTTGGCGGCCGCGTCTTTCAGAAAGATTTGGATTTGACCAGAGTCGTCAGCAATTACCGCAAAAGCCAACTTACCAAAGCTTCGTATGCTGGCAATTCGGCCGGCAACACAAACGTCCTTGTCGACATACTTATCATAACTCTTAAGAATATCCCCGATTTTAGTATTACGGTTGGAATGTGCTGGATACGGATCGATACCCTCCGCCCGGAGTTCATTTAATTTGCGAATTCTTTCATCGCGAAAATCTTTAAGAGTTGCCATAACTTATATCATAACATCATTTTACTGATTAGTCGAGATTACAGCATGCGTTTTACGATATTTGTATGCTCGATACTGCCAAAATAGGAGGGGCGACGAGTAAAATGACTTTCTTCTCATCGCCCTCCTTTCGTTTAGTCTTTATTGTCTAAAAAGGCACCAGATTGGCGCGACCATAAGTGTTGGTATGCACCATTTCGTTTTAATAGTTGCTGATGCGTGCCCTGCTCTATTATTTTACCATCTTCGAGCACGACAATACGATCTAGACTCGCGATCGTAGAAAGGCGATGCGCCACAACTATACTTGTACGCCCTTTCATTAGTTTAACTAATGCGTCTTGGATTAGCGCTTCCGACTCGGAGTCGAGCGCCGATGTAGCTTCGTCGAGGACAAGAATTGGAGCATCTTTCAAGATAGCTCGTGCAATCGCAACGCGCTGACGTTGGCCGCCCGATAGTTTTATACCGCGCTCGCCGACAAGAGTGTCGTAGCCGTCTGGTAAATCCTTGATAAAATCGTGCGCATTTGCCAATTTAGCCGCACGCACTATTTCTTCTCGCGAAGCATCTGGGCGAGCGTATGCTATATTGTCCGCAATGCTACGATGGAACAGCGCGGTTTCTTGTGGCACATATGCAATTGCTTCGCGTAGGCTTACTTGTTGAACCTCGCTTACGTTCTGGTTGTCGATTAAAATCTCACCTTTCTGAACATCTGCGAAGCGTAGTAGTAATTTTGTAAGAGTAGTCTTGCCCGAACCGGAAATGCCAACCAAGCCAATGCGCTCGCCAGGCCGCACATTCAATGAGAAATTCTCGAATATAGGATTCTTGGCATCGGCGTGCTTAAAGGTAATGTCTTTGAACTCAATACCACCCTTGTTTGGATTCAGTTGCTTTGCATCAATAGCATCTCGGACAACGTCTTCCGTGTCGAGTATCTTTGTCATCTCGTAAGCATCGCCAAAAACGCGGTTAATATGCTTAAAGATACCGTTGATGTCCCACAGCTCGCCAATTATGTTCATGGAGTAAGTCACGATGAGGATAAGCGTAGAGATCGATAAACCAAAGACTGGAACGCCGATTATCATAAAGACAACTAGAATTGCGATGATGCCGATGTTAACAAAGTTAAACATCAGATCACGCTTCATTGTTGCGCTCATCTGCGCAATACCTGCGTTATAGCTAGCGCGATTAAAATTGGCATAGCGGCGACGTTCATGCGATTCGCGACCATACGATTTAACCGATAAGATATTTGAGATTGAATCGGCTAACTGCCCCGTCTGCCTGCTTTCCGCCTCCGCCTGTTCTTTGCTTAAGTGCGAAATGCGACCAAAAGTTAGAGCGGACCACGCAACATATATTCCGATAAAGACTAATAAGCCCACAACGAAGAGCGGTACGCGCGGAGCGAGCACGATGATAACCGACACTAGCATCGATACGAAATAGAGGATTTCAAAAACCAAGAGATCGAAGAAACGCTCAAAAGAACCGATGAATTTGTTCGTTTGCGACACTAACGAGCCAGAAAAACGGTCGCTATGAAAGCGCATCGACTGCGAGCTAATCGCATTAAAACAAAGTGTGCCGAGATCATAAAGTACCTTTAATTCGAATTTCCAGGCCCAATATACGCGAAGCCAGCCAAGAATAGCACTACCGCCCAAATAAAGGCCAATTAGCGCTAAGCCTTGCGGCAACAGTACCGGCACAAATTGATCATTCGGAAGCCCAGCCGAAATCGCGTCGATCATGTTGGCAAAGATTAATGGTATTAAAGTTGTGCGAATCAGTACGACGATTGGCGTCGATATAATCGTGCCAATTGCGTACCATTTATACTTTTTGGAACATTGCCAATAGTAGTACAGCGTGCGCTTCGCAACCGACGCGCGCTGCTTGCTATTTTGTTTCGTTGTCATATATCTCCTCTTAATGTTTATTCGCGCATATAAAAACGCGCCGTTTATTGATAAATCGACGCGTTTTAAAGAAATTCTTTAGTTAATGGCAGTAACTTTGAAGACTTTACCGTTTGGTAGGACCGCTTCTTCGCCAACCTTCTTGCCGAGAATAGCTTTCCCGATAGGCGACTCGTCGCTAATCTTTCCTTCGAGCGGGTTCGCCTCTACGGCCCCAACAAGCGTGTATTGGCTAGCCTTGCCGGCCGACTCGAGAGAAACTATGCTACCCATAGTAACTTTTTGTTTACTGCCGCTTTTTATAATCTTTGCATGAAGCAAGATATCTTGAATTTCTAAAATGCGTCCTTCGACTACTTTTTGCTCTCCGCGAGCAGCGCTGTAGTCTTCGTTTTCGCTAAGGTCGCCATACGAACGAGCGAGAGCAATTTTCTCGGCGATTTCTGGACGACGCGCGATAAGTTGTTTTAGTTCTTTTTCTAAATCTTTACGACCTTCTGCTGTAATACTAACTGTCTTAGCCATATGTCCTCCTTCCCCTTTAAACATAATCGGGAATTCGTGTTAATTTCTAAGAAAGTTTACTAGTAAACTCGTCTAAGGTCAAGAGTTTTGTTTCACCTGTTTTACGTTCTTTTATTTCGACTTTTCCGTCTGCTAAAGTTTTATCGCTAATGACTACGCGGACCGGGATTCCCATTAGCTCCGCATCGGCGAATTTCTCGCCTGTACGTGCGTTTTCGCGGTCATCCAGCAAAACATCCTCTGGAGCCATATCGTGTAGCTCTGTGGCCTTTTTTATGCCCTCTTCGCCAATACCAATAAGATAATACTTGTATGGAGCGATTTCCTCCGGCCAGATTAGTCCTTTATCGTCACTGAGCTTTTCGGCAATTACGCCCATCACGCGACTCGGTCCTATCCCGTAACTGCCCATAAAGACTTTTTGCCGTTTGCCGTCTTCGTCGTTAAAACAAAGATCTAGAGCGTCTGAATATTTATAGCCAAGGGTAAAGATATTTCCCACTTCCGCTGCTTTGCATTTTTCAAGATTCTTTTTATCGAGTCCGAGATCTTTTAGTGTTTCGTCAGTATAAACCTCTTCGTTGACAGCAATTCTCTTCTCGCGGTCGAGATAAATTATATCCTCGCCAGCGTCACACAAGGTTTGGAATTCGTCACTAAATTTACTAAACGACCCGCCAGACGCAAAGGTGCGGAATGTACTGTCGCCAATACCCAAACGGTCGAAGATTTTAAGATACGTCTCTGACACTTTTTCGTAGAATAAGTCGTGCTGTTCGCGGTTTTTGCTAAAGCTATATAGATCCTTCATTAGGAATTCTCGCGTACGCATGATACCTGACTTGGCGCGTAGCTCATTACGGAATTTGGTCTGGAACTGATACGCATAAATGGGGAGATCTTTATAGCTAGAGATAAATGTTTTCATTAAATGCGTTAGCGCCTCTTCATGTGTCGTAGCAAGGCCGAGTTCGCCGCCGGCGTTCAGCTTCGTCTTAAACCAAACATCCAAAACTTTATCATCCCAACGTCCGCTCGCTACCCAGGCATCCTTTGGCTGCAAGCTAGTCATACGAAGCTCTTCGCCGCCAATCGCATTAATCTCTTCGCGAATAACCTGAACAATTTTATCCAAAGTGCGCATGCCGAGAGGTAAGTAATCATAAACTCCGGCCATCTCTTTATAGATATATCCGGCACGCAAAAGGTATTTCGCACTTCGGCTAACTTCGTCGGCCGGTGCGTTTTTCGTGGTTTTAGTAAATGATTGACTTAGCTTCATAATTATTATCCTATCATAGATTTAATACTTTACAAAAGAGTTTTTTATTGTCTGCTAGTGCTTATGCTAGATTATCGTACTCTTCGACCGAGGAGATAAGTAGCTCACGGCCCTTATTGCCACTTGCCGACTCGCCTACTATACCTAGGTCTGAAAGTTCGTCGATAATTGCTGCCGCACGACCATAGCCGATGCGCAAACGACGTTGCAAAAGTGATGTCGAAATTTTTCCTTCACGAAGTGCAACTTCTACAGCTTGGCGTTTAATATCGCCACCGCCGCCGCCCATGTCGACGCCAACGCCAGCCGCTCCTTTACCACCAAGAACAACGGTCTGGGAGGTAACTTCATTATTGTAGTTAGCGGGTGCTTGTTGACGTAAGAAATCGGTGACCTTGGCTATCTCTGGGTCGCTCAAGAACGCGCCCTGAACGCGTAGCGGCTTTCCCATCATCTCAGTAGTGAGAAAGAGCATGTCGCCTGAGCCGAGTAGTTTTTCAGCACCGCCCATGTCGAGCATAACGCGCGAGTCGGTATTGTTGTTCACCGCAAAGGCGATACGTCCCGGGATATTAGCTTTTATTAAACCGGTAACAACTTTAACTTCTGGACGCTGAGTAGCAAGAACAAGATGAATGCCAGCAGCGCGGCCTTTTTGGGCGATACGTACGATCAAAGTTTCAAGTTCTTTCCCCGCCATCATCATGAGATCCGCCATCTCGTCCACTATCACAACAATATATGGCATTTTACCATTGTCGTGCTTCTGCTCGTTCCCGTCTTCATCCGTAATGGCAACCGGGGCTCCCTCTTTTGCCATTTTTTCATTATAGTCGACAATATTCTTTACGCGCACATCCTTCATGGTCGTATAGCGCGACTCCATTTCTTTGACTGCCCACTGCATAGCGCTGAGAGCTTCGGAAACGTTAGTTATCACTGGTGCCAATAGATGCGGAATTGCGTCATAAGCAGCCATTTCTACCTGTTTTGGGTCTATGATAATCAACCGCAAATCCGCCGGAGAGTTATGATAAAGCATAGACGTAATCAAGGTATTTGTCATGACGGACTTACCAGAACCAGTTGTACCGGCAATTAATAGATGCGGCATTTTAGCCAAGTTGCCCATAATTGGACGGCCAGAAATATCTTTGCCGACCGCAAACGCGAGCGGTTTGTCGGCAATAATCTTGTGCCACTCATTAGACTTCAGTAATTCATGTAAACCAACACTAGCAGCTTTATTGTTTGGAATTTCGATGCCAACCGTGCGAGTTCCGGGAATTGGAGCTTCGATGCGGATTTTATCCTTTGCTAGATTTAAGGCTAAATCGCGATCTAAGGTGGCAATTTTGCTAACCTTCACCCCTGCGGGCGGACGAAGCGTATATTGCGTAATGCGGGGGCCAACATTGGCTCCTTCTACCTCAACATTAATTCCGAATTGCTCGAGCGTGTCTTTGATAATGGCGGCGTTGCTGTGGGTGTCGCCAGGATCAGCAGGAGAGCGTTTTTTGCTAAGAAGATCCATTGGCGGCATTTCCCAGTTCGGGTCATTGACTGCTAATAGAGTAGTCGGCTCGTCGACGACTGCCGGTTTTTCTTCGCTAGTAGACTTCTTCGCAAGGAGGCCATGTTTTTCTTTCTTGTGGTCGGCAATTTCAACATTTGAGTTAACCTTAAAATTCTTCAGGCCGTCATCGTCGCCATCGTCAATATTACGACCGACCGTAGCGCGTCGCATAACTTTTGCGTTTTTGGCATCCTCCTCGTTCTTGCTAGTCCTGAAAATAGAGCTGATTTTACGGAATAAAGCAGCAGGGGTTTCCGCATACATGAATAATGCGGTAATTAATATCAGTACCACATAAGCAAAAATCGCAACACCGTTGCCGAGCGTTTTGACGGCAACGCTATTTAAACCATCGCCGATGACGCCACCGGTAGGAGGCTCTTTGCCGTAGCTGGGCACGCCAAAAATCCCGCAAAACCAGAAAATCATTAAAGCCGAGGCAACCCAAACGCTAGCATCGAGGCGATTATTCTGTGCGCGAAAAATCATGACAGCTAGATAGGTTAGCAAAAATGGGAATAAGTAGGTGGTATATCCAAAGATTTTCAGAAACACATCATTAACATTCTGAAGAACAACGCCACCCTTCCCCATCCACGTAACTACGAATACGATCGCCACGCAGATCATCAATAGGGCCATTATTTGGCGCCAAAAACCTCCGGGTAGTTCGTGTGAGCTAGTAACTTCTTGTGTCTTTTTCCTTCTTCCGCGTTTTTTTGTTGCCATATGTGGGTATTATATCATAAAAAATAGGGGGAAAGCATAAGCTTTCTCCCTATCAAAAGGCTGTTTTATATTCTACTTAAAGAGGTCTAAAACTTTGCTATAGTCATAGTCGTCGTAATCGTCATAGTCATACTTGCTGCTTTTACCGTAAAACTTAACGAGTAATTGTACGAATACGAGAATAAATGCAATTATTGCAATGCCGGCTGCTGCAATGCTAACAATGCGCAAGATGGAGGTTTTGCCGGCAGCGATTTGCTTACCGATGAACCACATCGCACATGCGCCAATAGCGCTAATAAGCGTTGGCAAGAAGCTATTAAGCCATAGTTCGCCTTGATCAAAGCTTTTGCCGCGCCCAAGCGACATCAATGAGTAAAGTGCAATTCCTATCATATCGATGGCATACACTATGACAAATCCCAAAAATAGTTTGGAAATATTGCCCCAGGATTTCTTCATCGCTTCCGCGTCAGTAACCTTGCCAATGGTGACCAAGCCAAATATACCAAATGCTACCGCAAATAGTACCGTTAGCAACAATGTTGGCGCCGCAGCATTACTTCCCATGAAGCGGCCAAAGAATGGAATCGAAAAGGTCCATTTCTTCGTAAAACCCGCAATAGCGGAAAAGATTGCGCTATATCCGAGGAATAGCGACAACGCAATAGCCCAGGCATTTACGGCCGACAAGCTTTTGCGCTCTAGTTTAATAGTAGGCATCTTTACCGGTTCCACAACTGGCTGATTAGATGTTTCTGCCATATTTACTCCATATTAATTATGCTATTATTATATACCAAAAATATCCAGCTGATGCTGGATATTTTTTGAGTCATATCACATATTAGGATTTTTGATCTACGCCCTTCATAGATAGGCTGAGGCGACCTTTGTCGTCAATTGCATCAAGGCGAACATTAATCTCGTCGCCAACCTGCAAGGCATCAGTAACTTTAGCAAGTCGCTTATCGCTAATCTGCGAAATATGCAACATACCATCGATGCCTGGAAGAATATTCACAAAAGCACCAAAGTCTTTAATTGAGACAACTTTGCCTTTATAAATCTTGCCCGGTTCCGGTTCCTCGACGAGTGATTTAATCCAATTCAGGGCTTTTTCAATCTTTTCCGTGTCCGCAGCAGCTACGGTAACTAAACCATTCTCCTCAATGTTAATCTCGGCGCCCGTTTCGGTCGTAATCTTATTAATAGTCTCGCCGCCTTTACCAATAATTGTACCAATCTTGTCTGGATTGACCATGAGTTTTTCGATGCGTGGAGCATATGGGCTGAGATGATCGCGTGGTCCGTTGAGCACCGATAGCATATGTTTCATAATAAACATACGACCATCATGCGCTTTCTTGATAGCTTCCGAAAGAACGCTAACTGGAAGACCATGAACCTTCATATCCATCTGGAGGGCTGTAATACCTTCAGTAGTACCAGTAACCTTGAAATCCATATCGCCAGCAAAATCTTCAGCATCCATGAGATCGGTCAAGACGTATGGCTTGTCGCCATCCATCATGAGTCCCATCGCAACACCGGAAACAGGACGCTTAAGTGGAACGCCGGCATCCATCAAAGCGAGACATGAGCTACAAGTAGCAGCCATCGAGGTTGAGCCGTTCTGAGACATAATCTCAGTGACGCTACGGATGGCATATGGGAAATCTTCCTCGCTCGGGAGTACTGGCATAAGAGCACGTTCAGCAAGATAGCCGTGGCCGATTTCGCGGCGGCCTGGGCTACCTATGCGACCAATTTCGCCGACTGTATAGCTTGGCGCATTATAGTGGTGCATATAACGGCGGGTGCCATCAGTAACTTCCATTGTATCTACCAACTGAGCATAGCTAAGAGGCGCCAATGTAACAATATTCATAGCCTGAGTTACACCACGCGTAAATAGACTGGAACCGTGCGTACGTGGCAAAATGCCAACTTGCGAGCTCAATGGGCGAACTTCATCTAGTTTGCGACCGTCTGGACGAATACCATCTTCAATAATATGTTTACGAACGTCTTTCTTGACGGCAAGTTCGAAAGCTTCAGAATAATCTGCGCGGAAGTGTTCATCGTAATACTCGGTCTTAGTAGTCATCTTTTCTTCGTCAGACATTTTGTCGGTCACGCCAGCCTCTTCGTCGGTGATTTCTTGGGCAAATTCATCATGCATTTGCCATTTAATCTCGTCGATAAGCTGGTTACGCTCGACGGTATTTTGAGTACGAAGGTTGTCGCCAAGCTTGCCAACCATCCATTTATCGACTTTAGCCTGGACCTCTTCGCTCGGTAGAACAAGAGTGTATTCTTTTTCTTCAACGCCAATTTTTTCGCGAAGCTCATTTTGAAGCTTGATGGCCGGCTGAATCATCTTTAGCCCCCATTCGAGACCGCCAATAATAACATCCTCTGGAACCTCATTTGCGCCAGCTTCAACCATCGTGATGCCAGAATCTTTACCGGCAACCACGAGATCAAGATCGGAAGCTTCGCGCTCTTCTGGAGTAAGAAATGCTTTATACTCACCGTCAACGCGGCCAATGCGTAAACCAGCAATTGGGCCATCGAATGGAATACCGGCAAGCATAAGGGCGCTAGAAGCGGCAATCATTGCAATGACATCTGGGCGAAAGTTTGGATCCATCGAAAGTACGGTTGTAACAACCTGGACTTCTTGACGATAACCCTTCGGGAATAACGGACGGATTGGGCGATCGATTAGGCGTCCGACTAGGACGGCATTATCAGAAGGCTTCCCCTCGCGCTTAATGAATTTACTGCTACTAATTTTGCCAGAAGCATAATATTTTTCCTCATAATCAATCGATAACGGGAAGAAATCTTGCACGACCGGCTTAGTCCCAACTACAACAGAGCCAAGAACGACCGTATCGCCATAAGTAACAAGCACCGATGACGTAGTACGGAAGCCGACACGATTAACTTCTAGACCGAGCTCGCGACCGCAAAAATCAGTTTCCAACTTGAAAGTTTTCTTTCCGCTGGGGTTGATAATTTCCATTGTATTTCCTTTCTTCGAGAAAATAATAAGTATCCGTTGCCGTAGTAGTCTACTACCGCTAAAGGGTATCTATCATTTTCTCGATATTTGATACTTGGTCTATTATAGCATAGATTGACAAATAATGTTTTTTGTGATTAAATTACATAGTTGCATTTAATCCAGCTTTACCACATGGAGGTGGAAAATGGAAGGTACGTTTAAGACTAGTAGAACCGAGATCGTTGTGCCGACGGATAGCCTCGGAATGGACCAAGACAGAGTGCTTGAAGCGTGGAAAAAAGTGCGCGGCGATAATATTGCCACCATGCGCATCGCTCACGAGGACGATGGGGTACATCTTTTGCTCTACCCTTTCGTTAATGACGATGTAGATGCGCTCAAGCCGGCCCCGACGGACATTAATTGGTTCCGTCGTTTAATTATGCCAGGGATCATACCGATAGCGAGCGTCGATAGTAATTGTCTGACTCGCAGGGCGATCGTCGAGGATTATTGGATCCCGATAAAGAACTGTCGCGAAGCGGCATCTGTGCTTAGGCCGTGTGGTAAACGAAAGGACCTGACGGACGATGAGCGCGCAGATCTCCAGTACATCGTAATGTACGTCATGAGCGCGGGTACCCAGACAACAATGGAGTTCTGTATCGACAATAGAGCTCACCGGAAAGCTGGAGGCATGGAGCCGGACCGTTGGGTAACCCACATGCTTGACGTCGCGGTCGAGCTGCTCGCGGAATCTCTGCGCCGCGTCATTGAGGAAGCAGATCCGCATACTTTGGCTGCAGCAGCCATGATGAATGAGCTCTCAGCAGCATTCGCAGACGAACTGGGCGGTCTTAATATTCTCTAATTAAAATCTACTAGTCTGTCCCCGGCCCCTCAGCACTTCGTGCGCGGGCCGGGTTTTTCTTGTTTGAAAATAATTGCTTATCGCATTTCTATCTTATGTGCAACAAAAATCCGACCCCTTTGAGGAGTCGGATTCATATAGCGATTATTATTTACGAAGTCCGAGTTTCGCGACGGTAGCTTTGTAAGCCTCGAAATCAGTACGTTCAAGATACTTGAGAAGTTTCTTGCGTTGACCAACCATTTGAATAAGACCGCGTTTAGCCATGAAGTCGTGCTTATTGGCCTTGACGTGCTCGGTAACTTCTTTGATACGTTCAGTCAAAATCGCAACCTGCACCTCTGGGGAACCGACGTCCTTATCACTACGAGCGAGCTTCTTGATCGCCTTAGCCTTGTTATCTTTTGTAATCATATTGCGTAAATTTTAACACAGAAGTAGATAAGATGCAACTATTTCCCTTTTCTTCTGCCGACGTAGCCCACGACCGCACCAATATAGCTGCCGACCATATTAAACTGTGCCATCCATACGACCAATAAGATGAAATCAAGTGGATAATCACTGGCTATACAGCTATCATGGGTAGTGCAAAGAGTCAGACCATGGTTGATACAGATATTGATGAGCATGCCGACCAGTGTAAGCAGAATTTGCGCAACGATAAGCGACAAGACAAGACCTAATGGCTTCATCTTGGTCTGGTCTGAAACCTTTTTACCAAGGAAGAAATTCAAAAAATTCAGAATCGGAATCACCCAAAACGTCAAAAACACCAGGTAAAAACGCTGCGACAGCGCGATATATAAAATCAAATCACAAACAAGCGCTACAATTGCACAGGTCTTGGCATAATCATATTTTTGTTTAGTCTTTTTGCTAGTCTTTTTACTCATACTTATAGTTTATTTATTATTCATATATTTAACCAGGGCTGAGCGGAGGTCTTTGACTGGCAGAACGAATTTATCCTTGATAGTAGCTGGCGCAATCGCATTCTTGAAACCAAGCTTCTTCGCCTCGGCAATGCGACGATCAGGTGCTACTACACTTCGGATCTCCCCGCCAAGACCAACTTCGCCAAACACGACAACTTTTTCGTCTAGCTTCCGCGCCGCTGCCGCGCTAGCGATAGCCATACAAATAGCCAAATCGGCTGCAGAATCGTTTAGGCGTAGACCGCCAACTACATTGATAAAAATGTCTTTGTCTTGAAGTTTTAACTTAGTGCGCTTCTCTAAGACCGCAATTAGCAGATTGAGACGATTCAAATCAAAGCCAGACGCCGTACGTTTTGGATAACCGAAGTTAGTCGGATTAACCAATGCCTGGATTTCTACTAAAAGCGGCCGCGCACCTTCAATAGTGGCCATAATAATACTGCCGTCCGTATTTTGACGCTCAGAAAGAAGCGCCTCGGATGGATTCTTAACCTCCGAAAGACCTTTATCGGCCATTTCGAATATTGCCACTTCTGCCGTAGAGCCAAAACGGTTTTTTACGGCGCGAACAGTCTTAAAACCACCATAGCGGTCGCCTTCGAAATTGAGCACAACATCTACAAGATGCTCGAGAACCTTCGGTCCAGCCAGAGTGCCGTCTTTTGTAACGTGGCCAACGATAATAACTGCAGTATTGCTAGTCTTCGCAGCACGTATTATTAGGTTACCACAACCGCTAACCTGACTAACCGTACCTGGGGCCGAGCTAATTTCCGCTAGGCTTAGGGTCTGAATAGAGTCAACTATCACAAGTTCATACTCGCCTTCCTCGATAGTCTTTGCTATATCATTGCCAGATGTCGAGCTAGCAAAATGCAACTGTCCCGAGGCGGCACCAAGGCGGACAGCGCGCATTTTTACTTGACTAGCCGACTCCTCGCCAGAAACATAAAGAACTTTATGATTATCATTGGATATTTTTGCGCAAATTTGCATTAGCAAGGTAGATTTGCCGATACCCGGTTGCCCCGCAAGCAAGCTAACCGAGCCTAATAGTATACCGCCACCCAGAACAGTATTAAGATCTAAAAAGCCAGTAGATAAACGCCCGCCAATATCAGTCGACTCGATAGTATTAATCGAGACTGCTTGTAATTTTTTACCAGAAACTGCGCCACGCGCGAGTGCGCCCTTTATTTCTTGCTCGGTAGGCACAACCTGCTCAAGCAGGGTATTCCATTCGCCACAGTTTTCGCAACGACCTGCCCATTTTGCATAGCTAGCGCCACATTTTTGACAAACATACCTCGACTTTTGTTTAACCATATTTACAGTTTAGCATGCGAGTTTGCCAGAAATAAGCATCAGCTTGGTAGTGTCAGCGGTCGCCTATTGAATAATTGCATGTTTGATGGTATAATAGATAAACTAGTACCTTAATAGCTTGGAGAAGGAGGATGCAATAATGAAAAAATATGCAATTGTATTACTGGTAATCGCGCTGGCACTTTGCGGTTGCGGGGACAGACGGCCTGCCGCCGCTTACGGTGGCGACGACAGACTCGAGGCGCGCACAGAGCAGGAAGGGCCTGAGGATTACGAGGACTATGCCGAGACGGGAGAGCCCGAAAACGACGATGGCCATACTGGTCCGTTCGCCGAGCCCAAAGGCTACACTGACGAAGAACTCAAAGAAATAGAGGACCTCTTCGACGCAGCGGACAAGTGGCAGAAGAAATACGCCAAGACGTTCACGTCGGACTATTATGAAGACTACATCGTAGAAGCGGATGGCGAAAGCTATATCGATTTGACCAAGGCGTTCCATGATATCGAGATCGATGCGCGTTTCCACGAGGACAGCAATATAATAGAGCTTGTTCCCGATCACGATGTCGGACCTGTCGCGTTCGATATAACGATCAATTGTCAAGGCACCAATAAGGGGAACTATTGCGAAGGATACATCTGCTTCTTCTTCAATGATCAGCTGATGACCGACATGGACGGCGTGTTGCCCCAGACCGGGAAGGATGTCTATGTTCCTACGGTCAATGTATTGGTTGATGATGTCCCCTACATGTTCAACACTATGTCGTTCAATGAGATAAGCGATTTCATCCGATGGGAGCTGAACCGCCCGCTCAATAACCTCAAGGACATGGTTGGGGTTGGCAAAGATAACATCACCTGATCTTATTCTCTGAGTAAAAAACAAAACACCCGCGCTAGCGATAGCGCGGGACTTTTTTGGCTTTCTTGCGGTTACTTAATCACCTCGTCGATAATGCCATATTTTTGCGCCTCTTCGGCGGACATCCAATTGTCGCGATCCATATCCTTCTCGACGGTTTTAACATCTTTGCCAGTATTCTTCGACATAATATCAATAGTGAGTTTCTTGAGGTATACTCCCTCTCGGAGAGCAATTTCTTGATCGGTAATTTTGCCTTTTGTGCCCGAGCTTGGTTGGTGAATCATAATGCGAGCATTCGGCAAGGCGTAACGCTTTCCTTTTGCGCCAGACGCTAGGAGTAGAGCGCCCATTGAGGCTTGCAAACCAATGCCGATAGTTTGAACGTCTGGTTCTATATAGTTCATCGTATCAATAATCGCGAGGCCATCATAAACCGATCCACCAGGCGAATTGATGTATAATTTAATATCCTTCTTCGGATCTTCGTAAGCCAAATGCAACAGCTGTGCAATTACAATATTGGCAGTCTGCGGGGTCACTTCGTCGCCCATAAAGATGACGCGCTCCTTTAGAAGGCGCGAATATATATCATAAGCCCGTTCGCCGCGGTTTGTTTCTTCAACCACGGTCGGGACTAAATAATCCTTAACCTGTTCCATATCTTTATGATATATGTTTAGCACTCACAAGTCAAGAGTGCTAATCACCGTTTAGTGATGTCTTCTTCTTTTTTGAAGTTACTATTAATACTGCCGTAGAGCTCGTCTGAGCGAGCGACATTTTGATTATATAGTTTTACAATCTCGTTTGCTTCATCGACTAACTTTGAAAGTTTTTGGTATTCCTCATTTAGCGACGCTTGACGCGCCACAAGCGCGGCACGGTCCGCATTAAATGAGCCTCGGTCTGCATAATATCCATCGCTGGCACGGCGATTAAAAACGTCAATATCGCTAGCTAATTTTTCAGACTTTTTGTGATACGACTCGGTAAGCGAATCGATTTGCGCCCTCATGCTATTTATTTTATTTAGCTGCTCATTCATTTCGTTTTGCAGTGAAACAAACTTGCCGTTATAAGCTTCAAAATACGAATAGATTTTATCGTGATTTTTGAAGACTTTGCCGTAATGATCTCGAAGATCTTGCGGCAATTCGGACGGTTTTAGCTCGACGCCAATTATGGAATGAAGCTCATCCACGAAGTTTTCTTCAGAATAAGTCTTCATATGTTCCTTAAGCTGCCCCTCATGTGTTTCGTATACGCGTCGCAATATTGGCTCTAGTTTTTCTTTCGTGTATGGTTTCTCCCGATGCCAATACGCATGAAGTAGCTCGTGCGCAAGCACAGCCTCCTTTATGCCATTCAGTTCTTCATTCGTAACGTCATAAACATAAATATGCCAGTCGTCATAACAGCCCAATACCGAAGTCTCGGCCGTAACTGCTGGGCAGCTACGATTGAAATCGTCCGCATTTTGGAGCTCGGCCTTTGAAGCTCGAACAATGCGAGTTCCTTTTTTGGTTAGTTCAATATTTTCGATTGCCTGCGCCATCTCAGTGCTAGGCTGATACGACAGGCTAGTAAAGTCGTCTATAATTGCCTGATAGTCGAGAAAATATACTAGCGTCGCTCCAACACAAAACGATATTACCCACGAGAAAATATGCTTTTTTACGGATTTTTTCTTAGCTGGCTTCGACCCCGCCGTAGGAGCCATCTGAGCTTCGGATGTCGTGTCGTTTTTGGACAGACCTTCATTGCTAGATATTATAGGTTGTGTCTGATTTGGAACTGGATTCATTTAATAATTCTCTGGGTAGCCTTTAGGCAGCGGCTAGTTCTGGATCTTGATTAGCCGAATCGTCAACGGTCGTCTCCGACTCGTCCTCGTATGGTAAAGCGCCACCTAAAAACTTTACCATAGCCTCAAGAGCCGGCAACACTTTTTCGCCAATGAAAGTTGACTCTTTGCGGTAATAATTGGTTTCCCCCTGGACAAATACGGAGCTATCAAAGTCATAATGAAGATCATCTCCGTATGCACGATTATACCAGTTGGCGCTTTTGTCGAGTTTTTCTTGGCTTTTCTTAATTAACTTGCATAACCTAGCAAGCCTCGAGGCTGGAAATGTACTCTTTCCGTAATCAGGAGACGTTACGGCTAAAGCGCTTATATTGTTCCCGTAATTACGGTATACATACTCTCGAACATCCTGCGGTATTTCTGGTGCACCCTCTCGATTTACGCAAAGTACCTCGTTCATGTAATCTTCTGGCGTACGCTCCAGCGCATGCTTAATTGCTTGATACTCTCTATTAGCCTTCAGTGCGCTTTCATGAAGCGCTAATCCGGTGTTTTCATGTCGTTCAGCTAATTCTCCCCGCGTAATCATGAGCTTTGTCATTATTGCGCGTTGCTCATCAGTGAACTCGCCTCTATCTGCGGCGTCACCTTTTTTGCGCATCTCATCCGCCTCGGCTTCGAGCTGGTCAGCATATTCCTCGCGGCTCAATCCCGTTCTCTCGAGTCTCTTCTGGATGGCCGGGGGGAGCTCGCCGTCTCCGCGCAATATCTTAACGCGAGCGCGATGGCTAGCCTCCATAGTATAGAAGCGTTCTGCTATCTGAGCCTCATTTGGCCTTTCTTTCAAGAGCATCTCTATTATTTGATCTGGCAAATCTTCAGTGGGCGTCCCTTCTCGCAAAAGTCCTGCTATCTCCATACGCTGCTTGTAGTTAGCTTCAAAATCGTCTCGATTTTTGCGATCAATCCTAGCTCTATCTAGCGCATTTACATAGTTATGCAGTTCTTTTCCCCGTTCAGAGAATTGTTCCAGAAACCGCCAATCCTCTCTAGATAGCCCACCGCTTGCTTCTTTGCTTTGCATTATTTTCAATAGTGATTTGCGCCGGGCGTCACTGTCGCTGCCGCCTTCAACATCGTCATTTAGCATATCCATAAGCTTTAGGTTTCGCTCAATGCGCAATGCTCCGCCTAGAATTGGCGGCTTATGCTTGCGCATTTCGAGAGTGCCGCTGTAGCCTTCTTGCTCGATTTTGTTCTTTATATAGCTAACCATTTCAAAGTACGAACCACTCGTGCGGCTATCGTTGCAAAGCGCGTAATATTCTTTTACATTTGCAAGCGTTTCTTGATCGGAAATCATCATAAGTTTATAGCCATAACTATCCGCAAGCTCAGTATTACCGGATTCTAGAGCAGTCTTCTTTTTCTCCTCCAACATGTCTTCGATTTCGCACAATACGCCAATTTTTGACATTGGGCGGTCCTCTGGAGCCATATCGGTAATATGAGCCTGATAGTCTTCATAAATATCAAAAGCTTCTTTTCGCGTTAGAGCACGACCGCTGCTTGGACAGGTGTTTAGAATATCAATATACCGTTCTACGAAGCGCACTCGCTCGCGGTTCTTCTCTGGGAGACTATCGAGCATCTCCTTCTTAGTCTTAGCATCGATCTTATAATATAGTAGTTTATATTCTAGTGTGGCAGTTTGATGGTCCAGTTCACTCTCTTGCTCTCCTGGATCAAGGTCGAGTGCCTCTTCTTCTGAAGTATTCGCTTCCTCATTGTTTCGACCACTAGTCTCGCGTTTTTTCTTAGGTAAAAGATTAGAAAAGTTAATAGGGCTCTTTTTCGTCTTTTCCGCCGTGTCGCGGAAAAACCACTTATCATCATTATTAGTGCCGTCGAGTTCCCGTATCGTATCTTCGAAGGATTGCCTCATTAAAATATTACTCCTAGCTAGATTCCCTTAAGTAATATTATACACGATTGCGCTTATTCTTTGGCTAAGGAAAATATAAATTTGTCTTTTTTGAAGTCAATTTTAGCAATGTCGCCTTTATTTAATTTGCCAGCAAGAAGATTATCCGCAATAAGACTCTCGACGTTGTCTTCGATCTGACGGCGAAGTGGGCGAGCGCCATTTTTTGCGTCATAGCCTTTATCGATTAATTCCTTTTTTGCCGACGGCGTTAACTGTAGGCCGACCGACTTGGTCGCTAGACGCTTCTTGAGGTCTTCAATCATATTGTCAAAAATGCGCTCAACATTCTTCTCGCTGAGGGCGTTGAATGTGACGATTGAATCAAAACGATTGACTAATTCTGGGCGCATCAATTTGCGCAAAGCCTTCATCGCACTAGCCTCATTAGCGGCGTGTTCAGCCTCAAGTGCCTTAGCGTCTTTTTTGGTCTTTGCCGAAAAGCCCATCTCGTTTTCGCGATACATTTCTTCCGCGCCAAGGTTGCTAGTCAAAATAATAATCGCATTATTAAACTTGACCTTAGTCCCATGTCCGTCAGTCAAAGTACCATCTTCAAGAATCTGTAACAAAATATTAAATACGTCTGGATGAGCTTTTTCAATCTCATCAAATAATACTACCGAATATGGGCGGTGGCGAATTTGCTCCGTAAGCTTGCCGCCATCGTCGTAGCCAATATAGCCAGCCGGCGCACCGACAAGTCGACTAACATTATGCTTTTCGCCAAACTCAGACATATCGATCTTTATCAACGAATCCTCGCCGCCAAATACCTCACGCGCAATAACTTTTGCCAATTCCGTTTTGCCGACACCAGTAGGGCCCATAAAGATAAATGAACCAATTGGACGATGTAGATCCGCAATTCCTGAGCGTCCGCGGCGAATCGCTTTACTAACGGCCTTGATTGCCTCATCTTGGCCAATAATATCTTTACTCAAGTGCTTCTCTAGATTTACTAAAATCTCCTGCTCGGAACCATGCACGCGACTAACTGGAATGCCAGTTTTTAGGCTAATTGCCGTCGCAAGATCGTCCGACGTAACGGCTGGTGCCTCATCCAACTTTTTGTTGGCTTTTTCTAGCTTTTTTAACTCTTCTTCTATTTGCGCAGCGCGCGTTTTATACATGGCCGCCTTTTCGTAGTCTTCTTTTTCGGCAGCCGCTTCGATTTTAGACTCGAGGTCGGCAAGTTCAATTTTATTCTTTTTATATGCGCTGCCGCCTTTTTTGTCCAACGAAACCCGCGCGATCGCGCTGGCCTCATCAATCACATCAATTACTTTGTCGGGCATGAAACGATCTGAAATGTAGCGTTCAGACAAAGTTATAGCTTCTTCGAGAATATCGTCAGAGATAGTAACTTGGTGATACTTCTCGTAATGAGCCTTGATGCCCTTTAAAATTCGCAGAGTAATTGTTGGCGATGGCTCGTTCACCATCACGGTTTGGAAGCGACGTGCGAGAGCTTTGTCTTTTTCGATTCCTTTACGATATTCATCGAGCGTAGTGGCGCCGATTAATTTAAGCTGATTGCGCGCAAGGGCTGGCTTCAAGATGTTCGCAGCGTCCATGCCGCCCTCAGCCGAACCGGCGCCAGATAGTAAATGCAACTCATCAATAAATAGAATTACCGAATCATCACCGGTCGCCTCATCGATAATACCCTTAATGCGCTCCTCAAATTCGCCGCGAAATTTTGTGCCGGCAACAACGGAACTAAGATCTACCTGGAAAATACGCTTGCCGATAAGCTTATCTGGGACGTCGTTCTTTGCCACGCGCATCGCTAAACCTTCCACGATAGCCGTCTTGCCGACACCTGCCTCGCCAATCAAAACTGGATTAGATTTCGTACGGCGACAAAGTACAGTAACGGCACGTTCAATTTCTTGCTCGCGACCAATTACAGTATCGAGCCGCCCCTCTTTTGCCTCGGTAGTTAAATCCGTGCCATATTTGCTCAAGAAACGGTAGCCCGAACGCTTACCGGCCTTACGCTTTTGCTCTTCAATCTTTGCTTCACTAGCTTGTTTTTCGACTAATTCCTCGATATTTTCGGCAAGAGACTGAAGGTCGACGTCTAGTTTATCTAGCAATACGGAGGCGCGGGAGTTTGGCTGGCGAACTAGAGCGTAAATAATATGCTCTGTGCCGACAATATCTAATCCGTTTTCTTTCGCAAAGTTCAAGGACATCCTAAGCGTCAATACTGTTGCCTCAGAGAGGGACATCATTGCCATTGGGGCAGCAGGCACATCTACGGCGACTTTGCCCTGTGCACGTTCGACCTGGTCAATGTCCACGCCGTTCTCGCGAAGAAGTCTCGCGCCGGTACTTGTATCTTGAGCTAAAATACCCATCAAAAGATGCTCAGTGCCCATATATCCCTGATTGTAGCGTTTACTGTAAAAATCCGCCTTTTGCAGCGCAAAACGAGCGTTTTCGCTGAGGTGGTTCATAATCTCACTAAATTCATCTACCATATGTACCCCTTATTGTATGCTTTTAGCACTCGCAAGTCAAGAGTGCTAAAAGATTGACTTTTTATTCCGTTTGTGCTATAATGATAATATTGGATACTACTAATCCCTGCACCTTAACGGTGACTACATTATTATAAAGGAGGGGCCTATATGAAAAAGGGCGAAAGACTTGCTTTCTTCATCGTAGTGATATTATTTTCTATCGCACTCGGGCTAAGCGCGAAGCTGGTCAAGATTGGCTACGACAGCTACGTGGCTGCTAGAGAAGCCAAAGAAACTGAAGAGATCGAAAAGACCAACAGATGGCGGGATGTGCCTAAGCACGGTACGAAAGATCCCGTGAATCCCGACTACGTTTCGCCTATGGATCCCGACGCTGGTCCGCAGGGGACAAATCCCGATAATGCAGATTACGGCGGCGGCAGCAACGTTCACAACAACACGGAGGAGTCGATCGAACCGGACTTTGAAGAACCCGAGTCCGACGAGTGGTACCTCTAGATCCCGAACCGCCGAAGGAGGAACACGGTTCCGACTCGAACGCCGACGACAAAGAGGACGACGAGGGCCACGAAGAGGAGGCCGAAAAAAGATCCGCCGCTAGTCGAATCAGGCACAAGCCAGAAGTCGAGCGCGCATGATTATACGGACAGAATGTTCGATGCGCCCGAATGAGTCACCGATCAAGCTCCAGTCAGCCGACTGGAGCTTTTTCATGTTTTTATTACAACACTTTTGGTGAGGTTATGCCTCGCCGAGCAATTCGAGGAAGCGTTGTTCGTCAATTACCTCTGTTCCGTATTTGGCGGCTTTTTCTAATTTTGATTTTCCAGTATTATGACCGGCGACAAGATATTTCGTATTTTTTACAACACTGCTGTGGAATTCTCCGCCCAACGCGCGAATTTTTTCCGCCGCTGCGTCGCGCCCCATCGAGTCGAGCGTACCCGTTACTACAAAGGAAAGACCGTTTAGGCGACCGTTTGACGTATCTTGATATACTGGCTCAACGCCAAGCTCCTTGAGCTTATCAAGTAATGTCAGATTGTCGTCGTCCGAGAAAAATGCCAAAATCGATTCCGCAACTATCTTGCCAATTCCTGGAAGCTCTAACAGCTCCGATTCGGTAGCCTCACGCAAAGCGTCAAAAGTCTTAAAATGTGCCGCTAAATCAATCGCAGTTTGGCTACCAATATGACGAATACCGATGGCAGTAATAAAACGGGCGAGTGGCGGATTCTTACTAGCTTGAATATTGTCCACCAACTTATGCGCAGAGAGTTCCGCAAAGCGATCAAGGTCCTGAACCTGTCCAGCAGTCAAAGTATACAGGTCCGCGATTGAGCCGACTAGGCCAGCATCAACTAACGCCTCAACGTTCTTCTCGCCAAGACCTTCAATGTTTAGGGCTGGTTTGGAAGCATAATATTCTATCGCGCGTTTTAATATTTCGTCAGTATTAGAGCCTTTGACGCGATAAACAACCTCGCCAGCTGGACGCTCAAAGTCGAGTTCTGGGTACTGCTCGCGCAAAGCTTTTTCGTAGTCGAAAGCTTCCGTTTCTTTGGGGCGAAGCTCAGTTAGTACGCGATTGACTTGCGGGATAATATCGCCAGCTTTATAAATGACGACCGTATCGCCGACGCGCACATCTAGGCGCGCAATTTCGTCGGCATTATGCAATGAGGCATGACGAACAGTTGAACCAGCAACCTGCACGGGGTCAAAAACAGCAACGGGCGTCGCGGCGCCAGTGCGGCCAATTGAAATAACAATATCTTTTACAATTGTCGTAGCTTCTTCGGCTGGATATTTAAAAGCAATCGCAGCACGCGGAGTTTTTCCAACGATGCCTAACGCTTGGTAGACTTTGCGATCGTTGACTTTAATAACCGCCCCGTCCGTGCCGAACGGCAAGTTCTGGCGAGTTTCGTTTAGTGAATTAATAAAGTCCATCGCTCCGCGCAAATCGCGATAAATCTTTTGCTGACCAGAAATACGGAAACCTAATTCGTGTAGTTTTTCGTACACATGAGAGTTGGTGTCGAGATTTGGCGAGACCATGTCGTATCCCATAAATCGAAGTGGGCGGCTGGCGGCGATTTTAGGGTCAAGCTGGCGAATCGAACCAGCAGCAAGATTGCGCGGGTTAGCGAACTCTGGTTTGCCCTTCGCGCGTTGCATCGCATTTAATTCGTCGAAATCTTTCTTAAAAATCACCACTTCTCCACGCACTTCAGTATGTTCTTTTTGCGGAATGCTGAGCGGCACGTTCTCGATTGTGCGCACATTCATCGTCACGTCTTCACCAACTCGGCCATCACCCCGCGTAACGGCCTGCTTTAGTAGGCCGTCTTCGTAAATAAGCGCCATTGCCAGGCCGTCCATCTTTATATCTACGAATAGTTCGGGATTGACAGCGCCAAGTTTTGCAATACGATCGAGCCATTCGCGCACTTCGTCTTCCGAAAAAACATCCGCTAATGAAATCATACGTTCGGCGTGAGTGACTTTCTGGAATTTATCTAGCGCCTTGCCCGCCACGCGCTGAGTTGGAGAATCGGGAGTAATGAGTTCTGGGTATTTTTGTTCGAGTAGTGACAGTTCGTGCTTTAGGCTATCTGCTGCCGCTTCAGACATGATTGATTCGTCCAAAACATGATAATGATAGCGATAATCATTAATTAAGTCGCGCAATTTTGCGACACGCTCAACTACTTCAGCCGGAATATTAGTTTGGGTCATCTAGCATTCTCCTGTAGAAAAGATAAATATAGGCCGTAATATAGATAACCGAGAACGTAGTCATGATTTGCAAGAAGAATGATGCAACTGGAGCTTCAAGATTATTCCACCATTCTATCTTGCTCTTCAAGAACAAGTCTAACCACATTATTGGCAGCATCACGATTACCCACAACACGGCTAGAAAAATAATCGCAAATACTAGTCGAATAATGAATTTCGTACGTCGTCCCTGCATTAAATCGGTCGTAGCATTAATGGCCGTCATTGGATAAATGCCTGGCACCGTAACAGCTACAAGCGCCGTAATCGACACCGGCAATAAATAGCAAGATAACAGCAATAGCAAAGATCCGAACAGCCAAAAAACAAATGCATAAAGTGGCGTATCTAGGAAGTGAGTCTGCACTGCCGCGGAGTAAGCGATAATAAAGACAAAGATCGGGATTAAATGAATAAATATTAGCACCATCACTAGTAATGACGACAATAATGGAGTCAGTGCATTATATATTCCATCACGAAATTTTGGCTTATTGCCGGCCAAAAGATGCCGTAGATAATAGATAGTTATTAGCCAAGTGACGGCAACAAAAATCACCATAAATACTTGCTGCACTTCGTTCATGCCCTTATTTAATCCACCGGTCGGCACCGTCGTAACAAGTAGAAGCCCCGCTTCAGCAAAACGCCCAATTTCGCCCTGCTCTAACGAGCTATAGCTCGCCTTGAGCGCATCTTGGAATGTTTTATATGTTTCTTCACTCAGTAGCCCGACAAAAATTATATTCATCGTAACAATTAAGGCTAGAAGGGGCAAAAACAACTTCCAATTTGCAAAAATAATCTTTAAAGTTGACGTAGCGTGCTGAACTAAGCCGGGAGCCTCTAACTTCCGCTGATAATCCTCGCGATACGAACGTTTGAAAGAATGATGTAGCTTAAGACGTGCGCGTTTTTTATTCCAAATCCGCTCGCGCGTCTCGTTAAAAGCCTCTTTGAATGTTTTATGAGATTTATTTCTAGATTTTGGGCTTTTCTTACTAGCTTGGTTATTTTTAATGGTCTTTTTATTAGTTTTATTTTTTGACACTTTCGAGCCTTTCTATACGTGCTTCAATTGGCGGATGAGTCGAGAAAAAACGGCTCAATACAGATTTTTTCAGTGGATTAGAAATATACATCGCCTCGGTCGCTACGTTTTGCTGGCGCATTGGGCGATTGTGTGCATCGAGTTTGCGCAAAGCGTTTATCATATCGTCCGCATTGCCGATTAACGAGGCCGAAGATGCATCCGCAAGGTATTCACGCTGGCGCGAGACGGCCAATTGAACAACCGTTGCGACCAGTGGCGACAAAACCAGAACGCATAATACAAACAACATGCCGATTGGCGAATTATCCTCCTCTTCGCGGTCGCTATACCAAAGAACACGAAGCCCAAAATCCGACAGCAATCCAACCAGACAGGTCAAGCCAAAAGTTATCGTACTAATGCGAATATCGTAATTGCGCACATGCGACATTTCGTGCCCAAGTACCGCGCGAAGCTCTTTATCGTCCATTATGTCGAGCAATCCGCGCGTAACGGCAATCGCCGAATGCTGTGGATCACGGCCAGTCGCAAAAGCGTTTGGCGCCGAGTCGTTAATGATATATAGGCGCGGCGTTGGGATTTTTGCGTTTTCGGCCAAAGATCCGACGATGCGGAAATATCGCGATCCTTCGTCTGGATTAGCCTCCTTTGCGCCGGCACTAACTAGAGCGATTTTGTCGGAAAAGAAATATTGAAATATTGCATAGCCCGCCGATAGAATTGCGCACCATATTAGGATAGCTGGATTATTTGAAAGCCATGCAAATAGCCAGCCAATTAAGCTAATTATTGCTACAAAAACAAACATAATTAATATTGTATTAATTTTGTTTTGTGCAATTTGCTTTTGCAAAGCTACTGCCATGTCTTAATTATAGCATTTTAGAGTTTTTTGAGGTAGTTGCAGCCGTAAGCATAGTTTGAACAGTATAGAAAATCGCCATGTTTCCCGCGTTTTCGAATCAATTCGCCTGTATGGCATTTCGGACAAAGCCTGCCGTAAGCCTCCTTGATGTGGTTGGAAATTTCAAATATAAATGGCGATGGATTTTTGCGATTAGCAATTAAATATGTGGCCTCGCGCGCCCGCGTAATTGCTACATAAAACAGTCGTCGTTCTTCCGCAAAAGGAAAATTGTCTTCCTTAGACAGCATAGCATCTAGAATCGGGTCAGACTCACGCGTCGCCGGCATGCCCATCATGTCTGAATTCATATTTAAGACAATAACAATGTCGCGCGTGATGCCTTTCGATTTGTGCATTGAGCAAAATTCGAGCTTTAAAGTACGTGCCGGGTTCGTTTTGTCGCATCATATCACGTCATAAATGTCTGATCCGCCGTCGCGTTTTTTAATTCTGAATGCATCTGACTCAATTCGTTTTATGTCGTGATTATAGCGTGATATGAGCTGCAGACTTTTTTGTTTTACTTTACCGTAACCGTATTTTGTGATTAATTCTTGCAGAATGATGACTAGCGACTCCGCATCCTGTCCAAAAGTCTTTCCGTTAGGCTTATTTAATATGATGCTTATCGTAGTTTTAGCGCTCTGAGTATTTTTGACTAATTTATGCGACTGCATGGGGTTGCGCTGTATGAAATCGCAACTAATTTTAATCGTCGGCTCGCCAAAGCGATGCGTTGATTCGATAAAGCTACGGCGAGTTCTTAGTTCGAAAGTTTTCTCAAAATTATTTATTAGCGATAAGTCGCTGCCCGTAAACCGGTAGATCGACTGCCAATCATCGCCAACGGCAAACAGCTTGCAGCCTGGATTTTTATGCAAAATAGAATGCACCAACATGCAACGATTGCGCGAAAGATCCTGAACTTCATCGAGCAATATATATTTATACCCTACTGAGCAATCTGCAATATTATCGATGGATTCTTTTGCAGCGTTTATCATGTCTGCGAAATCATAGCACCGTTCGTGTTGCAGCATTTTTTCGTAGGCATAATAAACGCGTTGATATATCGATAAAAATAAATCATTTCGACGTTGGGAGTATTTTTCATCACTTTTTAAACGCTGTTTAATATCCGTAAAATCATAAAGGCCATTTTTGTGTAATGATAAAATGTTTTGTAGCATACCATAAAAACCATCTAGTTCTTTGGCATAATATTGATTTTGGGACATTTCTTGATAAACTTCACAATCATCGCGACGATGAACATTTATCCGAAAACGTTTTAGCTCTTCGGTGAGATATTGAAAAATCGATAAGTCATTTCAGCGCCAGGATGGCAAAATTATATAACTTGTATGGTTGCGCATATGCAAATTCTGACGCCACTTTATATCGCGCATATAGCTAGGACCATAAATGCTATGCCCTTTTTGGTTAATAATGAAATAATCCAAATAAATATTCCGCGGAGTTTTTATCGTGAAGCTAGGCTGATATTTTTCGTCACAGAATGGATATTGGCACTCGTGCACATGCGGCAAGTTGTTAACGTATAGCCAATTAGCTAATAATTGCTCATCCTTTGTACGGATAAAGCTACCCGACTGCTCAAAAAGCGCATGTCGCAAGTAGATTCGATTAAAATTAATACGCCCAGAATGAGTTTGTACCCCTGCGGGACTGCTTGGTGCGGAATAGAAAAACAGAATAAAGTCCACGACCGCACGCGCAAAGTCCGCATCGTGTTTAATTAGAAACTCTACGTAACTACGAATAAAAGTCGCAATGCCCGTGTCGCTAAGAAGCTTTTTGAGCCCCAAGCCAGAATAGTCCGCATCTTTCAAAATGCTATTACCAAGACTATGAAAAGTATGAATATTAATCCCTTTTATATCGCAACGCTCTTTTAGCTCAGATACTGTTTTTTGCGTGAAAGAGATGACCAATATCCGTTCGGCCGGAATATCTAACTCGCGGTTCAAGTAATCTATCTTTGCCAATAGACTCATAGTCTTGCCGCTGCCAGCCGATGCTAATACAAGTTGAGCATCCTCACACGCTACGACTGCTTCAATCTGCTGACGATCTAGTACGCAGCCACTATTCGACATTTTTTGCCTGCAAGCATACCGCAAATATAGCCAATTGTGACAACGCCTTAAAAGCATGACTAATCATACGCAAAAACGTCGCCATCGACTGGGGCGAGGAGAAAGGAGCTGCGCGCAAAGTATGGACATGTCCGAAAAAGAAATATAGATTTTACCAAATAATAAACGACGCAACTTCCAAATGAGCTGATAATACTTCGCACGCATAACTTAAATATAAAAAATCTTCAAAAATAAAAAAGCATCAGCATAATAGAAGTATTATAATGAAGGCAACCAGAATATCGCGGCTCACACAAAAGAGATGGAAAGGAGGTGAAAAGCTGTGATAGGAGCACATTTCGAAGATGTCGCGAATCAAACCCTCAAGAATGCTGGAGAGTACGCTAGTACTTTAAAAATGTCACGTTATATAGTGTGCCTGAATGTATTGAAGCCTCCCGAGATCAATGGTGGCATTCAGACACTCAATCCGGTATACTCCAAGACGGTCGCTTCTGACGATGCTGAAATCAGTGAGGGATTCTGCATAGTCGTACAATTCCGCACCGCCCAAAAGCACCGTAGTATTTTTTACTATATTGGCGATAAACCCATGAGATGGGGAGAATCTCCGCTGGTGGCGAAACATGCCAAGTTTACAGAGGAGGGGACAACATACTCTGTTGCTGTGGGGGTAATAGGCGGGACCGCCAAAGAAAACGCATCGATGGCCGACAAAATTTTCAATGTAATCGGGCGGAACAATATCGATTTGCGCGACATTAGACTCCTTGGCGATTAAACAACCAGGAGTAGCCGACCCTGCACAGAGTCGGCTTTTTTATTCTTGAAAAATCCCCCAAACCTTGTCTCGATTTTGGGGGGAAAAGTAACTATAGTTGTTACCATAGGAACATTCAAGACAGCTCAATGCAATAAATCGATGAGCGATCCAGAAGAGTCCCATAGGCCCTTTTGACGTACGGATCGGATTCAAAGAGATTTCTTAAGCTTCCGCGGCGAAAATGTGGCAGACATTCATTGATCAAATCTACAATTTCACGCATCATGGCTAATTCGTCGATCCTATGATTAGACTGGCTATTCGGGGACGGCTCTATCGCTACTACTATGTGACCATAGGAGCGTTTATTTGATCCGACATCCAGGATTAACCCTGGCGCCTCGCGCGTGTCGAAAAATAAGAGCGAATGCGACTTCTTAGCAGACGTTGCTATCTTTGTAGTCCGGTGCAGGAGATGTTCCCTTATTCCATCTGCCTGAGGGCAATGACTGGCAGACTTAACCGAAACGTAGCGCGGGAAAGATGCGCTATTATTAATATCACCATCAATCGCAACAGCAACGGCGGCTTTTGATGTGGTTACCATGTCAAAAATACGCTGCGTCAAGGCAACGAACTGATTAGATAAAGAATCGAGTGTTTCCTTTTTTCTGTCCATGTAGCACCTCCAGACAAAAAACAACATAACTATAGTTTTCTAAAGAACGAAAAAGCACCTTATGCTTAAGTCCGTTTTACAGAATAACATTTATACGCCCATATGACAACCGAGTAGATTGACTTTTCATATAAACTGTGATATAATTACCTTATGAATATTAATGTTTTTGCATACTGGTTCTACGTTGTAGCTGCCGCCCTTGCAGGCGTGCATTTTGCTACGCTTCGTATTCCTGTTGCAGAAACTGTCTAATTCTTGTAAAACTAGATAAGTTTCAAAAGCGACTTATCTAGGAAAATCATCTCTCTATCGCCTTTGAAGTTTATCTAGCCGTATAAAAAAGACGGCTGGCACTTTAATAATATACGCAACTTGAAAAGGAGGGATTCTAATGCGTAAAAATGATCCAATGCGCAACTTGCGTCTAGTTATTCTAGAATCGGCGGTGACGGCTGGAATATTAGCCGTGCCGATTATGACACCGTTCTATTTAAGCATCGGCCTGAGCCAGGAGCAAATTGCGATGTCGCAGATGGCTTTTACGGCCGCCACGATGATTCTCAATCTTCCCTTAGGTTGGGTAGCTGATCGCTTCAGCCGTAAGTGGGCCAACGTTATTGGCGACTCAATAGTGGCTATCTCGCTGTTGCTCTACTCTACGGCTCAGAGTTTCTGGTTTGTTGTCCTTTGCGAAACGCTCTGCGGAGTAGGAAACGCTCTTTCACAGGGAGTAGATTCGTCTCTTCTGAAGCATTTCTCGGAGAAAGTTGACGACTCCGGCCAAATATTCAGGAGTAAATACGCCAAGATGGCCTCTTGGCGCCAGATTGCAACACTAACCATACTACTGCTTGGCGGGCCGATTGGTGCAATCAGCTTTCGCTTAGCTATAGCAGCATCGGCCGTAAACCATTTCGTGGGCGCTTTTGTCAGCCTACTAATCGTTGATGACAGCGAGCGGCTCGGCGCAACGAGTAATCCGCTTTCGGAGATTGCGGCATTGGTAAAGCGAAACATAAACAATCGCAAACTTAGAGTTCGCATTGCCGCCTATGCGGTAGCGCGCGAAATTACGCATGGCATTATTTGGGTTTTTACACCATTGATGCTCCGAGTCGGCGTTCCGTTGGCTGTAGTCTCAGTAGGCTGGGCAATTAATTTCGCTGTAGCATATCTGGGAACTAGACTTGCGCGCCGATTTGCGCCAAAAATGAAAGATTGGCAGCTGTTTATCGCGCCAATTGCACTAATTAGTTTCGCGAGCGCGATAATGTATCTCAACCTAAACACTGCGACCATTTGCCTCTATGCCTGCTTCGGGTTAGCGCAGGGCTGGAGTTCTGCTACGATGATGCCGCTTGTAAAAGAGCAGACCCGTGCGGCCGAGCAAAGCTCAGTCGAATCTTTGGCGCGCGTCATCGCCCAGCTGCTCTATATAGTAGCAGTGTGGGCAATTAACCGCGCAGCGGACATTCGATTGGAGTATTCTCTGCTGGCAACAATAGCTATTTTCGTGCCGCTCGCCATCCCGATCGTCTTGAAGTTGCGTAAAGAATAAAAACCATCCCCAACCGTATAGTTGGGGATTTTTTATGGTATAATGTTCGCATGGTGCGTTGGCGGAGCAGTTACGCAGAGGTCTGCAAAACCTCCTAGACCAGTGCAACTCTGGTACGCACCTCCACAATTGCTGTGCCTGCCCGAGTGGCGGAATTGGTATACGCGGCGGACTTAAAATCCGCTTCCTTTACCGGATTATGAGTTCGAGTCTCATCTCGGGCACCAGACAAAAGATGACCCATTGGCGGTCGTTTTTTGTATTTCTATGACATAAAAAAGAGGCGCGAGGGGCGCCCCTGTAATGTTGAGCCCTGGTTGATTCGCTAGCGCATATTGCGCCAATAGATAAGGCCGAAGGCCCTATTTTTTAACTTTTAATACTGCCAAAGCGGCGATCGCGAGATGTATATTCTATTATCGCTTGGTCAAAGTCGGCCTCATGAAAATCTGGGAATTTAGTTTCGGGAAAATAAAATTCCGCATAAGAGTTTTGCCAGAGTAGAAAATTGCTTAGGCGGAGTTCGCCGCTAGTGCGAATCATTAAATCAATGTCTGGCAAATCGTGATAGAGGTAGTGGCGAAAGTCGTCATCATTAAGCTCGTCTACGTCAACACCCGATTTTACGATCTTTTTCACCGCATCCATAATTTCCGCACGACCGCCATAGTTCATGCAAAAGTTCACAATACCGCCAGTATTATTTTTCGTAGCCTCGATTAGTTCGTCTCGCGCCTTGATTACTGATTTTGGAAGTGGGGCATCCCGGCCGGAAAAGACTACTTTAATATTATCCTCCATAAATATCTTGAGTTCTTTTCTGTACATCAAGATAAAGAGATCCATCAGGTGGCCAACTTCTTCACTGGGGCGCTTAAAATTCTCCGTCGAGAGAACATAAAGGCTTAATACTTTTACGCCGCGCGACATTATATAACGCAGAAGCGTGCGCATGTTATTATAACCAGCATCGTGCCCTTTGATTCGTGGCAAACCTCGCTCTTTTGCCCAACGACCATTGCCGTCAACAATAATAGCTACATGATTGGGGACCTTTAGTTGCGAATAATCTACCGCAGTGTCCATATACTGTTATTATATAACATTTGGTCCAGTACAACACTTTAAACTTGCGTTTTGGCGCGAAGTAGCATATAATCATGTAAGCGAGCGGGTTTAGCTCAGTTGTTAGAGCGCTTCCTTGCCAAGGAAGAGGTCGAGAGTTAGAGTCTCTTAACCCGCACCACAAAGAAGGACGTCGTAAGACGCCGTTTTTTGTGCCTTGAGTTTGCTCAAACAAGAACCCACACCTTGACTATTCAAGCTTTTATGCTATGATAATAATGAGACACTAATTTTGCACATTTATAGCCAGAGATAAAGGAGCGATATATGCCGAAAGAACTTAAAGAATTAGACCGCGAATTCTTCGCGAGAACAGTAGCCGAATTACCCGCATATAAAAGATTGCAGTCACTATTCAAAATGAATGGTTACACGTTTGGAAGATACATAAAGCACAGTATTGAACCTGGCCTACCGATAAGCAGCGCTCCAGTCGAAATAGTCAAAGACTACCTCGCCTCAACGCTATCAACATTCGATAAAAGCCAAGTAAATTACGTGGCGAGCCACCCAACAACTTTCGACAAGGATTTTTACAAGAACCTTGTCGCATCAAAATATAGCGTACTGTCGGGGCCTAATAATGTTTTTGAATGGATGCCAGAAGAGATCCTCGATGAGGAGCTCGTAATGTGCGCTATATTCGAGACGAGCAAAGAAGGCTCCAGAGAGGCGCATGATGACTATGCCGATTGGTTTTTCTCCGTACACAAGAGAAAGCCGGAACTGCTTACATATGATATGTACGCCACATGTGCTAGGCTGTACGAAGCTAGGCGCAACGGCGAGAGTAAATTCCTCGCAATCACGCCAGATAGTTATCGCACACAGGAATACTATGCAGCAATCTGTACGACTAAAGCGCCTAACATAACAGCAGACGTCCCGGAAGCCGTCCTGACGGCCACTTTTCTTGCTTCATTGTTGCTGATTGATACAGAGAATGTTATCGGTTTTACCGAAGAGATTCTTGAAAGAAGCATCTACGTGTCTGAACTTCAGACATATGTAAGGATTTGGCGTCTTTCCCTAATGATTGACGGGGACTCTATTCTGTACATTCCTCTTAACGAGGAAAGGATAGAATATTGCAAGAAAAACTTCAGAAAGGGTTTCTGCGAATATTCAAGTTTCAAAGACCGTTATTATAGATATAAATACGGTGGCCCCCTGAATGAGTTCGAGAAGGTCGCGGGAAGTCTCGGCATTAACGAAGTATGCAACATAGCAACCGGCATCTCGATTGGCCCGGAAAAGGATTTATCCAAGAAAACTCCGTCAGGGCTTTGTAGGTTGCCACTTCGGTCACGCTACAATGTGCCCGAGGAATACTTCTCGCTATACGACAAGGACGAATATCTTGCGGCAGTTTATCGGGCGATCGGTATAAGAGTCGACGACACTAAGGCGGACTACAATTACTATTATGTCGAGTTACCGGACGGCATATCCGTAGTTCAAGACGCGGCTGGTACATATCGCCTTACGATGGGCGAGGAGACCGTTCTTTGCTATTGCGATGATGGTCCCATCTACGACAGGCGAGCAGTATATGTTACGAAAATCCTTATTTCGCTCTAGGCCAGCAACTGACCCTGTATGGGGTCAGTTTTTAATGTCTTTTACAAGTCGTCGTCAGTATATTCGTCACTCTTATGGCTATTTTGACTCTTTTTAACGGTTTTTGCCTCTTCCCCTATATGATTGCGCTTTGCATAATCTTTGTACCACTTTTCGTACCCTTTGTGGGCAAATAGTAGGTAGTAGATTATATTCACTAAGATTACCAACGGCAACAATACCAAAATAAGATACACGGCCTCAACCGCCACTATTACAGCCTCGCCAAAGACTGCCGCTAAATCGGCCGTTAATATCGCTACAAAAGAAAAACCGAAGAAGCTTACCAAGATTAGACAGATTAATCCTATCAAGAGCGCCCAACCAAAGGCGTTGGGCGGGTTCATCTTCATTCTCATATATCGAGCCCCCAGAATTGCCAACCCGAACGAAGCAATAAACGTGGCGGCATGTACAGCTAACTGATTAACAGAATATGAATTTTTACTAATAAAGAAGCTTACGATTGCAAGTAGGCCAAAAACCATGCCCGCTATGCCGACTACCCCCATGCTAAGACCCATTCGATAAACGCCAACTACAGCTTTTTTATATCGCTCAGGAATATGCTCGAGCACCGATGCTTCTATTCGGTCTAGAGAGCTTCTTCGTTTCGAACTACTCATAGTAAAAGTATAACAGAAATAAAAAATACCCCATTGGGGCATTTTATACACTATCTCCCTAGACCGCTCGGGCGATCTCTCAAATTCGTCCGAACAAGTTCTACTTTTATTTTAACGCAAGCATTTTTAGTGTCAACATTGACTTTCATGTTTTTTATTGTTTTGTTATTTTAATTTTAACAGAGGTAATAATTCGAAATCTATTGACATTCCATTTTTTTATCGTGAAATATATTTACACTTCAGCACGCCTTTTGATTGATGTTGTGATAAAATAAAGATATTCACTAAGGAGGTTAAATGAAACAAGAAGGGCTAAAGTTTTACCGTTGTAATACTTGCGGCAATTTGTTTTTGACGATAATTGATCCAAATATTACTCCCACATGTTGCGGCTCGAGCATGGAAATTCTTGAGGCAAACAAAGTTCATGAGGGTGCCGAAAAGCATGCCCCTATCATTGAAATCAATCACGACGAAGTAAAGGTTAAGGTCGGAATACAGCCACATCCAATGTCGGCCGAGCACCGAATAGAATGGATTGCTCTAACTGACGGCAGTAGTGTAAATATTCAAAAGCTAAGCCTTTCTTCCGAGCCGGTTGCTACATTTAGCGGCATGAAGCGCGACGGGAAATTCCGCGCCTACTCATTCTGCAATATTCATGGTTTATGGACTTCAGAAAAATAAACAAAAAGATTTATAATTTTGCTACTACAGTTGTCGACCGTGCGAAGTTCGCTTTTGTTAGTATCGGTTACCTATTCAGAAAGCCTCGATATTTAGTAGTTTTTATAATATCCTTATTCGTGTCTCTATATCTGTTGAGCTTTTTTAAGGATGGGACGGGAAACTGGCTACTTCTCTGTTCGGGCTTGCCGTTGGGTGCGAAAATAGAGGTCTTAGGGCGCGTAGCACTAAAGATTCTAGATAACTTTGCCGATTTTTATGGCATATTAATTATTCTTATGTCGATACTTCAGGCGCTAACAATAATGCTATTAGTTTTCACCTGGCGGAATCGCGAAAAGGATTCTGCAATTGACGGCGCAAGCACAGGTGGGATAGGTGCAATATTTGGATTCGTCGCCTTAGGCTGCCCAACTTGCGGCATTTCTATCTTGGCACCGATTTTCACTGCTATAGCGGGTGCTGGCGCAATTGCGGTCGCAGAAAACGTCAGTCGCGTGCTAATCATACTGGCTTTCGTTTTATTGATTTATACTGTAATAAAGTTGGGATACGTCAGTTTCATCACAATTGGCGCTAAGAAATATAAGGAGAAAAAACATGCAAAGAGCAATTAGAGTGGTCGCCATTCTGTTAGCGGTCGGTTTTTTATTTGCTTTAATTATGTACAACACTATGAATCCGCCCAAGCCAGAAACATTGGTCTGGAATCAGGGAATGACACTAGGCAATGCCGAAGAAGCAGAACATTTCTTTTATGACTATACCGATATCATGTGTCCTTACTGTGACAAATTTGCATTAGCAATGGACGAGCATTTGGAGGACTTTAAAAAAGAGTACGTCGAGGATAAGAAAGTCTTCTACGAATTAAGACTAACTGCCCTCCTAGCCGGTTTTCATCCCGGAGAAGCGGCCGTAGTCGAGAACAGTACCAATTCTGCATCGGCGGGCTATTGTGCGGCCGAACAAGGTAAATTCTGGGAATGGTACGGCTGGATCTTGAAAAAGCTGAATAACGATTATTTCTCAAAAGGCATTGGCGATAGCGCTACGGCCACCGAACATATTCCCCAACTTGACGTTGAATATTTTACTAAGGTTGGCGACAAAATTGAAGGACTAGATGGAGAAAAGCTTCTTAGCTGCACAGAAAGCGACGAGGCGCGGGCGGCGATTGGAAAGAATACCGATAGGGCTGCCAAAATTGTTCAGGGCGGATTGCCATACTACGTCTTCAATACTTACGTTTCGCCAGGATTTGATGGCAACTGGGAAGTCGAGCACGACTGGAAAAGTGCAAAAATGTTGTTCGATGCCGGGATTGCTAGTAAGAAGAAATAAAGATAAATACAAAAAAGACGCTATCGCATGATGGCGTCTTTTTTTATCTAACCTCTCGGCCTAGGACATCTTGCTGATAATGCCCTTGATATCGTTCGGCAAGAAGACGACCGTCTTTTGAGATGGATCGGAAGAGATCTTTTCCAAAGTCTGAAGAGTACGAATCTGAATACCGCCAGGCGTATTCGCCAAAAGATGAGCCGCTTCCGCAACTGCTTTTGCGGAAGCCTTCTCACCATCCGCCACGATAATAGCAGCACGACGTTCACGCTCAGCTTCTGCCTGTTTCGCCATGGCGCGTTTCATGTCGCCCGGAAGCTCAATATTTTGAAGCTTAACGTTCTCAATATCAATACCCCATTTATCCGTTTCTTTATCAACAATCTCTTTAATCTGGGCAGAGATTTCATCGCGCTTACTAAGAAGCTCATCAAGTTCAAAGTTACCAGTAATGTCGCGCAATGCCGCCTGCGCAAAGTTAGTGGTAGCATAAATATAGTTAGTAGTTTCGAGCAAAGCTTTGCCTGGGTCGAGTACACGGAAATACACAATCGCATCCACACCAACAGTGACGTTATCTTTTGTGATTACTTCCTGCTTTGGTACATCGATTGGAGTGGTACGCACATCTACGCGTTGCATTGTTTGAATATACGGAATAATAACGCGCAAGCCTGGCCCCTTGATACCAGAAAACTTACCGAGAGTAAATACGACGCCGCGCTCAAACTGACGCACGATACGCATTCCCGGGATAACTACTAATATGATTAATAATATTATGATGCCAAATATGACTTCAATGCCTTCCATTGATTTCTCCTTATTGCTTAAGTACATTTTATCAGAAAAAGTATATACAAGTATATTATGTTAAAATCAAAAAGTAATGAGTAGGGTTTTGCTACTAGATGACACTGACGACTTGAATACCGTTGGTCAACTTGGCTCGATTTTAGCCAAACTCGCCAAGAACGGAGTCAAGATTGTTGACGGTTTCATAATTCCAATTGACCAGAAAATAGAATTCGGCATGAGTAACGAAATATTGGCTGCTTTCGACCGCTTGGGCACAGAGCGCGTAATTCTCCGCTCCTCCATTAATTCTCAGACTTATGACACAGAGACGCTTCGAGATATCTATCGGGACAGCCTCCTAGGCGCAATCAGCTACTTGCGGCAAAACAATGCTAGACGCGGGCATTCGGCAGCGGTAATAGTACAACGTGATCTCAACGCTGAGTTGGCCGGCACAATTCACTCAATTAATCCAGTCACAATGAGCCCAGATGAAGAAATGGTCGAGGCGCACCTATGGATGAATCGCACTGTTCTTGGCGGAGAATCGGAGCCAGACATGTTAATAATCAACAAACGAACTGGCGCACTTTCGCTCGAGAGTGAGGAGGAGGCAGAAATCTGTCTTGGTCCAAAACAGATATCGCAACTGCACGCAATGGTTAGAAAGATAGAAGATCGCCTAAAATGCGATGTTAGCGTAGATTGGGCATACGATAATGGAAAACTTTATGTTTTACGTGCCCGCCCAATAACCAATAAGACACTTGAAAGGTTTGAATAAATGCGTCATACAACTCTCATGCTTCTCAAAAAAGACGGAAAGCTCCTCTTGGGGCTTAAAAAACGTGGATTTGGCCTAGGGAAAATTAACGGCATTGGTGGCAAAGTCGAAGAGGGAGAAAGCGTCGAAGCCGCAGCGGTGCGCGAAACATTTGAAGAGATTGGCGTTAATGTATCCGAAATGGAACACATGGCCGACATCGTTTTTGACAATCTGTATTACAAAGGCGTACCTGAAAGCCACATGATGCATATTTTTATCGGCACGAAATGGTCCGGCAAGCCAATCGAAACAGATGAAATAAAGCCACAGTGGTTTAATATCTCCGATTTACCATATGATCGAATGTGGATTGACGATACGCATTGGCTGCCAGAAGTGCTACGCGAAAACAAGGTGGAAGCATGGTTCCATTTTAATGAGAAAGATGTATTTACGGATTTTTGGGTAAAGAAATTACCAGAAGAATGCGTATCGCGAATCACAGATGAAAATGTCGGCCAGAACAACACTGGCGAAGATTCCTCTACTTTTGAAGAGAAAGAGGGCGCACGTGCCATACTGACGAACGAAAAGGGACAAATAGCACTAATCCATGCCGTTAATAAAGGTTGGTATAAACTGCCTGGCGGCGGACGCAATAAAGATGAGCTGGTTTACCAATGCCTCGAACGCGAGCTGTTGGAAGAAACCGGCTATAAGATTAAAGACATCGAGCCGCTCGGAGTGGAGATTAATGTCCGCAGCCAATGGCGAATGATTGGCAAGGCATTTCTATTCACCTGTAAAACAGATAAGTTTATCGGAAAGCAACCGATGGCAGATGAGATAGAAGATGGCGATACGTTGGAATGGTTTGATTCTTTCGACGAGGCGATTCGAGCTCTAGAGTCGGTTAAGCTTGATAAGATTGGCTTTTATGGCGCATACTTCTTTACAAGAAGAGAAATCGACACACTGAAATATGCCAAAAGAAAATTTGAACGAGAGCGACACGCGTAGGCCACTAGCCGAGCGAATGCGACCACAAAAACTCGAAGATGTACTTGGCCAAGATGAAATAATTGGCGAAGGTAAAATTTTGACGGAAATCGTGCGAAAACAGGAGCCAGTCAATATTATCTTCTGGGGTCCGCCCGGTACAGGCAAAACTACTTTATCACGCATTATTGCAAAAGAATTTAAGGCAGATTTCATCGAAATCTCAGCCGTCACGGCTGGCAAGAAGGATGTCGAGAAGGTGGTTGAACGCGCCAAGCAAAATTGGAACCTAAAGACGCGCACTGTATTGTTCGTGGATGAAATTCATCGTTTTAACAAAGCTCAGCAGGACGCCTTTCTGCCCCATGTCGAGAGTGGACTGATTACACTGATTGGGGCGACGACCGAGAATCCTAGCTTTGAAGTAATATCTCCCCTGCTCTCACGTAGCCGCGTTGTAATTGTTAAGCATTTATCCAAGAAGGACATCGTCGAAGTATTGAAGCGCGCAATCAAAGCAGAAAAGGCAACTAAACGCGTTTCGAAGGATGCAATTGACTATCTGGCAGAGTTATCTGGTGGCGATGCAAGGAGTGCTCTTGGAGATTTAGAACTAGCCCTAAGCCTTTCAAATAAGATTGGCATCGAGGAAGTCAAAGAAGCTGCAGGCCGCAAAGTGCCCGGATACGATAAGAAGGGCGACATGCATTATGATACAATTTCAGCATTCATAAAATCTATGCGTGGTGGCGATGCGGATGCGGCACTCTATTATCTCGCTCGTATGGTTCAAGCTGGCGAAGATCCGAAATTTATTGCACGTAGAATGGTAATATTTGCCTCAGAGGATATCGGCCTTGCTGGCAACGGCGCGCTTGGTTTAGCATTGAATGCTTTTATGGCGGTAGAACGAATCGGTATGCCAGAGAGCGGTCTGATTTTAGCGCACGTTGTAACCGCTTTGGCGAAATCAAAGAAATCTCGTCAAACTACAGATGCTTGGTATGCTGCGCAAGATTTAGCGCGCAAATCGCCGAATCTACCCGTGCCAATTTGGCTTCGCAATGCCCCAACCAAGCTGATGAAAGATCTTGGCTTTGGTAAGGGACAAAAATGGGAAGCCGGCTTTAAGTTAGACAAGAATTACCTTCCCGATGAAATAAAAGACGCTAAAATTCTATAATTTTTTGACGCGATTTTGCGCCGGAGACAATCGATATTTGCGTCTTGGCGACATGAAACTCGTCAGATATCAATTCAAACAGAGCCTTATTTGCTTCGCCGTCGTGCGCGCGGGCATGCAAAAAGGCGACATAGCTGCCGTCTTCCTGCTTTTCGAGACGCGTTATTCCCTTTGTGCCAGGTTTGACACACACGGAGATTCGCATTAATTATTTCCCGCAAATTACATTATTAGCGTGTAGCCACCCCTCCATGGAGCCGCCGTCGAGATATTCGCCCTTAATCGGTACAACATGGATTTTGCCGCCAGCTTTAATGTGCTCAATAATTGGGTCGGTAATAAGATATTCTTGGTCTTTGGGGCCAAAATCATTATCCTTACAATACTTTACGACGCGCTGCAAAAGTTCGGTAGACATAATGAATTTACTAATACTAATCATATTGCTAGGCGCATCTTCACGCTTTGGCTTTTCATAAATCCCGGTTAAGAGGCCTTTTTCGACTTTTAGAACGCCGTAACGCTCGATAGTATCCATCGAAACTTCCGATGCGAGCATAGCGGAATCACTATCATCTTTAATATAATCTGCTAGACGCGCTAAGTCGGAAGAGCCGTCTTTGTTGTACACGAAGTCGTCTCCCATTAGCACCATGCACGGCTCTTCGATGCCAAACTCTTCAACTACTTGCGCAACTGGCTCAGCATTGCCATAGCGTTTATCTACATCTTTTTGTGCGAAGAAATGCAAAGTTAGACCGTCGTGATTGGTGTCAGTTAGCGATAGCTTATCTTCCTTACCGCGCGCAACAAGATAATTATTCAATGCAGCGTTTTCTTCATAATAGGCTTTTATTTGCGAGAAAGGCTTCTCGTCAATCACGATATAAGCCTCTTTAATTCCAGCCTTGGCGCAATCTTCTACAACATAATCAGCAAGTGGACGATTCCCAATTGGAAGCATAGCCTTTTCGACGACTTTCGTGATTGGCAAACGACGCGTACCCCAACCAGCCACAGGAATGATTGCTTTATTGATCTGCATGAGGTTTTTTCTCCGTTACAATTTGTGTTATTTTAGCATTTTATCTATGCTTCTTCAATAATGCTCGGCAACCAAGCTTCGTCTGGCTCTTCGCCTAAAAGCATCGCGATTGTCGAGGCAAGGTTGGCAAGACCGCGGTCACCCTTGCTGAGCCGATACTTACTAGCGTTATCGGTCTCGTCAACAAAGATACACGGTACGCGATTAGTCGTGTGTGACGTCTTGGGCGTGCCGTCAGTATCCGCAAGCTCTTCAGCGTTGCCATGATCGGCAGTAATTACCGTAATGCCTCCGAGCTTATTAACGGCGTCAACTATGCGCTTTAATGAGATGTCGATTGCTTCCATGGCCGTAATAGTTGCCTCCATGTCGGCAAAGTGACCAACCATATCGCCACCTGGATAGTTGATGCGCAAGAAATCATATTTTTGTGATTCAATGGCCGCCAGTAGTTTGTCGGTGATTTCGGCTGACTTCATCCAAGGACGCGTATCAAAAGGTTCTAGGTAGGATGGAACTTCTTCCTCGACTTCTCCTTCCGGAACCTCGTAGCTATTACCATTGAAGTAATAGGTAATATGCCCAAATTTGACAGTTTCCGAAACGGCATATTGCTTCTTCCCTCGGCTAGCAAGATGCTTCGTGAGTGTATGTTTAAAGACCGGCGAGCCCACCAAGACATGCTCTGGCACATGCAAATCTTCGTTATACTCGGTCATGCCAGCAAAATATACGTCTGGACGCTTAACGCGATCAAAATGCGGAAAATCATTATAGGTGAAGGCCTGGGCCATTTCAATAGCGCGGTCAGCACGAAAATCGATATAAACTACCGCATCGCCGTCTTGAATTTTACCAATCGGCTCGCCATCCTTAGCAATCACAAAAGCAGGCATATATTGATCTTGCAGGTCTTTTGTCTCCTTGCGGAAAGTTTCAATGGCCTCAGTGGCGCTTGCGAACTGGCGCCCTTCGCCAAGCACATGCGTATGCCACCCTTTCTCGACCATACCCCAGTCATTTTCATAACGATCACAGGTAATTACCATACGGCCACCGCCAGAGGCAATCTTGTAATCTGGGTCGCCCAGCTCGTGGACGAACTTCTCTAGACGCTGAATATATTTTGGCTCACTGTGCGGCGGCACGTCGCGGCCGTCAATCAAAGCATGTACGCGAATGCGCTCAATGCCGTCCTTTTGTGCTTGCGCCATCATTTTTTCAAGATGGGAAATATTTGAATGAACATTACCATCACTAAAGATCCCCATAAAATGCAAAGTTGAATTGTTTTGATGAATCCGCTCGACTATATCGAGCCAAGTTTTTGTATTAAATATTTCACCCGTATTAACATCATTCTCAACAGCAGCCGAACGTTGCAAGACGATTTCGCCGGCACCCATCGCATTGTGCCCAACCTCAGAGTTGCCCATGTCGCCCTTTGGTATGCCAACATATTCGCCCGCGGCGCCTAGCTTGGCGGTTGGATATTTCTCCATTAACGAATGTAATGTTTCAAGATGTGCCTGCTTTACAGCGTTATACTTTTCATTGTCGGATAGGCCCACGCCATCCATAACGACCAGTACTACTGGGCCTTTATAATTCAACTTGCTCATATTTCCTTTTTTAGCATTAGCTTTTCTTAATTTTAGCATAGCTTCAGTAGCGATCTTATCTTGACTTTTTTGCTTTTTTGTGCTATAATGGGGTTGTTATGAGGTATGTTTCGCAAAAAAGAATAGAGGATGCTAAAAAGGCCCTAAACAGGGGTGATGTTTTGGCTGTTCCAACCGAAAGCTTCTATGGCTTAACCGCAAAATTAGACAATACGGCAGCTATTCGTAAACTATTAGACCTTAAAAATCGCCAAATCGATAGTGCAAAAATTTTAACATTGCTAGTTGCCGATGTGGACGATATCAAGAAATATGCATCCATCGACCGCAAGACACTCAATACGGCGCGACATTATTTCCCCGGCGAACTTACCCTAATTCTGCCAAAGCATCAAGCATTAAAGCACCCCTATTTTGACCATTTCGAAACAGTCGGAGTTAGGATTCCTGAACACAAATACCTATTAGAGCTTATACGCGCGACTGGACCACTACTAATCATAGGCGCAACTCCTCACGGTGAAGCACCCTGCCGCAGTGGTAAGCATGTCGCCGAGGTATTCCCTAAAGTCGACAGCATCGTTGAAGGTGAGTCAGACGGTAATATTCCACCCACAGTAATAGACTGGACGGAGAGCGAACCGATGCCGATTCGCCAAGGCGGTCTATTGATTGTGCGCTACGCCTAGGTTACAATTCTGTTACTACAGAATCGTCTTTTAGTTTTTTATCTTTTAATCGTGGACTCTGTTCGTATATTAGTCGGCAGACATGCATGGCGGCCTCTTTATCGCTACTTAGGCTAAAATGACTGGTGCGATTGAAACAATCCTCGACGACAAGCATTTTGCCGTCCGTATTATGCGCATCGCCCGTTACATACGAATTCGTAATATCCTCCAGACGCATGATAGTACTAGGATTATCTAAGTCAACAATATACTTGTAGTTAAAGCGAAATCCGTCATGTTCGTACACGGCCTTGCCTTTAGCGACCTCATTGATAACTTCCGTTAATTGTTTTACGTCCTTAAAAACACGGAAAACTGGATCATTCGTCACTACGCTATCGTTTATGGCTGGAGCAATAAAGCGTCTCCAAATAATAAAATAATCAACAATGAAGCTTGCTATTACGCCGATCGCAAGCAGCGCAATAGCAACAGCCAGTTGCTTCATTGCGCCCGGTACGGCGCAAAACGTGAGTAAAAATATCGACGGCATAATTAGCATCGTTAAGGCATACGAAAAGATTTCTTTCCGATGGTTTGATCTGATTTTTTTAATAATATCTTGCTCGGTATACATAAGCTAATTATATAACAAGCGTCCGTTAGCTACGATTGCCTTCGCTGTAAAAAGAACCGAATTGCTTCGGTTCTTTTTCGCTGTTACGCGCCCACCCAGGGGCACATTGGTTTGTTTTAATCCGCTGTTTATTTTTGTTTCTAGTCTCCACACTTTCCACATTTTCAGTGGAACCCCGTGAAGCGTACCAGCTTGAATCTATTAAAGCAATTTAAAGCATAAACGTCAAGGGATTTATTACAAAAAAGATGTTGTATTTTTTACCTTTAATCGTCAAACTCGCTGAATTCATCTTCTGCGTCTGCCATCGAGTCAAGCGTAATAATCGTGTTGCGGTCACCTTTTTGATAACGCTCGTGGCGCGGGCGATGCTTGCGCTCGGTTTGCTCTAGCGTGATTACTGGAATATCTTCTACTTCCTCTTCGACTTCTTGCGCGGCTTCAACTTTGGATGCCTCGATTATTTGCCACAACTCACGCAATACTTCCGTAAGACCCTGATGGGCGGAAGCGGAGATTTTCATAATCTTTGCATCAGGATTTCGATCCAAAATGGACTTCATCTGCATTCCGATAATTTCCTCATCAACGCCTTCAGTCTTGGTAAGAACGACTAGTTCTGGGCGCTCGGCGAGCTCGGCAGAATAATTAGCAAGCTCTGTGCGGATGTCCGCGTAGGCCTTGCCGGCGTCATCATTGTAGATATCTATCAGATGAAGCAGTACCTTCGTACGCTCAACATGGCGCAAGAAACGATCACCAAGGCCTTTACCTTCAGATGCGCCCTCAATTAGCCCTGGAATATCCGCAATCAAAATACCGTGGTCGTCGATTTTGGCAACACCGAGATTTGGCGTAATAGTAGTAAATGGATAATCGGCAATTTCGGGGGTAGCATTGCTAACTACGGAAAGGAAAGTAGACTTGCCGGCATTCGGAAAGCCAATTAGACCAACATCGGCCAAGAGTTTTAGTTCTAACTCGGCATCGAAAGCCTCACCGGGATTACCGAGCTCGGCAATCTTTGGGACTTGGCGCGTACTGGAGCGAAAATGCCAGTTGCCATAACCGCCATCACCACCATGCGCAACGATTGCGCGCTCTTCGTCGCGAGTAAGGTCGGCTACTATTTCACCGTCGCGTTTAACAACTGTGCCAATCGGTACTTTTACGATTAAATCTTTGCCGGATTTACCAGAGGATTTCTGGCTAGAGCCAGCTTTGCCATCTTCGGCGATTAGTTTCGGCTGGAAACGAAAGTCTATTAGGGTGTCGCAATCTTTACTGGCAACAAAAACCACGTCGCCACCTTTGCCACCATCGCCACCGTCTGGGCCTCCCTTTGGAATATAGATTTCATGGCGAAAAGAAATTGCGCCATTCCCGCCCTTGCCGGCTTTGATATAAACTTTCGCTGTATCAACAAACATAATGTTTATATTTTAACATATTTTGCACTCTTTATCAAAGTGCGACAGACTATTTGTGTTCGTAAATATAGTTATATTTGAGAGCGTCAGACCAATTCATCGTTGATTGATAAACGTGATTAAACATACCGTTTGGTCCAGCATAGTTCATCTCTTGAATAGTAATAGATTTTCCTGGATCAACACCTACGACGATGCCAACGTGGCCATAATATCCACCCATAGACTGCATCACGGCGCCGTATTGTGGCGTGCGGCCGGTCTTATAGGAGCCGCCAAGGGTATAGAGCCAAGAACTAGCATTGCCAATAGCGCCCTTTGGAAGCCAGTAATTCGATGGCATATTATTGCGACGCCAATACCATGCAAACCAGGTACAGTTACCAAAAGCGCCAGGGTTGCCCTGCCCAGAAGTCTTGTAGTATACCGAACTCCAATAGGCGTAGCTACCAACTTCGACCATATTGTGACGATCACCAGAGTCGCCAGAGTATGAATAGTTATAAGCGGGCCTATAGGTTGTTACGGGTTTTGGCGCGACATATTCTGGGCGTTCTTTTTCGGGAAGCGTACCGCCTGGGAGCAATACCAAGGAACCAACCGTCAATTCCGAATCTTCAAGGTCGTTGCGAGAAATCATCTCTTCTTTATTGGCCTGATATTTCTTCACGATGCCGTCGATCGTATCGCCTTTTTTGACCTTATAGACGATGCCGGGAACGCTTGGAAGATATAAGGTAGCACCCTCTTTAAGGGCTTCGGTTTTGAGGCCATTACTCCAGCGAACCTGGTCCTTGGTCACATTTACAAGACTATACTTCACGAGGATAGCAGTAATCGTCTCATTGGCAGCTACAGTATGCTTAATGACGCCGCGCGAATAGCTGGAGGTGTCGATAATGTTTGGTTTATCAATAATTTGGCTACTGGTAGTATCGGTAGTACCAGTAGTCTCATAGAGAGTGTTAACCGTAACGTAGCTCTCGTTGATAGTCGTAGTTGACGGAAGCGAAACTGAGCTAGCAATATTGGCAACCGTATAAGATTCAGAAACTTGGTCGGACGTAATCTTAAAATCCGAATTGCCAAAATTAGCCGCAATCGGCGTACGAATCGTCTCGTCTGTCGTGCGCGAACCATAAATCATTACACCTAAAATCACCGCGAAAGCAATTGTGTATGGTAATAATTTTGTAATTAAAAGTTGGAATCTTTTCATAACTAAACGACGCTACCCCCACCGTAGCGAGCCTAAGCCGGCATAATATGCTTATGCTAGCTAAAAGCTTCTTCTATTATACCATAGTACTTATTACTAGAATATCTCGCACAGGTCGCCACAATAATTACGGATGTTCGCTTCGTGTTCCGCGGCAGTGTGTGCATAGTACATCTTGACCTTGCCATCAGCGTCATAGCCAGAAATGAAATAAAGATAGTCCGTATTGCTTGGATTAGCTGCTGCTAATAATGCCGTTTTGCCTGGACTAGAAATCGGCGTAGGCGGAAGCCCTTGGCATTTGCGTGAATTCCATGGGCAAGGCGTAGTCTCTAGATATGACATGTCGGATTTATCGCGATTAGGGTTAGCCTGGTTAGCGTAATATGCAATAATCGCATCAGAACCAAGCACGATATTTTTCGAAAGGCGCGTCAGAAATACTTGCGCCACAGTCTGCTGATCCACCGCACTCATTACGCCTGCTTCACCTTGCACGACCGAGGCGAGCGTAATGCCTTGATGGAGCGTGAGGCCCTTGGACTTATACTTTGCCTCAAGGCCGTTATCTTTAACTACTTGATACATTTCATCAAAGGTACGCACTAGGACATCTTCAACGGAGGCGCTAGCATAGAATTCGTAAGTATCACCATAAACATAACCTTCGAGCGACGCACTAGCCGGTTTGCTCTTTAATAACGGATGATCGTATTGTTTCTTGAAAGCTGCATCGATTTCTTCGGCCTTATAACCAGCTTCTAATAGGCGCCCGCGCACCGCGGTCATAGTGCCACCAGGCAGGAAAGTAATCCGAAAAGTCTTAGCTTTTGCTCCTTCATTGAATCTTTTGACGATTTCCTTCACGTCCATATCTTTGGAAAGTGTATAGGTGCCAGTCTTCAAAGTTTGGTCCGTCGCCTCGAGCTTCATATAAACACGAAAAGCCAGAGCCGATCTAATAATGCCCTCCTGCTCTAATTTATTGGCGATACTCGTCGTAGATTCACCCTCGTCAATTACGAAACTTGAAGTTTGACAGTTTTCGCCAGCGCATTTTTCAGCCTCGATGGCAGTGATTTGTTTTTTATACCAAAGTACCGAGAAGATAGCCGCCGCAATTGCTAACGCTAGAAAAAACAGCAAAATGAAGCCAAAAATACGAAGACCTTTATGCTTCTTTTTGCCCGGTAAACTATTCTGTTCCATTTAACTCCTTTTCTAAATCATTAAAATTTGCACTCTCAATAAAATCTTGCAGGATAATTGCCGCTGCTTCCGCATCAACCTTCCCCGCTGCGCGTTCAGCGCGACTAATATTATCTCCAAAATGCGCCTCGGCCATCACAGAGGTAAGCGATTCGTCCTGAAATTTTACAAGAGGTTCTTTCTGCTCATGCTTGACAAAATAGTCTTTTAGTGCTATAATGAAGTTATCTACTATTTTTGTCTGTTCCGTTTCTTCCCCTTGATTATTACGAGGTAATCCCGATACGATTAAGTCGGCTTTTTCGAGTCGAAATTGCTTGGCAATTTCAGCCATCTCGTTGCCATCAACCGGGATCATGCCACGCGGAATAGCAATGCGGACTTTCGTGTCCGCAAATGCTACGCCAATGCGCTTAGTGCCAATATCTAAAGCTAAAATGCGCATTATTCTACTGTTATCTCGAAGGTGACTTTATTTGGGTCGCTCGGTACGGAAGTTACCCAGAAGTATGAAGTATCTACCTTGACTTCGCTGATGCCCTTAATAGATTTAAGAAGCGACTGCACTTCGCCAATTTTTTTGCCGAGCGACTTATCAGAAACCATTTGTTCAGTGACTTCTGGACCAGTTTTTACGACGGTCTTTAGCCTACCAACATATTTGTTGTCTTCTTTCTTGAAGGAGTCGATATAGACTTTATTGTCTTCGCCGTCTTCACTCGATACGCCAGTCGAGTAGATGGTTTGCGTATCATCGCCAATTTCTGTTTTCGCTTCAATAAATTTACTAAGGTCATCACGTTTTACGGCAAAAATAGTATATTTAATTTCCTTAATCACCTTCGGTTTGATTCCGTCTTTTACTTCCTCATTAATAGATGGAGATGCGGTTATTTTGCCGCTAGTTGCCGTGAAGCTCTTCTCGATTAGTAAGTATTCGTTGCTGAATTGGCTAGCAAGCTCCTCGCGAGCATCGGATTCACCCTCACCCTCTAGGCCAGCTTCAGCCGTCTCGACGTCTTTTTGGGAAACGACTTTGACTTTTTTGCTCGTGCCGCCCGTCATAGCAGTGCCGGATACGTTGAAGGCTTTGCTAGTAGACAAGCTAGACGACCAACCAGAGTTTTTAGCTTCGATATTATACTTTTCGCCATTACTCTTCGCCACGACACTGATAGAGCCGGACGAGATTACGCTTTTGAGAGTATAAGTACATTTTTGATTAAAGAATCCACCCGTACAATGCTTGTTTACCTGCCCGCTATTATTTACATCAACATTAACCGAGCCGCCCACCGATGTAACATAAGTCAGCCCGTCATTAGTAAACTCTGTACCGGCCGGAATAGAAAAGACCGCTTCGCTCTCATTACTAATCACCGTGCCGGCTGGACGCGTAACCGTAATCGAACCCGTCGCCTTAGTGCCCTTATCCACTTCTCCAGTGGCAACAAACTCCGTCTCGGCAGTCTTAGTCAAAGTTTTTTGCTCGATGAAGAATATGCCGTCTTCTGGCTTCGCTTTAGTCTCGTCGGTTACAAAAGTAATGCTCTCGTTGAAGTTTTGGGCAATAGTTTTAATCTTTACGGAGATTTTTGCAGCCGGGGCAATACTAAAGGCCCAGAAGCCGATGCCAAAAATGAGCAATATCGCAATAACCGCAATTATGATTGGCGTGCGAACCTTCTTAAAGTCAGGGATATTCTTGTTGGCTTTTTTCTTGGCAGATTTCTTTTCTTCTTCGTCATCGTCGAAATCGTCATCATCTAGCTCTAAGTCCGCTTCTTTGCGCTTTGAGGCTGCGGCCGCCTTTGCACTGCTTTCTTTCTTGACGGGAATCTTTTTAGGTTCTTCCTCTATTACATCGTCATCATTACTATCGTTAGGGTCGTCATCTTCTTTAGTCACCTCTTCATTATCGTTCTCATCGGCGTCGTCTTTTTTCTCATCACCAAATTCCTCCGTATCCATATCAGACGGCAGTTTTGGTTTACTCTGCAGAGTGCGAGCCGTTGGCATCTTTACGTTCTCAGCAAGTTTCAAAAGTGATTCGTCGGAAGTAATCAGAACAACAGCCTTGCCGGCTTGGCGAGAAGTCTTGGCGATTAACTTAAAGTTGACAGCGCTACGCAAAACGCCAGCTTTCTTGGGCGGCACTAGAGCAACGATTTTATTCTTTGCGCTTTTAATATTAGCCAGGATATCGGTAATATCATCCTCAGGCTCGATGTAGATGACGTCTTTATTCATAAGCTAATTATATCTCATGAATGAAAAATAGCGCAAATCATGAAGATGTTTATGCTAAAATAGCTACAGTATGAGTTTCTGGAACAAGACAAAAAAGGTGGATGCGTCTTCAGCAGAGCAGCCAGAACGTAGCGAGTCGACAGCGTCTCGTGAAAATCTAAATGAATTAGTATTGCAGTCTATCCATGAGGGAGTTATTATCGTAGGCCCAGATGGTAATATCCGTTTGGCTAACCCGTCTTTTTGTGAACTAACTGGGCGTAGCTTGTCCGAGCTAAACCGCGTTTATTATGATTCTGTAATTAATTTGCTTGATAAAACTGGCAACCGCGTTCCAGAAGGGCGCAACCCAATCAATATCGCACTCAAAAACAAAGAGTACGGCGAGAATCGTGAGCTTGGCATCGTAGCGGCAGACAGTAATAAAAATACCCCCGTTTCAATTATTATTACTCCTACTCGCGAAGAAAAACCAAGCCTAGTTGTAACATTTCGCGACATCGCTCAAGAATTAAAGGAAGAGCGTGAGCGTAGCGAGTTTATTTCAACGGCCAGCCACGAAATGCGCACGCCGGTTGCTAGCATAGAGGGGTATCTAGGATTAGCGATGAATCCATCAACCGCCACCGTAGATGAGCGAGGTATGGAATATCTTGAAAAAGCCCACCAGGCATCACGGCATTTGGGACGGCTATTCCAAGATTTACTCGATACAACAAAGCTAGATGATGGGCAAATCGAGCCACGTATGGAGCCGGTTGATATTGTAGCGTTAGTAAAAAGCATCTCCGATGGACAAATTCCAAACATTACCGCAAAGGGCCTAGGCTACCAATTCGGTAGCGGCTCCGTGGATCAACAACTTAGTGGCGGAAAACGCATTGATCAGTTAGTGTACGCGTCTGTAGATCAAGACTTTTTGCGCGAAGTTATGAATAATCTGATTGAGAATGCTATAAAATATACCCCCGCCGGGTGGGTGACAGTAAATGTGCGTGCAGATAATTACAATGTCCAAATTATCGTTGAAGATACGGGCATTGGTGTGCCACGCGAGGAATTAACGCATATTTTTCAGAAATTCTACCGCGTAGACAACCGCGAGACGCGCGAGATTGGTGGTACTGGCCTTGGTTTATATTTAGTTAAGCAACGCGTTGAGGCAATGAATGGGCGCATTTGGGCCGAGAGCGAAGCGGGCAAAGGAACACGCTTTATCGTGCTCTTTCCGCGAATTTCCGAAGATACTTATCGGCAGCAGAGATTCTACATTGATAATCAGCAAGCGCAAAGCCGTGAAAATGTAGATTTTTAAGCTTAAATGGAATATAATAAGCGTCAGTATGGCCAAAATTATGTTAGTAGAGGACGATAAGTCCTTACAAGAAATCTATAGCATCAGGTTGGTCGCCGAAGGATATGATATCGCTAGGGCGGATGATGGTGAGGAAGCTCTCGCTAAGGCCGTCCAGGAAAAACCAGATCTCATCATTGCAGATGTAATGATGCCTAAAATTTCTGGTTTCGACATGTTGGACATTCTTCGTTCTCAGCCTGAAACTCAAAATATTAAAGTAATCATGATGACGGCGCTCTCTAGCGACGATCAGCGGCAGCGCGGCGAAACGCTCGGAGCGGAACGCTATCTTGTAAAATCGCAAGTTGGTATCGAAGACGTCATTAATGCAGTGCACGAAGTGCTCGGAGATGCTCCGAATGCAAACGCAAAAGCAAATATGCAGACCGCTTCGAATATCTCTACAGCCACAGCGCCAGCACAGGCGGCGCCAATACCAGACCCAAATGCCGCTGCAGCTTCATTAGCAGCTGTTCCAACGACCCCAACTACAACAATTCAACCAACAAACCCCGCCGCTGGACCGGCGCCGATGCCACAACAGACACAACAACCGACACCCCAAGATCCAAACGGAGGAGTTTCGGCAAATTTTAATCAAGCCCCTATTGCTATGCCGGGCGCGATTCCTGCTATGCAAAGCATGGCAAATCAGGCAATAGGGGCAACCCCAGCGCCCATGGCTCAAACAACTACGCAAATAGCAAACCCGATGGTCGGAGCAATGCAAGTACCCGCGACACAAATAGCTCAGGCGACAGTGCCGATGCAGGCCGCAGCGCCACAAGTACCACAGCAAACGATGCAGCCTGCAAGTTTTACGGTCGCGGCTCCACCAATTCCGCAACTTGCGCCAAACGCGCCAGTTCCGACGGTGCCATTACCAATGCCGCCGATCCCGCCGCAACTCTTACAGCAATATATGCAGCAAGGTAGCGTCTTACAGACGCCCGACCGCGTGCTACCAAATGTGCAACTATCTGCTGCAATCCAAGCAGCAGAAGCCAATGCGCGAATGCGGAACGAGCAAAAGCAAGAGTCGGCCGAGCAAAAAACGGCAGGCGGCGAGCGTATCATTCAACCAATCCACGATCCCAATATGGACGCCATGCGCGAACAGATGCAGAAACGGATGGCTGATATTCTGGGCGATGACACGGACACGGATGCGAACCCTGCCATGATTACTACGAAAACCGCAAAGAAAGTTGCGGTTGGTCCAATGAAAGTGCCAACCGCCGAACAGGCAGCATCAAAGGTGCCAGAGGCAGGTCTACCGCCAGAAACGCAGCAATCGCCCGTCGAGCAAGCGAAGAAAGTGAACCTATCTCCAGATACAAGCAAGCAACAAGATTTAGTCAAAGCACAACTAAAGGCTCAGCCGACCGAAGACAATTCAGAGACCACTAATTCCCCTCAAGTGTCCACTGAAGCCGATACTGTTCCACAAGAGCAGAAAGACGAAGCAAAGGCTCAGAATGATACCGAAGAACCGAAGCAAGAAGCACCTGCGAATAACGATGGCGAATTGAGCACTACAAAAACTGACAACTCGCCAGAAGAGGTAGTGGTAGCGATACAGCCAGGATACATTGCGCAACTAGAGGACGAACTTGCCGAAGACAGCAAGAATGACGCAAATAAGAGCATGGCTGAGCGTATGGCGGACGAATTAAAAGACGATGAAATCACATTGGCAGCTAAACAAAAGGCCGAAACAGCTCCCAGTACGCCAGTCGAAGAAAAAATTATCGTCCCAGGAGAACAGAAGCTGGACCAATCCATAGCAAATAGCCCGAACTTTCAAAGCGCCATAAGCTCTGAAGAAATAGAAGATCAAAATGCCGTGGCTTCAACCTCGCAATTGACTCCTCTACAACCAGGGGCATAGTGATTATTACCTAAATGGTTGAACAAAGACTTAATAAATATCTTGCAACAAATTTCGGCGTATCTCGGCGCGAAGCGGATTTTTTGATAGAAAAAGGTAGAGTATTGATTAACGATAAGGCAGCGGCAATTGGCCAGCGCGTCGGCGACGATGACGTGGTGAAAGTTGATGGGAAGAAAATCAAAAAACAAAAGTTAAGCTATCTGGCCCTTAATAAGCCTGCTGGCTACGTATGTAGTCGCAAACGTCAAGGTAGTACCCCGACAATATACGAATTACTTCCTCCCGAATTAAAAAGCTTCAAGAGCGTAGGGAGGCTCGATAAAGATTCTTCTGGGCTAATTATACTAACTAATGACGGCGATTTCGCTTTTGAAATGACGCATCCGAAGTTCTACAAAACAAAAAAGTATACCGTTACCCTAGATCGTGAATTGGCGCCATTGCATCAACAAATGATTGCCGATTTTGGCATTAAGCTAAACGATGGCGTGAGCAAAATGGAGCTCGAGCGTCTAGACGATAGTCGAACAAGATGGGACGTAACATTACATGAAGGCCGCAACCGTCAGATACGTCGCACTTTTGACGCTCTGGGTTATAAAGTAGTTAGTTTGCACCGCTACCAATTTGACAATTACTCTCTATCTGGACTAAAGCCCGGCCAATGGGTTGAAGTGCCAAAGAAATAACACCGCATCGGTGTTATTTTTTAATTAATTCCTTAAAAGGCGCGCCAATTTAGCACGAAAGCTGTTGCTGTCAGTTCCGACTAAAGTATCGATGCCGACTCTTAACAGCCCCATGGCGGTTACAAAAGTGTGATCGAGTTCTCGGTCGGTGTCGTTTATGATTCCCGCCACATCATTCGGATCAATCAGCGAAACAATTGGGCGGCGTGAAAACGGCAAGCCTTTATACCAGTCACTGGTAGCTAGCGTTTCTGGAATTTCCGCCAAGCTTGCACCACCGCCACAAAGCAGAATCTGTCCAGGCATCGTTTCGACCTGATCAAATTCTTCAAGAGCCAACTCGACACCAGATTGCCAAACCTCTAGGTTACGTGCGATCGCTAAGTCAAATTTGTGTCGCACTTCTGGCTTCATATTAGGGCTATCAGCAAGTAATTTGAGTTTTTCAGCATCGTCAAAACTGAGACCAAGCCTATTTGCAATCTGATTCGTAAATGAGCGCCCACCGATTGAGAACATTTTTGTACCCTCAACGCCACCATCGTCAACGATTGCAATATCAGTAGTGCCACCGCCAACATCCATTACGATGCCAGAAAAGCTTGAATCAATATCGTCACCCAGACACGCACGGCAGACCGCAAACGGCTCTACGGCTACTGTTACTAGATCTAGCTGCAGCTCATCACAAACACGTTCAATGGCCGAAATATGCACAAGTGGCGCGAAAGCGGTATATATCTGCACGACAACATCTTTGCCCTTAAAGCCAATTGGATTAGCGACTTTGTAGCCATCGATTCGCAACGACACGAGCGCGGAGTTTATGAGGCGAACTTCAACGTCAGGATTATTAGTTTCGACTGCCACCTCACGACGCGCACGTTCGCCGGCCTTTTGCTGAACCTTTTTGATGATTTGGTTCATTTCTTCCTCGGTAATTGGCTTTGTGGCATCAGAGCGGCGGTATTTAATAGAGGCTGTATTGCCTTTTATTAATTCCCCCGCAATACCAACAACCACTTCCTTTGCGCGGACTCCCGCCATTTTTTCGGCTTTATAAAGCGCCTCCTCGCACGTTTTTACGACGCCCGGAATGTCCGCAATGGCCCCAGAAAAGATATTAGTTGGTGCCTCGTGCGCTTTGCCAACTCCGACAATATGAATGCCATTTCTGCCCTTTTTCGCAATTAACGCCTTGACGAACTCGGTACCTATATCGAGCGCCAAAAGATAGTCGTCGGGATCTTTCGGACGTTTAGACTTCTTTTTATCGTTATGGTTGCGAGATAAAAGGCTCATGGCTACATTATAACACTATTAGACGCGCGGCTCGAACAACGCGGACTCCTTTGCGCTATAATAGTTCCAATCGAGGAGTTAGATAAGAGTGATAAAACTAGGACATCTAGAACCGTTACTGAAAGCGAAAGGGCTAGATTTTGATGAAGGCCAAGATAGTAATATTAAATTACCAAAGGTAGCAATCGGTGTTTTTTCGAAGCATTTGTTTAATTCGATAGTTGATAAATACCACTGCAAAGAAGTTGGCCGAATAAGGAATGTAAATTTTATCAAAAGAGTCTATATTTTGAGCTACAAAAAATGCAAATTTACGATATTTTTGGCCGGCGTAGGCGCCTCAGCGATAGCATCAGATATCGAGATATTGCATGCTCAGGGGGTAGAAAAAGTCGTAATATTTGGAAGCTGCGGCGTTCTAGATTCGACCATCGAGGATTGTTCAATCGTGATACCAAATCTAGCCTTTCGCGAGGAAGGTACGAGTTACCACTACGTTGAGGCGAGCGATACGATTGAAGTTAATCCAAAATACCAAAAAGCTTTTATTAAAATACTCAAGAAATTCGGCTTTGGCTACACGATTGGCTCGGTCTGGACGACGGATGCTTTCTATCGGGAAACTATCGACAAGATTGACTATTTCAAGAAAAAGGGAGCGAAGGCGGTCGACATGGAAGCATCGGCAATAGCTGCGGTCTGCCAAGTTCTCAATATGGAGCATTTTATTTTTTATTATGCCGGCGACAATCTCGATTGTGCCGTTTGGGATGCGCGTAGTCTAGAAGAATTAGCAAATATAGAAAAGAAGAAGGCTGTAGTTATTTTAGCCTTGGAGCTGGCACAAAAAATGAGCCAACAAGACAAAGCATCTCATTAGCTCATTTATGTTTTTATTCAACTACGGCTTTAATACGGCGAACGCCTGCAGAGCTAGACTCTTCTTTCTTAATCTTGAAATGGCCGATAACACCGGTATGTTCGACGTGAGGACCGCCACAGACCTCGCGAGAAACTGGATTGTCGAAATCGCCAATCGTATAAACCGTTAGCTTCTCTGGATATTTATCCCAGAACTGGCCATGCGCCTTCAGAGTGTCGCGCGCATAGGCTTTGTCATATTCGTCATGAACGACTTTAAGGTCCGCCTTAATCCACTCATTGACTTGATCCTCAACTTTTTGCTTTTCTTCTGGAGTGAGCTTGCGGTCAAAATTAAAGTCGAAGCGAAGACGTTCAGCGGTAATATTGCTGCCCTGCTGACCAATATTTGGGTCAATTAGTTGTTGTAGGGCCGCGAGTAGCAAATGCGTAGCCGTATGATATTTCGTAGTCTGCTCGCCATGGTCTTCAAGGCCACCCTTAAACATGCCCTTACTAGCGGTCTTTGAGCGTTGGCGTTGCTCTTCAAGTGCCGCATCAAATTCTTTGCGCCAATCTTTACTGAGCTCAATATCCTGACGATAGGCCTCCTCTACGGATAGTTCCATTGGAAAACCATAAGTATCCTGCAACATGAATAGTTCTTTGCCCGTAAGACCGTCTTTCTTGAAACGAGCGAGCTCTTTCATACCGCGACGGAGCGTCTTGCGGAAGGCTTGCTCTTCATGGCTGAGAACTTCTAGAACCTGCTCGCGCGTAGTAAGGATGCTATCCGGAAGATCTTTATAGTTCTCGGCTATCATTGGCAAGACTTCGGCCAAGAAATCCTGTTCGATACCGAGGTTGAGGGCTTTGAGTACTGCACGGCGAATGATACGTCGCAAAGCGTAGCCCTGTTGCTTGTTTGACGGTTTTAGGCCTTGAGCGGTCAGTAAGTAGGCACCGCGAAGATGGTCGGCAATTACGCGCATATCGGCAGTGTTAGATTCGTACTTTTTGCCAGATAAGTCAACGAGCTTATCGATAATTGGCTTAAGTAACGAGATTTGAAAGACGTCGTAGGAATTTAGAGAGGCCGCCGTAATACGTTCGAGGCCAGCACCAAAGTCGACATTCTTATCCTTGAGCTCCTCGAAGCTACCGTCCTCTAGGCGGCGGTATTGCATGAAGACCTGGTTGCCAATTTCCATAAAACGAGCGCCGTCGGAAGCCGGATGGGCTTTTCCGTACTTGGCTACGTCTTGATGCTCTTCGCCAAAGTCATAAAATACTTCCGAGTCTGGACCGCACGGGTCGCCAATTGGCGTAGTCTCAATGCCGCCACCGCGAGACCACCAGTTTTCTTTGTCGTTATAGAAGAAGATACGCTCATTACCTTTGATGCCGCGCTTGTCGCCATTTTCGGCCGTGTCAATTTCGGCAATATCCGCTTTGATGCCAACCTCGGCAAAAACCTTTTGCCAAATAGCAGCCGCCTCATCGTCGCGCGGAATGCCGTATTCTTTGTTACCAATAAAACAAGTGACGTAAATTTTTTGCGGATCTAGACCGATTTCCTTAGTTAGAAAGGTAAAGAAGTTGCGAATTTGCTCTTCTTTGAAGTAGTCACCAAGCGACCAGTTGCCAAGCATCTCGAAGACGGTAGTATGACGCGGATCGCCAACGTCATCAATATCCTGGAGACGCAAGCATGGCTGAGAGTCAGTCAAGCGCTTGCCCTCTTTGTGCGGTTTGCCGAGAAGATATGGCAATAATGGCTGCATGCCAGAACCGGTAAATAATGTCGTAGGATCATTCTCTAACACGAGCGGTGCGGGCTGAATTTGTACGTGCCCCTTAGATTTCATAAAATCGAGATATTTTTGGCGTACTTCACTTGCATTCATTTTGTTATTATACAATAATCCGACAGACAGGAGAAACATGAGCGTTATTGACTTTTATGACGTTTTGTGATATAATGGTGTTATGTAACAATACTTGCAAGTTCATTTCGGAAAGGGGATGATTTCTTGAAAAGAATAATCACTATACTGATCGTCATCGCATTCGGCGCTGCCATGTTTCGCCTGGGAGGCGAATACAAAACCTATTCAGAGAAGGAAGCTCTCAGAGAGAGTCTCGAGAAAGAGGTAACCGAGGCGGCCAATACATTCTCTGAATTAGCGACATCAAATCACTGTCTCATCGAGTCCATTGGTGATCCCAAGGTATACATCGAAGAAAAGCGGGCAGAGACACTGATATCGCTGAGGAGAGAATTAATCGACGAGAACTGTTCCTCAACGATTCTCCATTGGTCGGTACTGGTTGAGATCACGCCCGAACGCACAGTATACCGTTGCTGGAGCGGCAGCTATGGGCCGAAAGAATGGGAGAGCGCGCTCGAAGCCTACTCCAGCCAGGAGGGCATCACTCAAGAAATGCCCAAACCAGACCCATTTCAAGAGGGGCCAGGAGATCCCATCCAGCACCTCGCTAATTTTTAGGGCCAACACAACCACCCCCAATCCGGGAGTGGTTTTCTCATGCTTCAATAATGCCGCCGCCAAGGCAAATATCACCGCGATAGAAGACAACTGATTGCCCCGGCGTGAGAGATTTCTGCTCTTCGGAAAATGTTAGCTTACCGTCAAGATAATCAGCGTCGACAAGCGGAGCACGGTGACGGATACGCGCCCGAATATGACGACCATCATCGCCGTGACGCAAAATGACCTCTTTCAGCTTTACTTCTTTAGTCCAAAGCTTAAGCGAGTTAAGGTTTTGCGAAACGTAGATAATGTTTTGCGCCATATCTTTCTTTACTACGTAATATGGCAGCCCAGCCTGAATGTTCAACCCGTGACGCTGCCCTAATGTATAAAAGATAGCGCCGTCATGGGCCCCAAGTTCTTTGCCAGTCTCTAGCTCAATGATTTTGCCAGGCTCTGTTTCGATAAACTCCGCCAGAAAATCTTTCATATTAGCCTCGCCAACAAAACAAACCCCCATTGATTCGGCCTTATGCGCGACGCTTAGCCCAATCTTCTCAGCCAACGCCTTAACCTCTGTCTTCAATATGCCGCCAACTGGAAAGATAGTCTTGGAAATAGCATCTTCAGTAATCCGATAAAGAAAATATGTTTGATCCTTGTTTTCATCAACCGCCTTCAATAGGGCGGGGCCATTCGTGCGCGCATAATGTCCCGTCGCAATCATTTCGGCGCCCTGCTCGAATGCTGTTTCGGCGAATAACTTAAACTTAATCTCTTGATTGCACATGATATCCGGGTTTGGAGTATTTCCCTTTTTGTATTCTTCCAGCATATAGTCGACAACTTTTTGCTTGTATTCCGTTTCGAAGTCGAATACGCGGAAATCGAGGCCAAGCTTTACGGCTGTTCGTTTTGCATCGGCGAGATCCTCGGCCCATGGGCATTTCATCCCGGGCAAATTCTTGCTCCAATTCTTCATATAGACACCAACAACCTCGTGCCCTTGCTCGCGCAAAAGATAGGCCGAGACGGCAGAATCAACCCCACCAGACATGCCCAAGAATACTTTCATTATCCTTAACTATATCATCACTCGAATATTTTTCAAGCATAGTAGTTTAGACATCTGAATTGAGTTTTTATTTTCATTTTTCAATAACGCATGTGCTAAAATATATGCAGAAGCATTATTTAATTGGAGGTGGCGTGTTCTATCCGAACAGACAAGTTTTGGGCGACCAGCTTGCGGAAAAGTTGACTCAATTTAAGGACACCGATTCGATTATTTTTTGCCTCAAACAGAGTTCCCTGCTCTCTTGCATAGAGCTAGCAGCGCACCTACATGCCTATATTTACATTTTGGAGTATCAGGAAATTCAAGATCCGTTCGACATCACGCGCGTACTGGGAGCTATCACTCGAACGGGCGACTTTGTCTTGAATCCAGAGATCTCGCGTGGCGAATATGAGTATATTGCGATGGATTTCATGAGCGTCATTGAGGAGCGGAAGAGGGATGCCTTTTCAGCCATGAATGCGCGAGCCGATGCAAACCCAGCTTTCGACAAAAACGCATTCAATAACCGCAATATCTTGCTTTTTGCCGACATATTGCATACGCAATTTCAGATTCAAGTTGCCCTTAATATCCTCAAATCCTATAAACCTGCCCTTATCACGGGTGTTTGTGGCAATATAACGACTGAAATTTCAGACAAGTTCAATATAGAAACCGACGGCGTGACCTATATGGATATTTTACCGAATACGTTCTTTGAAGATGATCACTATTTCGATCAACCAGATAGTTTTAGTGACGAAGATAAAATTAGAATGGCAAATAATATTAGCCTGTACTGGGCATAAAAGGAGACCAAATGGACCAACAAAACAACCAAGGTTTGCTCGTGGACAGCAACCTAATCGATGCAAAAAGCATTATAGAAAAAATAACAACCGCCTACCAAAAGAAGGTTGTTGGTCAGGACGAACTTCGCTTATCCATGCTCGTTGCGCTAATAGCGGGTGGACACGTTTTGCTAGAGTCGGTACCAGGTTTGGCGAAGACTCTTGCTGCTAAGACTATCGCCGAAGCCGCAAGTGGCACTTTTAGTCGCATTCAGTGCACGCCAGATTTATTGCCAAGTGATATTATCGGCACACAAATTTACAACTACAATACTGGCGCATTCGAAACAAAAGTTGGTCCAGTCCATGCCAACTTTATTCTCCTTGACGAAATTAACCGCTCTAGCGCTAAGACGCAGTCCGCCATGCTAGAGGCGATGCAGGAGCATCAGGTATCAGTCGGTGGCATTATGTATAAAATGCCAGATCCATTTATAGTTCTCGCCACACAAAACCCGATCGAGCAAGAGGGTACCTATGAGCTCCCAGAGGCGCAGCTCGACCGCTTTTTGCTAAAAGAGATCGTAAGCTATCCAAGCCGCGACGAAGAGTTGCAAATCCTCAACTCTACGCTTTCTGGCGTGATTGACGCACCATTATCTGAAGGTGAAAAGGTAGATATTGCTGGCATCAAAAGACTCCAAGATTACGCTACGAGAGTAGTGGTTGATGACTCTATTAAGAATTACATTATCAATATCGTATCGGCCACTCGTAACCCGCGCGAATTAATCGATGCGAGCTTGGCGCGCTATGTTGAATACGGCGTCAGCCCTCGTGGCGGTATCGCATTGATGAAAATCGCTCAAGCACTTGCGATTATTGAGGGGCGTAGCTATGTAACTCCAGATGACGTGAAACGCCTCCGCTATCCAGCACTACGCCATCGTGTAATTCTGAATTTCGAAGCCGCCGCCGATGAAGTACACCCAGAGGCTATCATAGATGCAATTTTTGCAAAAATCCAAACACCATAAATTAATCAGAGAAAACGAAAAACACGAAATATAAATGGCAAGTTATCTAGTTAAAGTTCAGAAAAAGATGGATATCCACTCGCTCCGCCGAGTGCGGAATGTCCTGTCTGGCAACTACGGCTCCGTCTTTAAGGGTCGCAGTATGGATTTTGACGATTTGCGCGAATATGATTACGGCGATGACGTTAAGGATATAGATTGGAAGGCCACTGCGCGTTCGCGCAAGATAATGGTAAGACGCTATATCGCCATTCGGAAACACAATATCTTAATTGTGGCCGACAGTGGCAATTCTATGTCAACACTGGCACCAAGTGGCGAACCAAAGAATGAAGTAGCAACCTTCTGCGCCGGAGTCATGACTTACGTAGCTCAACATCATGGCGACTTGGTTGGTATGGTTTACGGAAACCAAGCTGGCAACACGCGCTACGCAATGAAAGAGGATACTGCCTACTTGGAGAACTTCTTGGGGCGCTATGCCCACTCGGTAAAAGCCGATGGACCAGAAAGCAATCTCAATTCCCTACTAACCTACATCATGAAGGGTTACCGTGAACGTTTATTTATTGTCGTAATCACCGATCCAGATAGTGCCGAGACGATTGATAGCGAGATTATCCGCAAGCTGAATGCGCGTCACGAACAGATGTATATTATGATAGAAGATTCTCCGCTTACGAATAGCCTCCTACACGAAAAAGACGTGCGCGACATAGTTGGAAAAATACGATTGCCACAATTCTGCCGTAGAGATAAGCAGCTCGCCAAAGCCGAAAAAGAATATCGCGAGAACCAGAAGCTGAAGATAAAAAAAGCATTACATCACTTCCGTATAACTAGCACTTTTGTAGGTGGTAGCGACGAAGCGATTCCGGCGATCATTAAAATGCTAGAGGAGCAAAAACATGCGCGACGTAAGTGAATTAATGTATGGTCCGTTTTATTACAGCTTTATTTGGCTAATTGTTGGCATTTTGTTTCTGGGTCTGGCGGTCGCGATAGTAGCATTGATATTCTATGCAACTCGTAAGAAAGAGATAAAAACTATCGCTAATCTAAAGCCACAAGCGCCAAAGGTTATAGATATTGAAGCATTGAAGGCTAAATATCTCGCAATGGTAGACGAAGCAGAAAGGCAGTTTAATAACCACAAAACGAAGGCATCTACGGCGCACCAACAATTAAGTTTAATTGCACGCCTCTTCTATTACGAGGCCTTGGGCTTTCATGCAGATATTCTAACGCTTGCAGATTTAAAGAAATCGCGCCATGAGCACCTAACGCAGACGATTGAAAAATATTACCCAGACGAATTTGACGGCCTCGAAAAAGGCTCGGTCTCGAACTCTGCCGAAATGGCGCGTAATCTAATTAGGGAGCAGAAGGTATGAAATATTCTTGGCTATTCATATTTCCCATTTTTGCAATTATCGCTATCGTAGCCTATTCGATATACCATCGCAAAACTGGCCAGCAAAAGCTAAAAAAGTCAGTATTAATATCGCACAGTAAAAAGATAAGAGCTCTGCCCGAATATGAAAAAGCTAGCAAAAAATATCGCATTCTATTGTGTGTTGCAGCCGTGGCGCTCGTCTTTTCGATCATATCTATTACAATTACTGCGTCTCGGCCTATTTCCGTGGATATTATAGAGCCAGATTATGAAACTCGCGATATTATGTTATGTATTGACGTTAGCGGTTCACAAGCTACCGAGATTGCAAATGTCATTCTTTACTTTTCGAATGTTGTAGGTAGATTAAAAGGGCAAAGAATTGGCGTTGGCGTTTTTGCAGAAAAAGCGACAATTCTCTCGCCTTTGACAAACGACTATGTCATGGTCGAGAATTTGTTAAAAGAATTAGTTAGCCTGTATAGAGCAAGAGTGCCAGAGGCTGAAGGATATAACACAAGCCTCATAAAGAATTTAGGTAGCGCATCTGCAATTGGCCCGGGGATAATTAATTGCGCTTCTGGCTTTGATAAATTAACAGAAGACGGCCGTGCCCAATCGATGATAGTCGCTACGGATAATTTGCAAAACGTAGATGGCGTAACGGCTGAACAGGCCGGCAATTACTTGGCGCGTTACGGCATCACATTGTATGCAATCGACACCATAGACGCGGATAGAATAGTTGTAGGTAGCGTCAATGACCCAGCCAACCGTGCGGCCGGCTTGCGTAGAGCGGCGGGAGCTACTGGAGGGCTGTACTACAACTTACCAACGCAAGGCATTAATGGAGAGCAGGCAGCAGAAAGTATCATGAAACAGGAAGCCGCTAAACACGAAAACGTTGCGCAGTTCATACAAACAGATTCGCCAAAAATATCCACAGCGCTTGCTTTGGTTTCTGTTATCGTAATGCTGATTGCAATTTGGAGACTTAAACTATGATTCTGAATCCTATACTACCCATCTATATCATTGCATTATTGGCTATCTTTATAGTAGCGCTTAGTGTTTTTTGTATTATTAAGAAAAAATACCGTAGCGTTGCAACGTTACGCAGAATCTTAGTATTGGTATTTCTATTAATAACCCTGCTTAGACCCTCTCTCGCCGGCGGCACAGCCCAACAGGCCAGTATGGACGTAACGTTATTCTTAATTATCGATAACTCCAACAGCATGTATGTGGAAGATGTAAATGGAGACACTCGTATGTCGGCCTTGAAAAAAGATGTCCTGAAAATAATAAAGTCATTTCCGGGTGCTCACTATTCTATCTTAGCGTTGGATAAAGCTACCTATACATTGTTACCTACCACTACAGATCTTAATGCCACCATAGTCGGGGTAGATACTTTAGACGCCACAAGCAGCCAAGATAGTTCAGGTTCCAATTTAAACGACTTGATAGTATTCGCGCAGGAAGGGATAAAACAATACAATAAAAAGCATCCGGAGTCGCAGAATATAGTAGTGCTCATGTCGGACGGCGAAACCACAACGGATTCAGTTGATGCGATTTCATTTAGCAGTTTTAAGGCAGTAAGTGCTGGGCTAGTTTTGGGATATGGTTCAAGCGAGGGTGGCGTTGTCCCATATTTCGCGAGCGATATTGACCGTGGCGTAGTCAAAGGTGAAAATCGATACTGTTCGTCTTGCATCTCAAAGATAAATGAAGATTATTTGCAAAAAGTCGCGAGCAATTACCATTTTAAGTATACGCATAGCTACGGCGACATAGACACGGCACTAATCAATAATTTGAAAGATACCGCGAAGAGCAAAATCGATACGAGTTCCAATAAAAGCGCGGTTTCCAATACTGAGTTCTACTGGATTTTTGCATTGATAGTCCTAGTGCTATTGCTTTGGGAATTTGCAAGTAGCTTTAATGTAATCCTATCGGAATATGAGGTAAAAAATAAATGATTAATCTTGACCCATCCTTATTAGACCAAGACAAAATTCGAAAAGAAAAACGCAAACAACTCATGAAGCGTTATTCCGTGTCACTCGCCCTACTTCTATTAGCTGCACTATTCTTTCTTTCGACTTGGATATATAACTTAGTTTACCTAGTTAGCTATAGTGGTAAGAATTATCCGATTTCCGAAGGCTTTACCGAGACGCGCTTTATCATAAATATACTCGAGCCATACATAGCGGATTATAACCAAGGCGCTGCCAGATTAAATATGGGAAAATACGAGGAGGCCGAGAAGAGCTTTACTGAGAGTCTCAAAAAGTCACCTGCGGAAGATAGATTATGTCAAATATACGTGAATCTTTCCCTCAGTATTGAATTCCAGGCCGACAAGCTATTAAAATCGAACAGCTTTAACAAATCGATGGAGCTTTACGGAAGAGCTCAAACTATCTTGTTAAATAACAATTGCGCAAAGAAAGGTGCAGAATCAAGCGGCAAAGATAGCAAAGCAGAGATTGCAGAAACTCGTTTAAACAAAAAACTTAGAGACGCAGCGGATATGATGAACCATACCCAAACAGCCGATGACGATGCCAATACTGATCCGGACGAGAAACAGATAGACGACAACTCTTTAAAGGATATACAAAACCAGATGGTGTCGCCGAACGGTATTCGCAGCGACTTATACAGCCAGACTAAGAAATATTGCGATTATAGCTCAGGTAAATGTCGGTAAATAGTACTAAGCTATTTTTGGATTCGTTTGAGTTCCGCATGTATTACTTCATGCATTATCTCGCTAGCTTCGGATATAGCGGATTCGTCGGTTTGTTTTCCAATAGTGATACGCAAGGACCCGGATATTTCTGAGTCTGTTAGGCCAATTGCTTGGAGTGTAGGAGATTTGATACCTTTGCTAGCAGCGCATGCGGCACCGGTTGAGACGTAGACTCCCCTATCTTCGAGCGCATAAATTAATCGCTCGGCGTCGAGCCCGGGAATACTAATTGGCAAAAAGTTTACAAGCTGGCTCTTATCTCTGCCAAGGAAGATTATATTCGGTAAGTCTTCAAGATTCTTGCGGAACTTCTGCTTTAATTCCCCTAGGCGCTTGCGCTCTCCGTTCAAATGCTTTTCCGCATCCGTAATTGCCGCCGCAAAAGCGATTGTAGCAGGGACATTTTCCGTCCCGCTACGTAAGCCCATCTCCTGGCCACCCCCAACGGTGAGTGGCTTTATTTTTACATTCCTCCCTACATATAGCGCGCCGATACCCTTTGGGCCATATACTTTAGCCGCATTCAGAGTGAGTAAATCTACGCCTAGACGGTTTAGTTTTACTTCCATTAGTCCAAGCCCCTGCGAAGCGTCCGTATGAAGATACAGGGGAGTTCGCTCGCCCGCAAAAGCTCGCCGTTGGCGTTCCTCGGCGACTATACGCCCAAGTTCCGAAATTGGCTGAATTGTTCCTAATTCCGAAGAAACCAAACAGACTGATATGAATTGTGTTTTTGGCGTCAGCTTAGCACGAAAGTCGTCAAGGTCAATGCGCCCATATTTATCTACGTTAATTAATTGATATTTTCCGGCCCGCTTAGCATTCTCTAATACGGAAGGATGCTCCGTTGCAGATATGAGAACCTCCGCATCGGCACTAGGCGAAATAACCGAAAAAGCAAGGTTAGTAGCCTCGGTTGCCCCAGAAGTCATAACTAAATCTGCACCCTTCGCGCCAATTACGTGCGCTATGTCATCTTTGGCTTTCTCATATGCGCGCCGAACCTCGGCCGCAGGCAGATATGCGGCGGACGGGTTAAAAAAGTACTCACTAAAATACGGCAACATAGCCTTGAGGGCCTTGTCGGAAAGAGGCGTCGCCGCAGCGTAATCAAGATAAATCATGCTCTTATTTTATCACGAGACCACATTTTTGACGGAAGAGTCAAGTAAACAACCGGAAAGATGGCAAATGACGACAAAAGCGCAAACGGCATTAGTAGGTAATCCAGTCCAAGATTAATTAGAGTCAGAACAATCGTAATCGTAACTATGCGTCCGACCGAAAGAAAAACCTCTGCGATTGACTCGATTTCTACCCGATAAGAGTCATCGCGTAGGTGGCGGCTCAGAATATCTTGCAGGCGTGTAATCGTCAACGTGCTATTATAAAAGCTCTCGATGATTGATTGCGTATAAATATAAAACACAATTGCAATAACCGGATTATTCGGAAAAAGAATCGCGCATAATGGCAACAAAACTGCTGGAGGTAGAATTGAAAAAAGAATAGTCTTCTGAAGACGCGCGCGATGGCTAGATCGCCGATATAGCCACAGCACGACAATAGCAACCGCCGAAGCGGAAGCCGTAAAAATGCCTAGATTCAAATCGGAACCAGCACTGCGATAGACGTTGATTTGCGCAACCATTAAATACCCCGCGCTAGAAACGATTATTCCGCGCAAAAGCGATAGGTAGATTATTTTATGCATAGAATCATGTTTTAGCATAAAACGCATTACATCCATGATCGTGTGTTCTTCGGCTTTTTTAACTTTGCCATCCCTATTAACAGGATGAAACATCATCGATAACAACAATTGGGAAATCGATATAATTAAGATAACATTCGCCGTACGCACATAGCTCGAATTGCTAATAATAATACCCAGCACTACTGGCATTGCAACTTTTGCAAGTTCTATCCAAGATTGCCCCACGCTCTTGAAGTGAAGCCGACGATCGTCTGCTATCTCGGTAGTATCGAAATACATTTTTGGCCGCCAATACAGTACCGATTCTAACGCTGAAAAGACGGCAATTACAAACGGAAAATATGGCGATGCGCTATTGAGGAAAATAACGCCGATAATCTGAAAGATTGAGAATATCATACTCGTACGCCACGCCAGTAGAGTGTGACGACGTGTCAAGCGAAGCAAGACAATCGAAAATATCCCCATCAAAGCGTAGCGAACGATGCAGTAGATCAAAAAGCTGGCCGGCGAATCTTTTAACGAGGCGCGGATCATGAAAGCCATTAAAAATACGTTCATGAATGCAGATTTACTATGCAACAGGATATCAACTGCAATCAGAACGTTTTCATTCGTGCGCATTTTACGCAATTTCTGAAGCATGAGTATATTTTAGCATAAACGCAATAAAACGGCTAATAGCCGAATCTTACTTACTATAGATATGCGATTTAACTAAGCGTAAGTATGCCTTAGTGGCGTTACGAAAGTTTTCTAATTCTTCGCCAGTAACCTTATGGTAATCGTTTTCTCTACCGACCTGCTTGTATACGCCGTTCTCGCGCACTTCGTAACGAATCGTAAGACCATCTTCATACCAGAGCCAAACATTCTTCTTTAGACAAAAGAACTCGCGCGAATGGCCTTTTTGAACCTCACCAAAAAGCGTACGCCCGAGCGCTGATTCTGCATTAATTAGGTCGCGCTCGACCGTTTTGCGACGCGCGTCTCGATTCGGATAGGCGACGTCTTTCTTTTTTATGCCTAGAAAATGTTGTTTAATATTGCGTTGCGGCATGCTAATACCTCATCAGAGACAGCACTTAGCTCTTTATAGAGTTTCTTATCTTCATAAGTAGCTTTTGCCGAGTAATGAACTGGCACCAAAGACGAGACCTGAACCGTTTGAACAGGAGTGGTTTGCGCTACGGACACCGTTTGCGGAGATTGTGGGACTTCCACTGGAGTAGCAACAACAGGGGCGCTAACTTCTGGCGCGATTAGTTGTTTTTTCTGCTCCGCTTCTTCGACGGCGGCCTTAATAACGCTCGAGACAGGAATGTGGAATGTCGAATCAGCATCGTTATCGTCATACATAATTAAGCCTCCTTAGATTTTAAATAGTTTTTCGGCATTTTTAGTAGTAATATCTGCCACTTTGTCGAAACTAATTTGATAGTATTGTGCTGCCCAATCGGCTATATTCTTTATATAGCCCGGCTTATTTATTGTACCACGAAATGGCTTTGGTGTCAAGAACGGAGCATCGGTTTCAAGGATAATTCGTTCTAGCGGAGGGTGTGGGATTTTCGCAAATGTCGACAACCCATTAACTCCGAAATACAATCCCCTTTTCAGGCCTTGCTGAAGATTATCATCGTTATCAGAAAAAGAGTGCAAAACAGAGGTTGGGAGATGGAAATTATCATAAATTGGCCAAAAATCACTGAAGGCATCTCGCACGTGGAAACTTACAGGTAGTTTATAATCTTGCGCAATTTGCAGCATGTTTTCAAGTAAATAGGCTTGCCACTCGCGATTATAACCATCAAAGTGATAATCTAGGCCAATTTCGCCGATTGCAACCAATTTAGAGTCATCTAGGGCATTAGTGGTAACATTCTTAAGGTCCTGCTCTAGCTTAGCACGATCTCCATCATAATCGTTCGGATGATAGCCGAAGGTCCACCATACTTCGTCGTGTGCCGCGGCAAAATCACGTGCCGCTAGTGAATCTTGTGGGTCCGTGCCGATTACGATTATTTTATCGACGCCGTTCTGATGCGCATGTTCAATTGCCGCATCTAATGGCGGGTCAAAAAACTGTTTATCATGAATATGACAATGCGTGTCGACAAGCATATTATCCGCGCGGAGGCTCCCCTTCCGGTTCGTCTAGAAGTTTCTTGCTCTTAATCTCATATCGGCGACCGTTGACGGGCGAAACGAAGTAATCTTCGCTTAGTAAATTCACGAACATATTTAGGTCTTTATCGTCCATAATAATAATTTTGCCGTCATCGTCGGTCATAAGTTCCAGCTGCATTTCGTCTGCGTAATCCAGAAGTTGATCCTGCTTCATCTCACCAATTTCAACCGCCTGAAGCTTCTTTACGAGAGGTTTTTTATCTTCTAGCAAAGCGTTCAATGTTAGGCCTTCTGGGAAACTGAGGCTATATGCGTCCTGAAGCTCCTTGGCCTTTTGCTCGGAGATTACCTGCTGTTTGTAATCGTATTGAAAGAGCTTTTCAAACTTGGACTGATTAAAGATGACGATATTGCCATCTACAATCGCCGTCTCGTTGCCTTCTGGCACCTTAATGGCAACATCGGCAGTAAGCGGCTCAAAGCTTTCGCCGTTTAGCTCCCAGCTAAGTTTTCCTTTTAGTGCAGAGCTAGCCGCTAGCCCCTTGGCAATATAGAAAGTCTTCTGCCCTTCATCGCCAGGGTAGGTAAACTTTGCCACGATACCTTTTATGCGTTTAAATTCGTACTCATTATCTGTAAAAAACGCTATGTCTTTATATTCATTTTCGATTAGATGAATTAACGTCTCTGCGCGACCGACTTTTTCTAGATCGATACGATAAATTACCTTATCTTCCCCATCGGATAGCTCATATTCGCGACATTCTAGCCCCTTGTCGGCTTCTTTGATAACAAACTCTACCGCCTCGAGCATAAACATTGAGCGAATCGTCTGCATCAAAACATCGCTGTAACGCACCTTATATGGCGTATAGTTCTTGTTGAATAGAAATAATTCTACGGAAATGTTATTTTTAACTTCATCGACGGAGTTTGCCCACTGAAATACGTCAAATTCTGTCTGGCCAGCCGCCTGGCCTTCTTCTGTTTGCTCCATTTAGCCTCCTTATACTTAATTAGTATAGCAAATTATTCTTTTAATGCAGCGTCCAACTGAGGGTCTTCTTCTTTATTAATCTGATCAAAAGTGCGTTCAACTTCTTTGTCTGGCACAATTCCCTCGCCGTTGATATTCTTGCCTTTAGGTGTATACCATTTCGCTACCGTCACGCGAAGCAGCTCACCGCCAGTGAGTTTTTGAAGCGCCTGTACGCTCCCCTTGCCGTAAGTTTTCTCGCCGATTAGTTTAGCGAGACCATAGTCTTGCAAGGCGCCAGCTACAATTTCGGAAGCCGAGGCGGTTGAACCGTTTACGAGCACGATCGTTTTTGTGTTTTTTAGAATGGCGCTCCCGCCTTTTGCATAGACTTTTTCGTTATATAATCCGCTTTGCGATTTTTGCTCAACAATTAGCTTGCCAGACTCAACCCACAATGAGGCAACTTCCTGAGCGGCCGTGACATACCCACCACCATTTCCACGAAGGTCAATGATGACTTTTTTGACTTTTTTATCAATAGCTTCCTGCGCCTTTTTGCGAGCTAATTTTCCAGTATCGCTGTCGAAACGAGTAATCGTGATGATAGCCGCATCGCCTTTATAATCTGAATATACACTGACGTTATTAATGATTTCTCGAACTAAATCAAAGCTGACTTCTTTATTGTCGCGCATGACGGTCAATTTGACTTTTGTACCCGCTTCGCCACGAAGTTTTTTCGCCACATCTTCTACGCCTAAACCGCTAATATCTTCGTCGTCTGCTTTGTAGATGATATCTCCCGCGAGAACCCCCGCCTTGCGAGCTGGGTTATCTGGCGTAGTGCGAAGAACTTTTACTAAGCCATCACGCTCACCGATCTCTACGCCAATGCCGGCACCAACATCACCCTCGAGTTCCTTATCGAATTCATCGGCCTCTTTGGCGTTCATGTAATATGTATATTTATCACCGGCGGCATTGACGAGGCCTCGCTTCGCCTCCTCGATAACTTTTTTCCGATCGAGTGAGCCATCAAAACTCGAAGAAAGCTCACCGTAGACATCGTTAAGCTCATCAAAGCTAATACTCGTGGCGGCTCGATTGCCCAATGCGGTATTTATATTATTGCTAATTTTATCGAAATTAATCCCGACTATGACACCAATCGCCATCGTAACAGCGGCGACAATTACAGTCGTAGTGAGATTTACTTTCTTTTCGGGTTTGGACGGCGCATTGTAGATAGAACGCGTCGGATTATTAGATTCTTTCGCAGTTATTTTAGCCATAAGAATATTTTACCACAGTATGGCACGAATGATTTGGAGCTGAACGGCTATTTGAAGTAGATATATACGTAAGCGCCTTGATCGACCCATTGCTCAGAATAATCACCTGGAAGCCAGTTAGTTGCTTCGTTGGCGTAATTATATTGAGAGATATAAACTCGCCCACCGCTTACGGCTTCCACCCAAACAGCATGCCCATAAGGGCCACTTTGAGAAATACCAACCGTGCGCGCCCTTGGCACACTGCTAACCGTATATCCCGCCGCGCGAGCATTGGCTGGCCACTGCGATGCATTCCCGCGACCACCCCAATATGGCATGTAGCCATAATTCTGGAACACCTTCCAGGCCGCGTAGCTAACACATTCGCAAATATACATACCCCATTGATCAGAGTATTGAGTTCCGTTTAGGCTGGCGGCAGGACATTGGCCGCTATACGGATAACCGCCCTTTCTAGGGTCGCCAGCAGTTACGCCCGACACATTGTTTTGACGAGCTAATTCCCGCAAAATTGATTGCTGTTGCTCTTCAAGAGCTTTGCGCTCTTTGGCAGCCTCGCTTTTTAGGCTATTATACTTGCTCTCATTGCTGCGCGTTTGCGCTAATAGTTCCTGTTGTTGCTGTTCGGACGCAGCAAGCTGCTCTTTTTGCGCATCAAGATCGGCTAGAATTTGTTCGGCGCGCTTTTTCTTCTGAACCAAGCTCTCTTTTAGAGCCTTATTTTCTTCTACAATTTGGCCCAAAGTGTCAGAAACACTGCTGAGATGCGCTTCCTCGTCGACGAATGACGAGAAACTTTCAGATGAAGCAATGCGTTCTATCGTAGAAACACCATCATTGTAATAGTATTGCGCTATGACGTAACCGATTAATTCATAGTTGTCATTAATACGTTTTTGAACCGCCTCAATCTCTAAGACAATTTGATCATGCTCGGCCTGTTTGAGTTCTATTTGTTTCTTGAGCTTCGCTTGTTCGTTTTGCAAAACGGCAATCTGCCTAGAGATAGAGTCTGCTTGCTTAGCTAATTCTTTTGCCTGTTTTTCGTAAGAATCAATCTGGTCATTGAGCTCTGTGATTTTTGAGTTTACGGCGTTTAGGTCTTCTCTCAAGGTAGCGGAAGCCGGAAGTGAGGTAAAACTAGTAACAAGAATCGCCGCAGCGACTGCCATATAGGAAATGTTGCGCCAGATTTTCATGTTATCAATTATAGCATAAGCGAAAAGGCTTGGCAAGTATCAAGCCTCGGCATCAAGCTGATTTTCTTTCCTGTCCGCGATTTGATGTATAGGTGAAATTGCTGCGAAGAGTAATCGTCTGACATATCTTATCATTTCGTTATAGCACAAATCTTGTTTGCCGCCAACTGGCAAAAGCCCCCACTGCCATGCGGATGACATATAATCGCTCCGTTGCGGAGACCGAAACTACAAATGTAGACGCCTTTATCTCTGTTTTAGGTATTTTCTAGTGGCAAGTAGCGACGAAATAACGCCAATCAATATGCCCACTATCAATAAGGCCGCCCCTACTAAGTACCAATACTGAGTCATATTAGCATAGGTAGAATCGAGCATTCCTTCAAAATACGGCCGCAAGAAGTAGACGCTGACATAAATAGCAGCACACGATACGATTGCGGCGATTATGCCATAAATACTCGCCTCGACTACAAACGGCCCTACGATAAACCAACGGCTTGCACCCACCAGCTTCATCATGTAGATTTCTTCTTTGCGGTTAAAGATAGCCATTCGAATTGTATTAAAGACGACTAAGATAGCAATGATTGCAAAAACACCCGCTGCCGCAAGCCCGACAATTTGAATTTCGTTCATTATCTTAGCAATATTATCAATAGTTGCGCGGTGACTAGAGGCAAAGCTCGGCTTCTTGGTTTCGTCGAGGAGATTTTGAATTGCGTCATCTCTATTAACGAAATCTTCTAGCTCACCCGTATTGTCTAGACTCTCCATCTTGACGTTTAGTGTCCAAGAAATCTTATTCGGCGCTTCGCGCATCGTACGAATTAGATCTTGGTCGGTGATATTAAACTCGGAAATAATTTTTTCATTAGTTCGCCTATTGGCCTCCTCTGGAGAGAGAACTTTAACTTCCGCAACGCTATCGAGCGCCTTGATTTTCTTAACGATTTCATCGATTTGATCCTGAGTGGCACCCTGCTTGAAATAAATTGAGATATCAATCTGGTGCTCGACTTGGCGAATTGCCGTGCGCATCGCATCGGCGGCAATGAGAGTGGCAGACAAAACAACTAGCGTGACGACCATAATTGCAATAGCAGCGACACTTAGCCAAGTATTGCGAATAAAGCTCTTGACACCATATTTAATCACGCGATGATTTGTGCGCAAATGATGCTTACGAGTCTTCGTAATGCGGTTAAGGCGTTCCTTGCTTACCGCAGCGGTCTTTTTGAGCTCTTCTTTTTCTTCTTGTGTTTTTTTCTTTGTCATTATTGAATAAATTTCCTTTTTGGCATTGCAGCGTTAGTCTGTCTAGCAGCGTGAGCATGCGCTTGCGCGGTGGGCACTGGGCGAGAATTAGTAGCGCGGCGTATTTCTTCTGCAGTCGGCGCAGCACGACGAGTGGCGGCTAACGGACGCTTGACGATGCGCGTACGTACGGCATCGAGGTCGTAATGACCATCATTCTTTTGATCGCCAATCATCTTGCCATTTCGAATCGTAATCACGCGCTTACGTAACTGATTAACGATTTGCTCATCATGCGTAGTAATAAGAATCGTCGTACCGAAATTATTAATCTCCTCAAGGAGCCGGACAATTCCCCAAGATGTTTCCGGGTCGAGGTTGCCCGTAGGCTCATCAGCAATCAGAATTTTTGGTTGACGCGCCATTGAACGCGCAATCGCTACGCGCTGGCGCTCACCGCCGGATAGCTCGGACGGGAATTTATGCCCTTTATCTGCAAGACCAACTAATTCAAGAACTTTTGGCACAGTTCGACGAATTTCGGCATTCGAAACACCTACGATTTCAAGAGCGAATGCAACATTTTCATAAACCGTACGATTCGGCAATAGTTTAAAATCTTGAAACACTACACCAAGACGACGTCGAAGATGTGGAATGTGGCGCTTTTTTAGATAATCGTAATCTATGCCACCAACCATGATTTTGCCAGAAGTTGGCTTTTCTTCACGCGTAAGCATTTTGATTATCGTCGATTTTCCTGCGCCGGATTTGCCTACCAAAAAGACAAATTCCTTTGGTTCTATCGACAAAGAAACGTGGTCTAGAGCAGGCTCTTTATCGCCTGGATAATACTTGACAACGTCATCGAGTAATATCATGTTTCTATCGTAACATAAGCGCTATTAATTGTCCAAAAATGCTTCAATAAAATTATCGATTTTGCCATCAAGAACGGCGTCGGCGTCGTTTTCCTCGTACTTTGTACGCGTATCTTTAACAAGCTTATACGGATGAAGGACATAATTTCGAATTTGCTGCCCCCAGCCCGCCGATTCGCCAGCGCGAAGCTTATCGACGGATTCGGCATTTTGGTCTTGCATCATTTGCTGCAACTTGCCGCGAAGAATTTCCATGGCTTTTTCCTTGTTCTGCAACTGACTACGTTCATTCTGAATTGCGACCACGGTATTGGTTGGAATATGCGTAATGCGCACTGCGGAATTAGTTGTATTAACCGATTGACCACCATGTCCACCCGAGTGATAAACATCGATGCGCAGATCTTTGGGGTCGATTTGCACCTCAGAATCATCTCTTATAACTGGTAGCACTTCCACGAGCGCAAATGACGTCTGGCGAAGATGATCGGCATTGAATGGACTAAGGCGGACTAGCCGATGTGTGCCATGTTCAGATTTTAGCCTGCCATACATATTCGGGCCAGATAGCTCCATTACGCAAGTCTTAATCCCAGCTTCCTCCCCAGCAACGCGGTCGAGAATCTGGACTTTAATATTATTGCGCTCCGCCCAACGAAGATACATACGCTCAAGCATGCTAGACCAGTCCATTGCTTCAGTGCCACCAGCGCCAGCCGTAATGCGCAAGATTGCGTCATTATGATCATACTTGCCAGTGAAGCGTAGTGCTTGACGCAGTTTGGCGAGGTTTTCTTCCATAGCGTCGAGCTGCCCCGCAAACTCTTCCGCCAGAGAATCGTCGCCGAGCGACATCAAATCTGAAATATCTTTAATTTGCGTCTTTAACAGTTGCCATGGATCCAGCTCGTCGTGGAGATTAGATAACTGGGTAGTTTTTTCACGAGCATTATCTGGGTTGTTCCATATTTCTGGAACCGCCACCTCCTCCTCTATTTTTTGCATATCGGAGAGCTTCTGGTCGATGTTGAGTTTTTGCCAAGTTGCTTCAAACTCTGCCGTAAGAGCGTCTAGTCGTTTCTGAAGGTCAAACATGTAATTAATTATAACTTAATCTATAGTCTTGATTTAGTTTTTCTTATTCGGGCACCTCGAAAAGGGGCAATTTATTTATATCATAATCGGCAATTTTGGTGCGCCGAAGTTCTGTCGTATACGCATCGCAGCCGAGCGCTTTACCAATATCCTCTGCAAGAGTACGAATATAGGTTCCGCTGCCCACATGGGTGCGTATTTTTAAAAATGGCGGCGCGTAATCTATGATGTCGATAGAATATATTTGGACTTTTCGGGTCGGAATTTCAACTTCCTTTCCCGCCCGCGCGAGCTTGTAGGCGCGCTGACCGTTGACCTTGATGGCAGAAAAAATCGGCGGTCTTTGCTCGATTTCTCCTACGAATCGTACGAGCGTCTTCTCAATTTGTGCACGCGAAATATTAATCCCGTCGTCAGTGATAGTTATTTCACCCTCCGGATCGCCAGTACTAGACTTTGCGCCAAGGCGGATAGTTGCTTCATATTCTTTATCAAGCTTCGTAAGTTCGGGGGCTTTTTTCGTAGCCTTGCCAGCCAATAGTATTAATAGCCCCGTCGCAAACGGATCAAGCGTGCCAGTATGACCAACTTTCACCTTATGGCCCATTCGCTCAGATAGTATTCGGCGCACACGCGCAACGGCACCAAAGCTACTCATGCCGGACGGCTTATCGACAAATATAATCTGTTCCATAGCTATATTATATCAACAGATATTTGTTATACTAAGATTATGGAAAGAGAGCCAAACCACCCCGAAAAACAAAGAGCTAAATGGGAGGAAATTACGAGGGGGCCTAGCACGACCGGGGCGTCTAACAGACTAGACAGAGTCGAAGCCCCCATTCAAATAGCAGAACAAATCGACATTGTGAGCAGTTCTGAGAAAGAAGAAGGACTGACTCCGCCAGAATGGGTACGCAGCGTTTTGGACAGCTATGAACAACAGCAGGCGATTGAAGGGTCAGGTCTGGCTGAAGAATAGACTACAGACATTGAGACGATAAGATTAGAAAAAGGCTTCATAAACAAAAAACAGGGCCGCCTCCTAAAGGGGCGGCCAATTCTTTTTTGCAGATAGATTATTTATATTTAGCCAAGAAGGTTGAGAGATCCGAGTCGCTATTAGCATCATCTAAGCGATCATAGACCGCGCCTTCGCGTACATAGACAAGGACAGGAGAATCCTCTTTGCCGATGGTTACATTGCGAGCCGCCACCTCTGCGTTGCCCGCGCCTTCAGCAACATGCTCATAGTGGTAAATATCGGATATTTCAGCCGATGCTGCGATGTTCGCTAGACGAGCACCAAAATCCGCGCAATTGTTACATTCCTCATCTGACGCAAAAATGAAGCCGGTTTTTCCAGAAGTGAAGAAATCCACCACAGCCTCGCCGCTAACTAGCGTAATGCCGCTGACGTCTTTTTCTTTATTTTCGAGAGCTTCTTTAAATGCGCCAGAAACATCAAGCGGCGTTTTAGTTTCGAGCTTAAATGAACGCACGAAGGCTATCGAAAACACTAATGTTACTAGCACTGCAGTCAAAATACTTATGAGAACGCAAATCGGCAGAATACTGCAAAACTGACCGTACTGTTCCGACTTGTTTTTATCTTTCTTGTTCATTGCGCATAATTCTCCTATATTGCTTATGTTAAATTATACCACAACTAAAAATACCGCCATATGGCGGCATTTTTAAAGATTAGACTTTGTTTATAACTGGTATCACGATTGGTGTATGACCAGTGGCGTCAAAGAGGATATGTGTTACATCTTCTTTGATTTCTTCTTTCATAGTCTTAATATCATCGTCAGATGCGATACTGCGGTCGGTCTTTGCGCGAAGATAATGGCGAATCTTGCCGATTAACTCTTCTGAATTGTCTAGGTAAATAAACGCGCGCGAAACGATATCTGGGGTCTTAATGAGACGTCCAGTCTTTTTACTGAGCGTAAGAATAACCACGAAGATGCCCTCGCGAGAAATATGAATACGGTCTTTTACGACAGCTTCGTTGACCTGGCGATCGGCGTCATCGTAAAGCTTATTGCCGACATGAATGCGACCATTTTTATGAATCGTCCGATCCGGCATCAATTCAACAATATCGCCATCGTCCGCCACAATAATGTTGTCTTTCGGAATACCCACAACATTCTCAGCCATCTCGGCATTATGTTGCAACATGTAAAACTCACCATGATAAGGCATGTAATTCTTCGGCTGCATATCGGTGACGAATTTAACGTGATCCTCATAGTAGGCATGGCCAGATAGATGCAATGGGCCAATATTCGTCAAATGGGTTTTGCCATTCTGAATTACTTGCGCCCCTTCACGCAAGAGGCCACCAACAGTAGACACAACCTTCGGTTCGTTGCCTGGAATTGGATTAGAACTGAAAACAATTGTATCGGTAGCCTTAATCTTAATATAGCGATGCGAACCAGAGACCATGCGGTTTAAAACTGCATTCATTTCGCCCTGCGAACCCGTACAGACAATCGTAACTTTCTCATCTGGAAGCTTAATTATATCTTCCATCTTCATAATGGTATCTTTTGGAATCTTGATAGCTTTGGCGCGCAGAGCTACTTCTACGTTATTAATCATCGAATATCCCGCAAAGGCAACTTTACGCCCACGCGCAGCCGCCTCTTTTAGGACTAGTTCGATACGCTTAACCTGGGAGGAGAAACAGGAAATAATAACACGACCATTCGCGTAGTGATCCATGACGCGGCCCATATTTTCGCCCACGTCATATTCTGAATGCGGATGCGTGCCTGGAGTATCAATGTTTGTAGACTCATTGAGGAGTAAGGCGTACCCTTCTTTATCACGAATCTCAAGGAGGCGGTCATAATCGGCTGGCGTACCCATTGGGTTAGCCTCAAAGCGCCAGTCGCCAGACAATAAGATGTTGCCATTTGGCGTACGCACAACAATGGACGTATTGCCAGGAATAGAATGCAAGATATGAACAAATTCTGCCGAAAGATGCTCAGACAATTTTATGCTTTCGTGTTTGAACGGATCGACTTCGTGATAATTCATATCCGGCACATCGGATAACTCGGACATCTGCTTTTTAATCATACCAATCGTAAAGCTTGTTGCATAAATTGGTACAAGCGGGCCAAAATACGGCAAAAGATGCTTACAGGCGCCAATATGATCTAGATGAGCATGGGTAAAGAGAATTGCTTTTACATTGTCGCGGTTATCTTCTAGCCACTTTGCGTCTGGCACCATATAATTTACGCCCGGATAATCTTCGCTTGCAAAGAGCGTACCCATATCGATAAGGATTATCTCTCCTTGATACTCAATGGCGGTCATATTTTTACCAATGCCAAACTCGCCGAGGCCGCCAATTGGAATTATACGAACCGCATCACGATGTTGGCGAGCTGACTTAATCTGCGCCATCGTAACTTGCTGGCCATTATACCCGTTGTAGCGAGATTTATTGACTGGAATACCGATGATGTGCTGCGTAGCTTGCGCGTTAACATCCTGGCTCAACATGCGCTGATGATGGACCATCTCGCCTTTACGCGTACTAACGAGCAAGTTAACCTCACGTTTTTTATCGGTAGCAGTCGGGGCGGCCTTTGTGGCCTTTGTAGCTTTAGTATTACTCTTCTTTATAGGCTTTTTTGCTACAGACTTAGCAGCTTTGCTAGCAGCCTTTCTCTTGCCATGCACGAGTTTTTCATCTTTGCCGCCGGGCGCAAAATTCGCATTAAAGTTGCGTTTTTGATTTTCTTCAAATTGCTTTTTGATGTCTGGTAGGCGTTCGGCGCGCATTTTGAGCAATTTTGCTCGGCGTGCCGCCTCGGCCTGTTTTTTATTCTCCATTCGTCCCCTTTTTATTAAATTCTATTATTGATTTCCCACACTTAAGGCACAATTTCCTACCGATTGACATAATTCAGAACTGATTGTGCTAAAAGTAAATAACTTAGTGTTTATATTTTACCAAAGATAATTATTGCCGTCAAATAAAAAGCCTCCCCCATAGGGGGAGGCGGAGGTTAGCGATTAGCCCAACGGACCACCTCGGCCAGAGCTTCTTTCGGCAAGATGACGCAATAGGTTCCATAGTCACCCAAGTCAACATCATCACTGATCCTCGCGAGGTAGCACTCGTAGAGTTGACCTGAACTTAGTCCATATTGCTGGGACGTGCCTTTGCCGTTACCGATGCGCACGTAGCCCTCGTCCTTATAGACCTGAATGGAGACGATCTTCTCTACGTTCTGATAGACGTAGCAGTCCTCATCCTCACTGATGGGCATATAACCTTTACCCCAGAGGTATCCATCGACGTCGAAACCGTCCTCGAGCCTGTTATTATCAAGCTTCTCGATGGCCTGATCGTCAGACCAGTTGTCTGCGCGGGTACCGTAGAGCACCGACAATACGATGATCAAGATTGAAGCTGCCGCGAGAAGCGTCAGACCGATTTTTTGCGAACTTGTCATTTTAATACTCGCACCCCCTCTCCTTCGGATTCAAGAATTGTTGCGACCGCCTCCACGGGGAGAAGAATATTCCTAGCCCCAGGGTCTTCCGGATTGTCTCTCGGAAGAATCCAGCAAACATGGCATTCTTTAAGATTGCCACATCTCGGATCGTAAGTATTGGTTCCAATGTCGGTGCCCTTCACAACGATAGATTCGCCGTAATCGATGATCTCAATTTCCGTCCCGTCGTTCTTCCGGTACCGGATGTCGACGCCGCTCAGCCCGCAGGGGAAGAACTTCTTCGATCTGAGAAAGCCATCCAGATCGATATGGTCGCCGCGGATATAGAATCCGTCCTCAACCAGACCAACCTGCCGCTCTTCGGCGGACGTGGCGAAAGCCACCCCGATACAAACGATTACGATAATTGTTATGGCAATCAGAATGCCCTTTGCCATAGCGCGCGTGCGCCTGGTGGCGCCTACGCTCGAGTAGACATCGGGCGGAATCGGATCATTGTGACGCGCGGTACCGTGATGGATATAATTCCCCTTTCTTGCGCGTTTTTTGCCGTCGCTCATGTAATCGGGATTCGTTTTGCGTTTGCCCATTTTTTCACCTCCTAAAATACTTCGCTAACTATAGTATCAACGATTAGTCTAGTATAACACATTTTGACAAAAAAATCAATATCTGATATACTGTTGACATACAGATGAAGACCGGCTCGAAAAGAGGCGGTTTTATTAGTGTAATTAATCAACGAAAGGAAAATATGGATCTAGACTTAAAGCAGATGGTCGCAATGGTCGACATTATTGCTGAAGAAAAGAATCTACCAAAAGAGACTGTGATTGATGTGATCCAGCAGGCAATTGCGGCAGCGTGGCGCAAAGATAACGGCGACAAAGATATGGATGTTCGTTGCGAACTCAATCTAAATACCGGCGAGGCTGATATTTATATTATTCGCGAAGTCATCGAAGATGACGTAGCCTATAATCCAGCTACCGAAGTCCCACAATCCGAGGCTAATGGTAAAGAGATTGGCGATCATGTTGAAGAAAAGCACAAAGTCGAAAGCTTTGGCCGCGTCGCATCGCAAACCGCGAAGCAGGTCGTCATTCAGCGTCTACGCGAAGCGGAACGTGATGCTGTATTAACGATGTATGAAGACAAAATTGGCAGCGTCGTGAACGGCACAATTGTGCGCGTAGAACCAAAATTAGTTCGCATCGACCTAGGCAAAGCCACCGGCATCATGCCAAAAAGTGAACAAATTGAAGGAGAGTATTACGCAGTTGGCTCACGCGTGAAGGTATATATCAAAGAAATCGAGCGCAATGAACGTGGTGCACAATTAATCCTAAGCCGCGGCTGCGCAGAATTCATCGAGTATCTCTTCCGCCAAGAAGTTCCAGAAATTGAGAATGGTTCAGTCGAAATCAAAGCTATTGCGCGCGAAGCTGGCCGTCGTACCAAGATTGCCGTTGCTGCCACTATGCCTGGCATCGACCCGGTTGGCACCTTCGTTGGCGGACGCGGCGTACGCGTACAGGCTGTTATGAATGAAATCGGCGATCGCGAAAAGATCGACATCGTTAACTGGAGCGATAATATTTCTGAGTATATCCGCGAAGCTCTCAGCCCAGCCGAAATCCAAAAAGTCGAGACCGATAAAATCGAGAACAAAAAAGGCGAAATGGTCGACCATGCTACCGTTTATGTTTCTAAAGATCAGCAATCAATTGCAATTGGTCGCGTCGGGCAAAACGTTCGCCTCGCCTCTAAATTGACCGGATACGAAATCGACGTCGAAATCGCCAAGGCGCCAGAGAAAAAGAAAAAGAAAAACGTCGAAGATTCCTTACTATCTGCAGTCGAAGAGAGCGAAGACGAATCTGCCGAAGAGTAGAATCTGCTAAAAAAGAAGCCCCGTGAGGCTTCTTTTTTAGTTGTGACTCTTTTTGTTGCATTTAACTGGCGCTTTTATGCCTGCCTGATTCATGGCGCGTTGCGCTTGCGCGTCCCCACATTCTTCTTGCGCTTCTTCGCCAGACGTGATAGTCAAAGTGTCACCATCTATGCGCTTCAGTATGGTTGAGGCCAGAATACCAATCATCACGATAATAAACAGGATAAAGAATGTATGGAGAACCTTATTAACGCCTTTTGATGTTTTATCATTGCTATACATTTTAGCTAAATTTTAGCACTGCTTATGTTTTTTATACAAGGTGGCAGCCTTAGTTTTTTAATTCGGCAAATTTTTCCGCCATAGTTGGATTGCCGCGCGTGAGTCGCTTAATTGTCAGGTCTTCGGCCTTATTATTGGCCAGACGAAGATTATTCTCGGAGCTCAAAAGCGCTTCTTTAGTCTTTTGAAGATGAGTAATAGTCTTGTCGATTTCCTCAATCGCAGTACTAAATTTTTTACTAGCAAGCTCATAGTTGCGCGCAAAAGCCTGCTTGAAGTTCTCCATATTTTCCTCAAAATGCGTAATATCGATATTTTGATTGCGCACTACGGCTAGCTCTTGCTTGTATTTTAAGGAGTTAAGTGCCGCATTACGCAGAAGTGTAATCATCGGAATAAAGAATTGTGGGCGAATCACATACATCTTGTCGTATCTGTAACTCACATCAACAATGCCAGTGTTATAAAGTTCAGAATCAGCCTCTAGTAAAGTAACCAATACTGCATATTCGCAATTCTTTTCTTTGCGATCCTTATCAAGTTCTTTGAAGAAGTCTTCGTTTTTATGCTTCGTGGCGGTAGTTTCATTCTCATTCTTCATTTCAAACATAATCGAAACTATCTCGTTGCCCTGCCCGTCGTTTTCGCGATAAATATAGTCGCCTTTGCTACCAGTGCGCGCATCGTTGTCTTTTTCGAAATAAGCATTCTGAAATGCGGTCGCGCGCAAACGATTAAACTCCGTTTGGCAATGTTGCTCAAGTGATTCGCCGACCATTTTTGTGCTTAGCTTGGATTTGAGATCTTTGAGACGATCAATTTCTTCATCTTTGAGCTTTAGTGCGCCTTCGTATTGTGTTTTGAGGGCCGACTCGCGCAGCTTGACCTGTGCCGCCAACGACTCCTCGCGCAGCTTGGCTTCAGAAGTCTTCGTTCTGAGGTCGGACTTGGTCGATTCTAGCTCTCTTTCGACTGGAGCGAGCGCGCGTGCGACTGCAAGTTCCCTATCCGTATCGGCCTGTTTTAGCTTCGCCTCGAGCTCAGCAATCTTTTTCGTCTGTGCCGCTTCTTGCTTGGCGAGCGCCAAGTCTCTGTCGGCATGCGCCTGCTTTTCGACATCTTTCAAACGCGCATGTAACTCTTCTTCGAATTCCCTATTGCGAACTTGACTCAAAATATCAGCATAGCTCGTATCGTCAACTTTAAAGGTTTTACCACAATGTGGACATTTTAGTTCTGCCATATATTCTCCGTATTTGTATATATTTTAACCTATATTGATTTTTTGCGTATTCTGTGATATAATAATAAAAGCAGTTATTGCGTACATTAAACCCCCAAAAGAGAGGTGAAAATATGAGGGACTTTTTTTATAACCTCGCCAACAAGTTCGAGGAGAACCCTGCAGACGCAGCTTCCACGCTTGCCGCTTATGTGCTTATTGGCTTCGGCGTTATCGGAGGAGGCATGTGGATCCTGGGAGCAATCTTTGGTCTGATGTGGCCTCCGATATTAGTGCTCTCCACCATAGGTAAGGTTGCCTTCGCTTACGGCGTAGCGGCTGCGGGTTGCTTCTTTGTCGCGTTCATAGCGATGACCGTTGCAAAAGCATTCGATGCACCCTATGAAGCCCACTACATCATCATATCCGTAGCGTTCATCGCCGGAATCGTGGCAACGGCATTCTACCATGGACTGCTGCTCCTGTAACCTCTTTGGCCTTCCTGAGTGAAGGCCTTTTTTCATTTCTTATCAAAACGGGAA